>JANQUV010000066.1:0-78091 GCA_030730585.1 Haliea sp.
TGTAGACCACGCCGTGGTAGGAGGGGTCCGGTGTGTTCATGATGGCGAAGCGCTCTGAATGCGCGGCCCAGTCGAACTTGCCGGAATCTACGATAGCGCCGCCAATGGTTGTACCGTGGCCACCGATGTATTTAGTCAGTGAGTGCACGACAATATCTGCACCATGCTCGAAGGGGCGGCACAAAGTAGGCGTGCCTACTGTGTTGTCAACAATCAACGGGACACCCGCTGCATGGGCTATTTCTGCCCAACGTGCAATATCGACAACGTTTCCTGCCGGGTTGCCAATCGACTCGCAAAACAGAGCTTTGGTGTTGTCGTCGATCAGTGCCGCTACCTTGTCGAAGTCGTCTGCTTTGGCAAAACGCGTTTCTATGCCTTGGCGCGGGAAAGTGTGGGCAAACAGGTTGTAGGTCCCACCGTATAGCTGCGATGTGCTGACAATATTGCTGCCCACTTCGGCGATGGCCTCAATGGCGTAGCGAATAGCCGCCATGCCAGAAGCAACGGCGAGCGCGCCAATGCCGCCCTCCAGGGCTGCCAGCCGGGCCTCGAGAACGCCCGTGGTGGGGTTCATGATACGGCTGTAAATGTTGCCTGCGACCTTAAGGTCAAAGAGGTCTGCGCCGTGCTGTGTGTCGTTGAAGGTATACGAGGTTGTTTGATAAATAGGCGTGGTCGCGGCGTTGGTGGCCGGGTCGCCGTGGTAGCCGGCGTGTAGTGCGATCGTTGCTGGTTTCATGGTTTCTTCCCGTATTCAATGTCATAAATCCATGCAGGAGGGTAGCAGACGAGCGGCGCTTGGCAAGGCTTGCGGCTCACAGATTTGGGGGTGTGGTTATTGCTGCGCGCTCCAGCACGCGTCGCAGTAAAGCCCACAGCAAAACCGCGGCACAACTTGCCTTGAATCTCGAAGTGTATAGAGTATGCGCCTCTAATAACGTGCTGCTGGAGGCCCGCCACATGCGGCTGATGTCATTGGGCCTCGTGCCTCAAATTATGCTGGGTGTGGTTGTCGCCGCGCTGCTGGGCAACTTTGCCCCAGCGGTTGCTGAACCGCTCGGCCTGTTGGGTGCGTTATTTGTGGGTATGTTGAAAGCGGTTGCCCCTTTGCTGGTCATGTTGTTGGTGATGTCTGCCATCGCCAACCGCCATGAAAGTGGTAGTGATGGCCGCAAGTCGGCGTTTACTCTGGCCCTTTATCTTGTGGGCACAGTGAGCGCTGCGGTGGTCGCCGTGACGCTGAGTTTTTTGTTTCCGCAGCATATCGTGCTATCTGGTTCAGCTGCTGGCAGCCCTCCGCTTGCCATTACGGCGGTGTTGTCCGAGGTATTGTTCAAGCTGATCGATAACCCTGTGAATGCGCTGTTGACCGGCAATTTTCTGGGCTGTCTCACTTGGGCTATTCTTTTGGGAATCAGCTTTCGCAGGGCGAGCGATAGTTTTCGGGAGCATTTGCAGACCTTGGCGACTGGTGTCAGCGATATCGTGCACTATGTGATTCGCTTGGCACCGATTGGTATTTTTGGCTTGGTGGCGGTCACCGTTGCCACTACGGGCCTCACGGCGCTTGCAGGCTATGCCAACCTGGCTTTACTGTTGGTGGCCTGTATGTTGCTAATGGCGCTGGTGGTGAACCCTCTGCTGGTGTTTCTGGTGATCCGGCGCAATCCCTATCCGATTGTTCTGAAATGCTTGGAGGAGTCCGGGATTACGGCATTTTTTACCCGCAGTTCCGCGGCGAACATCCCCGTTAACCTTAACCTCGCAAAAAAATTGGGTATCAGTGAGGAGTTGTACACCGTCACCATACCCATTGGTGCCACAGCGAACATGGCGGGTGCTGCAATCACCATTACCGTTTTGACGCTGGCGGCCGCCAATACAGTGGGTATCGAGGTTTCTCTGGGCGGCGCCTTGCTGTTAAGTGTTATCGCAGCGCTGGCGGCCTGCGGCGCCAGTGGCGTTCCATCCGGTAGTTTGTTGCTGGTGCCGTTGGCCTGTTCGCTGTTTGGGATTCCGCTGGACGTTGCTATGCAGGTTGTCGCGGTTGGATTTGTTATCAGCGTCATTCAGGACTCGGCGGAGACTGCGCTGAATTCCAGCACTGATGTGGTGTTCACGTACGCGGCGGACCAATCGCGCCTGTTTCAGCAATTCAACCAGAGAACTTTGCCATGAGTTTTATACAGTATCAGGTGGATGCGTTCGCCGAGCGCGTATTTGAGGGCAACCCGGCAGCCGTCGTACCCCTGCAGGCCTGGCCAGACGATGCGCTACTGTAGGCAAGCGACCTACTGGGCGCGCTGCGCTGTTTATGGTAGATGAGTTACGCGGGATCGCGCTGGCACAGTGACATTAGTTTGGCAGTTTGAGGGGCCTGTAACGGTCGCTGACTAGCACACTAAGTATCCCCGTAGCACTGTTTGACTGCGCTGGCACCGTCCGCTCGAATAGCCTGATATTTTTTCCAGAAAGCCTCGTCGACGCCACGCAGATAGGCGTTGGTGGTGGTTTTTCGATAGCGTGTAAGGTGGCGGGGGCCGCCGTTGTAAACTGCGTAAGTAGCTCTGGCAAGGTCATCAGCGTTTCCGGACACCGTGTGCTCGCCGCGTTTTATCGCGTAGTCCACCAGGTAGTGGGTGAGAATTTCGCTGCCTGCGCGTGCGTTGTAGCCGACGTTGTTCTTTAGGGCGTCCAAGTCGTAGAGGTTGCGCCAGACATGCTGGTTGATCTGCATGAGCCCAACCGAACCCGCCGATGAGCGAATAGGCTTTATTTCGCCGTCTTGCTGAATAAACTGACGCCAGCAGGATTCCTGCCATGCCGTGGCGCGCACCAAGTCTTGGTAAAGCGGGAAAAATTCTGCGGGCACCTTGCCGCGCGCGCGTTCAGCAGCGATGCTTTCGTCTAGCAGTTGCTCCATCGCTAACAGGTAGCGATCAAGGTCATCGTTGGCCGGTACCCATCCGGTCAGCAGCTGCACCAGGTTCTTGCTTGCGGAGCTCGCGTGCGCAGACGGTATCAGCCAGGCAAAAGGGCCGGACGCTGCGGCCTCCTCCGGGAGTTCAATTTCCGGTTCGGGTGGCAGGCCCAATAGCTCACGCAACGCGGGGTCCACACGCGTGCTGTAGGCAAGCTCGTCATCGCTGACGCTGGGTGCGAGCAAGCGCGCAAGGCGGCGCAGGGTCGCGCTGTCGAGCGTGAAGCCAAGCTGCGGCGCCGCAATATCGAGTGCCTGCAAGGCATTGCCCGCACTGACGAAAGCCGCCAGTTCGAGCCCACGGCTTCCCGGTATCGCCAAGGTATTGCTGCGCAGCAGCGGCGCTAGCCTTGACCAGGTTGACAGGAATAAGCTGCGCACGGGGTCGCGGCCATGATTGTCTGCGGCTAGTGCTTCGCGTAGTTCATAGCGCGCGTCCAGCAATAAATCCAGCAACTCGGCGCGCAACTCGGGGTCTGCGGGTGCGGCGAGGTCCTTGATTAGCCATGTCGCAAAACCATCCCATGCCTGCCAGGCAGCATCCCAGGCGGCAAGTTCTGCTTCGGTAAGCGTGTCGGTATGGATGGCTAACAAGCCGGGCGGCAGGCTGGGTGCCAGAATGGACATATGTACGGTGAGAGTGCCTGGCTTGGCGTCTGCACCGCGCAGTTGCAGTGAGCTGGCGACGGCTGCGCGCTCGTCCAACTCAGCGGGGAGCGCGTCGTGAAGGAGGGAGCGCAACTCAGTGAGTGCTGGCGTAAAGTCGATTGTCACCGCTCCAAGCCGCGGGTGGACCTGGTCTTTAATCCAATCCCAGAGCATGCCCGGCAGTTTGCGGCTGCCCTCTGCTGCACTCAGCATATTGGAGTCAGTGACGCGGAATGAGACTCGGTCACTGCCCGGCAACACCAGGGCTTGTTCCAACGTCTCGATCGAGCCGCTCCAGGCCATTGGCATGCGGCAGCGCCCTGCGAGCGGCCAGCCGATTTTGGCGTCTACCCGGCTGGTGATGCGCAGTTGGCCGTCTTCGGTGCCTTCCACCCGCGGTTCCGAGAGCGTGAGCGCATTGCAGGATTGAGCGTCGTGGAATAGCTGTGCAGTTCGGTCCTCACCGGTGAACAACTGTGCAGCCAAAGCTTCCTCGACGATGGCCAGATCTAGCTCCAGCGGTAGTTGGATCTCTTCCGCCACGACGTTTCGCGCGCACAGCAGGGCCAGCAAAATGCCGCATAGCGCATGGCACTGGCGGAGTGTTTGACTGGGCTTGCGCATGGCTTGTGTCGACCGATAAGGTAAAAGAAATGTGCGCGGATCATACGCAGACTGCCGGTACGGCGACAGAGTACGGCGCACAATTATCTTCGGCAAAAAGTCATGCGCAAGAGTTTTACTGGCGACAGCCGTCGAGCGCCCTTAACCAGAGCCTTCGAGCGCCTCAATAAGCGCGTCTACGTCAATCGCATCGCCTGCAAGGCTGAAAACTACCGCTTTCAGCTGTGCCAGCGATACCCTGCCACGGTTTTCAGCCAGGGCTTGCGCCACGTCATCAATGCCGGCCTGCCGGTCCGTTGCCGCAACCAGTGCCTTGTCAAGCTGATGCATGAACACGGCGGCGCGCGCGGTAACAGGCCCGGACGACCGGCGCACAAACAGCGTGTCAGCTTCCTTCGCCCATTTGGCCTTCCAGGCGAGAACCTGCGCATAGCGCGAGTCACTCATGCCGCCTGAACGGTGCAGTATTGCGGAGGAGTAGTACTCCGCCAGGCCTTCTACAATCCAGTCCGCTGTGCCGCCGCCGTTGATACCGGTGCCGACATGAATCAGTTCGTGAATCAGGCTGCTGGTGCGGTTGCCACTGATCATGGGCCGGTCGGCGTGCATAAAGAGCGAGCGCGTACCTGACAGGCCGCCGCGCCACATGGGCTTGCCGGCCGTCACGATCAATAGATGACTGGGGAAATCAGGTAGTACCGCCTTCACCTCAGGCAGCGTCCAGGCAATAAACGCCAGTGTGTCTTGCAGGCGGTCGCCTTGGCCTGCGGGAGCGGCTACGCGAACATCAACGCCGTCAATAATATCCTGACGGCTAGTGATATCGCCTAAGATGAGCCAGCCTTTCGGGCGCGGAAAGCTGCGCCCAGGGTCTGCCACCAGGAAGGTGGTCGAGTAGCCTTCCGCGGCGGGGTAGGGGGCGGCAGCGGACCAGCCATCAGGTAGCATGAATTGCAGTTTAGCGTGCCCCTGCAGGCCCTTGGGGCCGCGCGCGGAAATCGGCGGAACCAATTTGTCACTGCGCAAGATGGCCCAATCGTCAGTCAGCAATGAATCATAACGGCCACTGGCTTTCTGCTCGTCAATAACAAATTCATAATACAGGCTGTCTTGCGGCTCGCGCGGTTTCCAAACCGCCCTGTCGCCCTCAAGCGTGAGCCCGTGCTCGGCGCGCAATGATTGATGCCGCTCCGGGTTCAGGGAGAATGTCAGGCGGCTAGGCAAGCGCTCTCCGCGCAACTGTATCTCGACACGAGCCACGTCCGAGTCCGGGTGTACATTGGCACGATAAACAATGTCGTAGTCCTGCGCCTGCGCGGCTGTGTTTGCTATCAGCAAAGAAAGTACTACCCAAAGCAGTAGAGCGAGCCGCGGGGAGAGCAGCGCGGCGAATGCATGTTTCGTCAAAGCGGCCATGGCAACCAGAGAGGGGCGAGGTGTGAGCGCTGAGCATACCAGCGGCGCTGCGAAAAACCATCCCAGTGGCAATTGTACCGTTGTAGACGTACTACTTCCGGGCGGTCTCATATAACAGCAATAAACATGATCGGAGGCACTATGAGCGAAAAGAGCAGTGTTGGGGATCGTGCCTTATATCGGTGGCATCGTGAGCATTGTGTGGGGCGCTTGGCTGTTTGAAGCCAGCGTGGCGGTACATGAGCGGCCGCGCAAAACCGCGCAAATTGTCTTTGGCGCTCTTGCGGTATTGTTTATCTTTACCAGCATTGGCAGCGAAAGCGCTTTGCGTGCCATGAACGCACGCATGCACGAAATGGGCGGCCATTTCCAAGGTATCGAGGATATGTCCTCAGAAGATGCCGGGCGCAAAATGGGTGAATTTCTCAAAGGATTGGAAGAAGGTGCCCAGTCCGACGGTGATCAATAAGCGGAAACTTTTGGCCTAAGGCAGTTGGCGCACCGCGTCCAGCTTGCCGCATAACTCTTTTGCGCCGTCCAGCGCGCGCGCGGTTGGGCGTTGAATCAGGTCGGGGTTGATCGCCAATAGGCCGCCTTGCAGCGCTCGTAGCCCCGTGTACTTGCGCCAGTGAGCCAGCCATTCCGGGTGCGCTTGCTCCATGCCACCGGCCACAATCGCTCTGGGGTTGCGCGCCAGCACCGATTCCAGATTCACTCGGGGCGCCAGGGTGGGAGCATCTGCGAATATATTGTGTCCGCCGCACAGCGTGATAATTTGGCTGATCAAATGCTCTCCGCTCACTGTTTGCAGAGGCTCGTGCCAGATCTGGTAGAAAACCGATAGGACCTCGGCGTCTCCATACTGCGCCTGCAGTGCAGCGAAGCCTGCTTCCAAGCGCTGTGCCTGTTGTTCACTGTGCGCCTGGGTGCCGGCCAGGCGGCCCAAACGGCGGATGCTTTCGGGGATATCTGCCAGAGCCCGAAGTTCACTCACGTAAACGGGAAACCCCAGCCGTTCCAGTTTTTCCAGTGCGCCAGCGCCGTTGCCTGAACCCCACATCAGAATCAGATCGGGACCTGCAGCGACAATTTGTTCCAAGCTGAAGGCAGTGTAAGACCCTACGTTTGGCAGTGTTCGCGCTTGCTTGGGGAAGTCGCTATAGCTGACGACCCCCACCAGCCTGTCTCCAGCGCCTGCACTATAAAGGTTTTCGACAATGTGCGGCGCCAAGGCGATAATCCGCTGCGCGGGTTGTGCGAGTGTGACCGTTCGACCGGCAAAATCCTCTACGCTAATGGGCTGCGCAGCTGCGCTACATACCGCCGCCAGTAAACATACGCTGAGCGCAAGCCTGCGCATCACAAGCCAATCACCAAAGGTTGGCGCCCGTTGGGGTGGGGTTGCACCAGCACCTCGGCGTGGAACAGCGCGCGAAACAGCGCAGGGGTGAGCACCGCATGCGGTGTGCCGCTGGCGATGGCCTGGCCTCGGTCCAAAACCAATAGCCGATGGCTAACGCTGGCGGCCAGGTTAACATCGTGCACAACCAGCAACACAGCACAGCCGCGCGCTGCAATATCTGCAATCACCGTGGCCAACTGCTGCTGGTGTGCAAGGTCCAGTGCTGCCGTGGGTTCGTCCAATAATAGCAGGGCGCCGCTCATGTCGTGCCCGCCCCACAGCTGTGCGAGCACCCGAGCCAGCTGCACTCGCTGTCGCTCGCCACCGGAAAGTTGGGTGTAGAGCCGATTGCGCAGCGACAAGGTGTCGGTGGCGCGCAGTACCTCACGCATAATATCGTGGTCGGCGCGTGCTCCCGTCGCGTGCGGTGTGCGACCAAGCAATACCACTTCCTCTACCGTGTAGGGAAAGTTAAGCAGCGATAGCTGGGGCAAGAACGCGAGTTTCTGTGCCAGCGCCTGCCGTGGCCAAGCCTGCAAGGGCTTATCGGCAAATAGCAGGTTGCCGCTGGTAGGCGCAAAGTCCCCCGCCAGCAAGCGCAACAGGCTGGACTTGCCGGCACCGTTAGGGCCGATAAGCCCAATTACCTCACCCGGGATCATCTCTAGATTGATGTCTGTGAGCACGGGGTCGCCCCAGGGCGACGCGTCAACGTTTTGCAGCTGCAGCAGGCTCATGTCTGCATGCCGTATTGGTGACGTTGGCGCAGCAGCGATACAAAGAATGGCACCCCAATCAAGGCGGTAATGATACCTACGGGCAGCTCGGTAGGGGCCAGCACAACGCGTGACAAGGCGTCGGCACCGACCAATAAAATAGCTCCGGCCAGTGCACACGCTGGGAGCAGAAAACGATGATCCGGGCCGATAAGCAGGCGCACAATATGGGGTACCACCAAGCCGACAAACGCGATGGTGCCGACCAGCGCGACGGAGGTGCCAACACCCAGGGCGACCCAGGTGATCAGCGCGATTTTGGTGGGGTTGACGCGGATACCAAGATGCCGCGCTTCCGATTCGCCCAAAAGCAGTGTGTTCAGTGCTAGCGCGTAACGTGGCAGTGCCAACAGTACCGCTCCACACACCACGCTGGCGAGCAGCAAACGCGGTAGATTGGCACCGTCAAGGCCGCCCATTTTCCACAGGCTTATTTGGCGTAGCCGCTCGTTGTCGGTAAAAAACTCCAGCAAGCTGCTCGCCGCGCCTGCCAAGGCGGTTATCGCAATACCTGCGAGCAGCATGGTTGCGACAGATGTGCCGTTTCCTGAACTGGCAAGCCGGTACACGAGTAACACGGCGAGCACGCCTCCGACGAAGGCCCCCAGTGAAACCAGCGTCAGGCCGAGATGGCCGGTCAGGCTGCTGCCCCCCGCAACAATCAACAGTGATGCGCCGAGGGAGGCTCCGGCGGTGACCCCGATCAGCGAAGGATCTGCCAGTGGGTTGCGAAACAGCCCTTGCATGGCCGCGCCGCTCATTGCCAGCGTGGCGCCGATAATGGCCGCGAGTAATACTCGCGGCAGGCGGATCTGTTGCACGATCACGGTCGCCTGGCCGCGGTCGCCACCCATGAGCACCGCCAAGGTGTCAGCGGGTGCGACCTGCACAGCGCCACTGCCTAGCGCGACTAGCATGGATAAAGGGAGCAAGACGCCGAGCAACAGCAGCAGGCGCTGCGCTCGCCGACGGCGGTTAATGACGTTAGTAATCAACGCCGCGGCGAGCCTTGATGCCGTTGTTATAGGCGTGTTTGATTTCCTTGATTTCAGATACCGTGTCCATGAGGTCCTGCAACGGCTTGCCGCCTCCTCTGCCCGTCACCACAACACTTTGTGCTTCTGGGCGCCCGGCGAGTGCTGCCAGTACTTCAGCTTCAGGCAGGTAGTCAAATGCCAGCATATACGTTAGCTCGTCGAGCACTACCAGGTGGAATGCAGGATTACTGAGCATCGCCGTGGCCTGTTCCCAAGTGCGCTGCGCTGCTTCAATATCGGCGCTGCGATCCTGGGTGTCCCAAGTGAAGCCTGTACCCATTTGGTAGAAATCTACCTCCGGGCAATGGTCACGCAGGTAGATTTCCTCTCCGGAGAGCTGTTCACCTTTAATGAACTGAATGACCCCGACCTTGTAGCCGTAGCCCAGCGCGCGCATCACCATACCGAAGGCGGAGCTGGATTTGCCTTTGCCATTGCCGGTGAGCAGGATGCCAACACCGCGTTCTGTATCGGCGGCGCGAATGCTCGCATCGACGTTGGCTTTCTGCTTTTCCATGGCCTTTTTATGGCGGGTGTTTTTGCGTTCGTCGGTCATGACGTGCTCCTAAAAAGTGTAGCGGATGCCGGCATAGGCGGCCCGTTCAGTGCTGCGAAAATCGGGAATTTCTTCGTAGCTCCGGTCTAGCAGGTTTTCAACGCGGCCGTACAGTTCCAGCTGCGGTGTGAAACGGTAGCGAGCGTTAAGGCCAACCACGTGGTAATCGTCTACTGGAGAGCCATCAAACTCTTGCGCATCTCTCGAAGCACGCAGCTGCAGGCCTAGCATGAGCTGTTCGGAGGCAGTGCGCCACTGCAAGCCGAGGTTAGCCAAGTGGCGAGGGCGGTAAACACGCTGCCCTCCGGCGGCTGTCTCGGTGTCGTTGTAGGTGTAATTGCCCTGCACACTGAGCCGCAGGGGCAGGGGCAGTTCGACGATGAGCTCCACACCGTCAGAGTCGCTGTTACCGGTATCCTGCAGATACCCTGAGAAGCTGCCTAGATCAAAGAAGATCTCATCCCTCACTTCCTGGGTAAAGTACACGGCTTCCAGCAGCGCGCCGGTGTTGCCGTACCAGCCGATGCCCAGGTCATAGCCTTCGCTGCGTTCTTCTTGCAGAACGGTATCGGAGGCCGGTGGGCTGGCGAAGAAGCTGCCGTTATAGGCGATTTCGTACAGGCTGGGCGCGCGGAAGCCGGTGCTCCACGCGGCCTTGAGCTTGACCTCGCCGGCGCTCGCAACCGGCACCAGGTAGGCGGCGCTAATACGGTAAGAATCATGGCTGCCGAAATCCTCGTTGTCGTCGTAGCGGGCACCGGCGGTGAAGAACAACTGATTCTCGACATTGCCCTGGTATTCGAGGTAGTAGCCGCTCTGGTCACGCTCGGTATCGAAGGTGCCATCATTCAGCGCTTGTCGTTCGTAGTCCACCCCATACACCAGCTGAACGTTGCTGGTCGCGGCATAGCTGCCGAGATAGGTCACACGGGTCAGGTCACCTTCGGTGCCAAAACCCGGTAGCCCCTCAGTGAAGAACTGGCGTTCGGTTTCGCTGCGGTTGTAGGCCAGTTCGTGCTGAAACTGCTCACCGCGGAAACTGGCTGCTCCGCGCAGCGCTTGTTGCTCGTAAGTATCAGCGCAGAGGTTGCTCGGTTCGAACGTGTCGTTAGTGAAACACCCATCGTATGCATTGTCGCTGTCGACATCGCGCGCTACCAGCTCCAGACGCAGCTGTTCAGTGATGTTCCAGCCGCCGCGGGCATGCAAAGTCGTGTTGTCGTAGCCGTCTTTATCCGCGGGGTTGGTATCGGATGTGCGTGCGTTAAAGCCCTCGGTGCTGTGGTCGGTGATCGACACGTTGCCGTCGATGTGATCATTGCCTGCTCCCATATTACCGCTGTACTGGGTGGTACCGTAGCGACCCGCTTCCGCGCTGAAGTCGCCGCCCAGCCCGCTGCGTGGCGCCTGCGTGTTGATGCTGATGATGCCCCCTGCATCGGCGCCGTACATCATGCCCTGTGGCCCGCGCAGGATTTCCACTCGTTGAATGCCGCTGCTTAGCAGATGCTCCATTCGTGGGCCGGTTTGTGGGGTTGTGGTGTCAGAGACGTCGATACCGTCAATCAGTACCTTGGTTCGGAATCCTTCTTCACCGCGAATGCGCAGAGACGACACTTTGCCGATACCGCCATTGTTGGTGACCGCCACCGAAGGCGCGGTACGCAGGATGTCCTGCAAGCTGGCAAAGCCAAGTCGCTTGATCTCGTCGGCATCAATCACCGAAAGGGACGTGGCAACCTCACGCAGAGGCATCGCTACCCGCGAAGAACTGATGACAATTTCCTCGAGTGGCGAGTTGGGGGCCGAATTGGCGTAAGCGGGTAATGTGAGTATTAGCGCAATGGCGCTGGTCAATTTTTGATTTTTCATAGTGTGCCTCAATGCCATGAAATAAGTGGCGATTGAGAGAGGGGATCAAGGAACGCAATGCGGGGACAAGCATCATGCAACCTTCAATGAAGCCCTCCGCTCCATCGGTGCTCGTAACAGGCAGGTATCGGGCTCACAGACAGGTCTGTTTACCGTTGCGGGGGCAGCGGAGGGATTGGCGCAGGGCCTTACCTCACTTCCCATTTAACCTGCCCAGCCGTGTCAATCGACACCGGCGGCAGGCACCTGGTACGCGGCGCACTGTAGAGGCCCAGGCTGCAGCTGTCAATTGCCCAGCTTTTGACCACACTCCGCAGGCGTCGTCCTGAGTGGTTGCTTTGTCGTAGAATGCCTAGCCAAGCGAGTGACGAGGGCAAGCATGACAATTTCAACAGTGCAGAAAGAACAGGTGGCGGCGCGTCTAGGGCGCAAGCCTCGTGGGCTGCGCGCAATTGCGGTAGCGGACGAGCGTGGCCAGCCACGCGTCATTCGCGTTGCCTCGCTGGTCAGCGGCAAACCTTTTCCTACACTGTTTTGGCTGTTGGACCCGGCGCTCAATTACCGCATCGATCAGGACGAGGCGGGGGGGCTTATCGCTCGTTTACAGCAGCGCGTGAATGAGGATACGGCGTTGCAGGCGAGTATGGTGGCGGACCACGAGGCGCATATTCGTCTGCGTGATGGGTATTTGTCACCGGCTGAGCGGGAGTCTGTGGGGGAGTTGGGCTACACCAACGTGTTGCAGCAGCGTGGGATTGGTGGCATTGCAGACTTCCAGCGTATTCGCTGTTTACATACCTGGTACGCCGCACATTTGGTGGTACCCAACACCATTGGGCGCTTGCTGGATGAATACTGGGCTGCGTGCGATGTGGAACACTAGGGAGAGATTACCCATTGCAGAGTGAAGACCAGCGCGTCCTTGAAGCCACTGTAGACTGGCTGCGCCAGCCCGCTCTGGGGCCGGTGTGGCTGTGCACCATTGCCTCAGCGCAGGGCTCGTCGCCTCGGCCACCCGGTGCGTTGTTAGTGTGCAATGGTAGTGCCGCGCAAGTGGGTTCGCTATCTGGCGGTTGTATTGAAGAGGATTTACTCGAGCGCCTGCGCTCGGGTGCTTTGCCTGTCGTCGGCGCCGAACTGGTTGCCTATGGCGTGACGGCGGAGCAGAACGAGCGCCTTGGCCTACCCTGCGGCGGGCGCCTGCAGGTGCTGGTACAGCGGCTGGAACGGACGCGTGATGAGCCCTGGCTGCTTGTCGCGCTGGAGGCCATTGCGGCGCGTGAATGTGTGCAGCGCAGGGTGTCAATCCCTGGTGGTGCAACGGAATGCTTGCCTGTTGCCTCGCACGCCGCCCTGCAACTTTCGCAAGATGAACTGCGGCAAACCTTCGGCCCGCAAATGCGCATGTTGCTGGTAGGCGCGGGCCAGCTGAGCCAGTCTCTGGCGGAGTTGGCCCTGGCCATGGACTACGATGTCATGGTGGTTGACCCGCGTGAGAACATCCGCAGCCAGTGGCCGGGCCCAGCCGTGCAGCTGTTGGGGGGAATGCCCGACGACGCAGTACGCGCCTATGCCAGTGATCGCCACAGTATCGTCATTACATTGACCCATGACCCCCGCATTGACGACATGGCATTGATGGAAGCACTCACCACGGACGCCTGGTATGTGGGCGCCCTCGGTTCCCTGAAAACCACCGAAAAGCGCTTGGGCAGGCTGCGACAGTTGGGGGTTAATGAGGCACAACTTGCGGCCTTACACGCGCCCGTGGGCCTCAATATCGGTAGTAAAACACCGCTTGAAATTGCCCTGTCGATTATGGCGGAGCTGGTGCAACTGCGGCGTTCGGCGTTGGCGTCATGACGGTTGGCGTGCTGCTGTTGGCGGCGGGTCAGGGGCGGCGTTTCGGCAGCGATAAACGCCTCGCCTTGTTGCCAACCGGCCGCACGCTCCTCGCCGCCACCGTCGACAATATTCGTCAGGCAGGCCTGCCATTGCGGGTGTGCCTGCGCCCTGGCGAAGATGCTGTTGCTGCCGAGGCGGGGCTTTCATTGGTCGATATTATTATCTGTTCGCAGGCACAATTCGGCATGGGGCGAACGTTGGCAGAGGGCGTTTCCCGCATGCCAGAGTGGGAGGGACTCCTGGTTGCGCTGGCTGACCTGCCAGGCATCAAGCCAGAGACTTTCCTGAAAGTGGCTGCGGGGCTGGAGTCGCATACTATAGTTGTACCCACTTGGCGGGGCACGCCTGGACATCCTGTAGGATTTGGCAAAGCGTGGCTACCGCAGTTGGCAATGTTGAGCGGGGATAGCGGTGCGAGAGATGTTGTGCGAGGTGCTGGCCTGAAACGTCATCTGTTGGCGGTCGACGATCCGGGTGTTGTTCAGGATATCGATCTTCCGGCGGACATAGTGGGTCATGTTGTAACGCCCCCCTAGGCTGCAACCTCCCTGCGGCCGGTGGTATCATCTGCGGCTTTGCCATGCCTGTTAGGAATCTTATGACAACGAATACCGACGACCTGCGCATCCGCCGCATTAATGAGCTCGTTGCACCGCAGCAATTGATCAGCGACGTTGCTGTGACCGATGCCGGTGCGCAGACCGTGGCCGTTGCGCGCCAGAATATTCACAACATTCTGTCAAGGAAAGACGACCGCCTGTTGGTGGTCGTTGGCCCCTGCTCCATTCACGACCCCGACGCGGCGCGCGATTATGCGCGGCGTTTGAAGAAAGTAGCGGAAGCTTTGCAAGGTGAGTTGCAAATCGTAATGCGCGTGTATTTCGAGAAACCGCGCACCACGGTGGGTTGGAAAGGGCTGATTAACGATCCCGACCTCAACAATACCTTCCAGATCAACAAAGGCCTGCGCCTTGCCCGCCAGCTGCTGGTTGACCTCGCGGTGCTGGGTTTGCCTACCGGCACGGAGTATCTGGACCTTATCAGCCCGCAATATGTCGCCGACCTTGTCGCCTGGGGTGCCGTGGGTGCGCGTACCACCGAAAGCCAAACACACCGTGAGCTGGCGTCCGGGCTGTCCTGCCCGGTCGGCTTCAAAAATGCCACCGACGGTGATATTCAGGTGGCAATTGATGCTATTAAGTCGGCGTCTCAACCGCACCATTTTCTTTCCGTTACCAAACAAGGCCACTCAGCCATCTTCCAAACCGCGGGCAACGAGGACTGTCACATTATTCTTCGTGGAGGCAAGCACCCTAACTACGATATGTTTTCCGTGGACGATGCCACTGCGATGCTGGAAAAAGCGGGCTTGCCGGCGCGCATAATGGTTGACGCCAGCCATGCCAATAGCCGCAAAATTCCCGAGCGTCAGGTGGATGTGATTCGAGATATTGGCGCGCAGGTTGCGCGGGGCAACGATGCCATTTTTGGCCTGATGATCGAGAGTAACCTTGTGGCAGGCCGTCAGAACGTTGTGGCCGGCACGCCTTTGACCTACGGTCAGAGCATTACCGACCCTTGTATCGATTGGGCGCATACCGATGAGTTGCTCGGCGAACTGGCGGCAGCCGTGCGCACCCGGCGCGGGGCTTAGTCACGCGCTCGCTGCAACTTCTCGAGCCAGATGCAGGCGCGCTGCAACGCGTGGTGAATATCGCAACGCTTGAGCGCCTGCTGCGCTTGGCGAACACGGCGATGGTGCACCCGCAGGCTGAATGGCTGGTCTTGTTTGTTATACCAGTAGCCAGCAGTCTGCGTCACGGGGATGCCTGCCCGCGCAGGGCTTTGTAGAGTGGGGCGCTAAAGGTGCTCTGTGCATCATCATAATAATAATACTGGAAAGGATACCCCGTGCTGGAACTGGAAGCGCTACGCCAACAGGCTATGTTGGATACCGGGCTGGAAGATTTTGGTGACCCTGCGTTTTACGAAGCTTTGGAGCGTCTGATTGAGGCCCTGCACAGTGAGGCGCGGCTGAACGAGTTCGGTCAGATGCGCGCTCAGATGACCATTGCGGATGGTTTAGCCCGCCGCCTGGAGATTGAAGACTATTTTAAACGGCATCCAGAAGTGGGTGAGCAACCGGTGCAGCGGCCGGTATTTATTCTCGGTTTGCCGCGTACAGGAACCACTGCGCTGCACCACTTGCTGAACCAGGATGCGAACAATCGCACTCTGCGCTTGTGGGAAGCACAGCAGCCTGTGCCGCCGCCGCAAACGCAAAGCTACAGCAGTGACCCGCGCATCGCGGCGCGCGCCGAAGGCGTAGCGCTGACCGAAACCTTCCTTCCCGGTTTTCTACAGACCCACCTGATTGATGCCGAAGAACCGGACGAGTGCTACATGCTGCTCAACCGCAACTTCATGTCGGTTGAGTATTCTGCGCTGTTTCATGTGCCCAGCTACGCCAATTGGCTCTATAGCAACCTGTGCCGCTCCGACAGCTATGACTATCATCGTCGCCAGCTGCAGTTGCTGCAGTCCCAGCATCCAGGGCAGTGGGTGCTAAAAGCCCCGTTTCATCAGCTCGGCCTGCGCGAGATTTTGCGTGTCTACCCCGATGCCATTATTGTGCAAACGCACCGCTCGCCGTTGGCCTTTGTCGCTTCCGGCTGCAGTTTCAGCGAGGTTTTGCGGCGCAGTAGCAGTGATGTCATCGACCGCAGTGAAATTGGCCGTGACTGGATGACCATGCTCACCACGTATACGCAGACTTTCGAGGCTGACCGTGCGGCGCTTGAGCCCTCCCACCCGGGGCAGTTTTTGGACCTCTACCACGATGATTTTGTGGCCGACCCCTGGCGGTCGGTTGAGCAGCTTTACGCCCTGCGCGGCATGACACTGCAGGCAGAGTCGCGCGGGCGTATGCAGGCCTGGCTCGACAACCACCCACGCGGTAAACATGGCGTTCATCGCTACCGCCTGGAAGATTACGGCATTACCCGTGGGGAAGTGGAGGCGCTGTTTGCCAGCTATATGCAGCGCTACGATGTAACACTGGATGAAGAGGAAACGGTATGAGTGATTCTGCGAGTGCAGAGCAGCGAGTGATGGACGGCTCTGCGTGGAGCGATTTCTGTGATGCCCTAAAGCAAGCGGGTGAACTGGTGAATGCGCAGAACGCGCCACAGGATGCATTTACCCGCGCCGAGGGTTATCGCTACCTGTCGCGTATGATGCGCGCAGGGTTGGAGAGTTTTCTGGAAGCGGGCGACCCGCGCTTTCCTGAACTGCGCTGCCCGGCGCACGAAACCATCAAGCTGGGCGCAGACAACCCAGACAACTATTATCAGGTTGCCACGATTGACCCGCAGTATGACTATCGTATAACGGGTACCCGGGGCACGGTAAATTACCTCGGGTTTGGCACGGTGATTAACCGCTACAGCAGCGGCGGTGGTATGAAAACCGATGGCTGGCTGGACTCGCGGGAAATGGATATTGCGCCAGATGGTACGCTCGAGATCATTGTTAGCCAGCGCGAGCAGCCGGGCAACTGGCTACCTATGGGCCCTGACACTAACGCACTGAACGTGCGCCAGACGTTTCAGGACCGCCGCGGTGAGACTCGTGCAGACATCTCTATCGAACGCATAGGAGGCGAAGACGAGCGCCCGGAACCGTTGTCGCCGGAGAAGCTGGACCGCGCGTTGCAAGGTGCTGTGCAGTTCGTGCGCAACACGACAGGCCTGTTTGAGGGCTGGGCGTCGAGCTTCCTGCCCACCGTGAACGAGGTGGCACCGGCTGATCAGGCTTTTTGCCAAGCGATTGGTGGTGACCCCAACATATTCTATTTCCACAGTGCCTGGGCGCTGGCAGCGGATGAGGCGCTGCTGATTGAGGCGCCGCAGATTCCAGCCTGCCAGACCTGGAACTTCGTGTTGCAAAACTGGTGGATGGAGTCGCTTGATTTTCGCTATCACCAGATTCACTTCAACAAGCACACGGCGACCTATGAAGAGGACGGGGGCGTGGTCGTTGTCGTGGCGCACCAGAAGCCGCCACAGGCGAACTGGGTGGAAACCGCAGGCCACGACAACGGCACCTTGTGCTGGCGTTGGATCGGCGCCAAGGAGCACCCGTTGGTGAATGCCAGAGTGGTGAAGTTCAGTGAGCTTGACACACTGCCTGGCCAGCGGGCCTAACCGCGTAAGGTTAGCTTGCGAGCACGCGGGCACGCGCCGCCGCATACTCGCGCTGCAAGCGCGCCACCAGGTCTGCGGCAGGCAAGATATTCTTCACCGCACCAATCCCTTGTCCACAACCCCAAATGTCCTTCCAGGCTTTGGCGTCGCTGCCGTCGGAGCCGAAGTTCATCGCGGAGGGGTCACTTTGGGGCAGATTGTCGGGGTCCAATCCTGCCGCCTCAATCGAGGGCCGCAGGTAATTACCATGAACGCCGGTAAACAAGTTGCTGTAGACGATGTCCGCCGCGCCGTGGTCAACAATAGCCTGCTTGTAGGCGTGTTCTGCATTGGCTTCCACCGTGGCGATGAACGCCGAGCCGATGTAACCAAGGTCTGCGCCCATGGCCTGTGCGGCCAAGATCGCGTCACCCGTCGCAATGGAACCCGACAGCAGCAGCGGGCCATCGAACCATTCGCGAATCTCCTGAATCAGCGCGATGGGTGATAGCGGCCCGGCGTGGCCACCCGCACCTGCCGCCACCGCGATCAGGCCATCTGCGCCTTTTTCGATGGCCTTGTGCGCGAAACGGTTGTTGATGACATCGTGCAATACAATGCCGCCGTAGCTGTGCACCGCCTCGTTGACGAACTCTTTCGCGCCCAGTGACGTGATCACGATCGGCACTTTGTACTTCACGCACATTTCCAGGTCGTGCTGCAGGCGGTCATTGGAGCCGTGCACAATCTGGTTGACCGCAAACGGTGCGGCGGGTGTGTCAGGGTTTTCCGCATCCCAGGCGGCCAGTTCGCGGGTGATTTTTTCCAGCCATACATCCAGCTGCTCCGCGGGCCTTGCGTTCAGCGCGGGAAAAGAGCCGACAATACCGGCTTTACACTGAGCGATGACAAGATCTGGGTTAGAAACAATAAACATGGGCGCGGCCACTGCGGGTAGGCGCAGTTTGCCTTGCAGAATCGGGGGTAGTGCCATGAGGAACAGCTCCGTAGTTGATATTCGTCGTCGAAATAAGCGGCCGGTGTTTTTACTCAAGCAGCAAAATCAAGCAAAACAGGCTGCAAAAAAGGTGGGAAGCACCGTTAGGTCAGAGAGAATCGATGCAAGTTATTGCATATTGCGCCAATATGCAACCTTTTGCACAGTGAGCGTTGCCGGAGTAAGCTATACGGCAATGATCGTTAACTGAATCAGGAATCCGCCCCGCTGCTATGGCCTTGCCTCACGCGATAATGACCGCCTTGCTGGAAGACGATATGTCGGGCTACGAGTTAGCCAAGGCGTTCGATGTTTCGGTGGGCCTGTTCTGGCGCTCCAGCCACCAGCAAATTTATCAGGAGTTGCACAAGCTGGCGGATCGCGGCTGGCTGCAGTGCGCTACAGTGGCGCAAGCGGGCAAGCCAGACAAAATACTCTACACCTTAACGGAGGAGGGCCGCGACGCCATGGCGGAATGGGTGCTCGGCGAAAGCCGGGTACAGGAGGGTAAAGACGACCTCTACGTGAAGCTCTATAACCTTTCAGAAGACAACGCAAACCACCTCACTGCGGAAATCAGCCGCCGCCGCGAACACATGATGCAGCGCCTCTACCTCTACGAAAAAATCCGCCGCCGCCATTACGCCAACCCCGTGTCGCTGCCGGTGCGGCGCAAAGGCGTGTTTCTCGCCTTGCTGGCAGGTATTCGCCAAGGCGAGCAGTTTCTGGCTTGGTGTGATGAGGCGCTAGCCATGCTGGGTACCATAGATGAGCCGGTTGAGTAGCGCCTGACGCGAGCGGGCGCGACGGAGAAGCGTGGGTCCGTCGCTTTGTACGTTTTCCTTATAGAGCGTCTCGGGCCTCTGCAAACGCCACCAGCGCCTGATCGACATCCTCTGTGCTGAGCGCGGCGGACATCTGGGTGCGGATCCGCGCCTTGCCCTTGGCGACCACTGGAAAGGAAAACGCCACCACATAGACTCCGCGGGTCAATGCCGCCTCTGCAAAGCGGGCGGCTTTGCTGGCATCGTGCAGCATCACCGGCACAATGGGGTGCTCTCCCGGCGGCAGTTCGAAGCCGAGTGACTCCAGGCCGTTGCGAAAACGCAGGGTGTTCTGCGTCAATTGCTGACGCAGAGCCGGCTCAGTTTGCACCAGCTCTAGCGCTTTGATGGCCCCGGCCACGACCGGCGGGGCAACGGTGTTGGAGAACAGATAGGGGCGCGAGCGCTGCCGTAGCAGATCAACCACTTCCTGGCGCGCGGCGGTATAGCCGCCGCTGGCGCCGCCCAGGGCTTTGCCGAGTGTGCCGGTGATGATGTCTACCCGGTCCATACAGCCTCTGTATTCGTGCGTGCCTTTGCCGTTTGCGCCAAGGAAGCCAGTGGCGTGGCAGTCGTCAAAGTGGACCAGGGCACCGTAGCGGTCGGCCAGCACGCAGATTTCATCCAGGCGGGCAATGTAGCCGTCCATGGAGAATACGCCATCCGTCGTGATCAACTTGAAGCGAGCCCCGGCCGCATCGGCTGCCTGTAGCTGCGCTTCCAGGTCACTCATGTCGTTGTTGCGGTAGCGGTAGCGCTGTGCCTTGCTCAGCCGAATACCGTCGATGATGCTGGCGTGGTTCAGTTCATCGGAAATCACCGCATCCTCTGCGCCCAGTAGCGTCTCGAACAGGCCACCGTTGGCATCAAAGCAGGAGGGGTAAAGGATAGTGTCGTCCATGCCCAGAAACCGTGAGAGCTGCTCCTCAAGCTGCTTGTGCAGGGTCTGCGTACCACAGATAAACCGCACCGACGCCATCCCATAGCCCCAGTCCTGCAGCCCCTGCGCGGCGGCTGCATTCACTGCTGGGTGCTGCGCCAGGCCAAGGTAGTTGTTGGCGCAGAGGTTCAACACCTCACCCTGCTTCACACCCACATGCGCGCCCTGTGGTGTGGTGATAAGGCGCTCATGCTTGGTCAGCCCGGTAGCCTCGATGTCGGCCAGCTGTTCGGCCAGATGTTCACGAAATGATGCGTACACGGGTCTAGTCCTCCCAGTTAAGTACAACCTTGCTGGCTTCGCCGCTGCTCATGACGTGGAAGCCGTGTTGAAAGTCGCGGAAGCTCATGCGGTGGGTAATTACCGGCGCGATGTTCAACCCGGATTCAATCATCACCGACATCTTGTACCAGGTCTCATACATCTCCCGGCCATAGATACCCTTCAAGGTCAGCATGTTGAAGATCACTGTGTTCCAGTCGATGGCGGTATTTTCGCTGGGGATGCCTAGCATGGCCACCTTGCCACCGTGGCACATGTTGGCCAGCAGGTCGCGGAAGGCTTGCGGGTTGCCCGACATTTCCAGGCCAACGTCAAAGCCTTCATCCATACCCAGTGAGCGCTGCACATCGGCAATGCTTTCGCGGGTGACGTTGACGGTGCGTGTAGCGCCGAGTGTCGCGGCCAGCTCCAGGCGTTTGTCGATGACGTCGGTAATCACGACGTGGCGTGCACCGGCATGCTTGCACACAGCAGCCGCCATGGCGCCTATGGGACCTGCACCGGTAATCAGCACGTCTTCGCCCAGCAGATCGAACTGCAGGGCAGTGTGCACCGCGTTGCCGAAAGGGTCGAACAGGGCTGCGACATCCAGGTCGATACCGGCAGAGTGTTCCCACACATTCGACATGGGCAGTGCCATGTACTCGGCGAAGGCGCCTGAGCGGTCGACGCCAATGCCGCTGGTTTTTGCGCAGAGGTGGCGGCGCCCCGCCATACAGTTGCGACAGCGGCCGCACACGACGTGGCCCTCGCCGGACACAATTTGCCCCGGCTTGAAGTCCACTACGTTGGATCCAACCTGCGCAATTTCCCCTACAAACTCGTGGCCAACGATCATCGGCACCGGCACGGTTTTCTGCGCCCACGCGTCCCAGTGGTAAATATGCATGTCGGTGCCGCAAATGGCTGTGCGTTTGATCTTGATCAGCACGTCATTAATGCCAACGGTGGGCTCAGGCACGTCCTCCAGCCAGAGGCCGGGGCGGTCTTCCTTCTTGACCAGTGCTTTCATTGCGGGTTTCACTTTTCTTGAACGTTACCCTCCATAGTAGCTGGATTTCATAAATTCGGCGCGTAGACAGCCTAAAAACACAAACCCTCCGCACTGCAGGGGCACTGGAGAGCCTTGGTGTCATGCAAATCGCGCAGGCTTCTGCTATACAAGCTGCTGACAATAATGAGTGCTGGAGAGCATTATGCAAGATCTGGATTTTACGGAGAAAGTGGTGCTGGTGACCGGTGGCGGCGCGGGCATTGGCCGGGCAATTGTCGAAGCCTTCGCGGCGCGCGGCGCAAAGCTGATCGTTGCTGAAATTGATGCCGGGCGCTGCAAAGAGATGGAGACGGCGCTGGCGGCCTCAGCGACCGATGCGCTGGTGTCTTGCACTGATGTCTGTGACCGGGTTGCGGTTGATGGCCTGATGGCCGAGGTGCAGAATCGTTTTGGCGGCCTCGATGTGCTGGTCAATAACGTGGGGGATTTCCTGGGTATCGTAAAACCGTTCGCCGCCTGCACAGACGAAGATCTGGAACGGCTGTATGCGGTAAACCTCAAGCACATATTCACCGTGACGCGCGCGGCCATCCCGCTGCTGCAGTCGCGGGGCCGTGGTGGCAGCATCATCAGTGTGTCCTCTATCGAGGCCTTCCGCGGCATTCCCATGGTCACCACTTACTGTGCTTTCAAGCATGCGATTACCGGTTTTACCCGCAGCCTGGCGCTGGAGTTGGGGCCCGATGGTATCCGTGTGAACGCGATTGCACCCGAGACCACCGAGACGGAACAGGTGCGGCCCTCGGAGTTTATCGCCCCTGAGCATCAGGCGCACACGCGCCGTTGGATACCGCTGGAGCGTTTTGGTACGCCTCAGGACGCCGCTGGCTGTGCACTGTTTTTGGCCTCCGAGCTTTCAGCCTGGGTCACTGGCACCACGATCAACCTGGATGGCGGTGCATTGGCCGCGGCGGGCTGGTATCGTGATCCGAACGATCTGTGGACTAACGTACCGGTCGTAACGGGTAACGGTTTTAACTTCTAACGCTGTCAAGTCAGGGAAATCTCGTGATCGAACGCCAAGCGGGCACTGAGCCTCGCGCTTACATTTTATCATTCCAGTGCCCCGATCGGCTGGGTGTTGTCGCCCGTTACTCGCAGCTGTTTCTGGAGGCGGGCGCTTTTATTACGGAAATCTCCAACTTCAGTGACCCGTTTTCAGGTACGTTTCACCTGCGGTGCGTGTTTGACGACCGTGCGATGACCGTGCCTTATGCGGAGTTCTGCCGGCGCTTCTCCCTGCTCGCGGATGACATGACAATGCAGTACCGGCTGCGTCCAGCGGATCAACTGCCAAGGGTGCTATTGGCGGTGTCCCGCTACGACCATTGCCTGGTCGCATTGCTGACCAAGTGGCGTGCCCGCGCACTTCCTGCATCTATCGTGGGTGTTGTGAGCAATCATGAAGACTGCCGCGAGTTGGTTGAGTGGTACGGTGTGCCTTATCACTATTTGCCGGTAACGCCAGAGCATAAGCAGCTGCAGGAAGCGCAAATGCTGCAGCTGTTTCGCGACCAGCAGGCGGACTTATTGGTGCTGGCGCGTTACATGCAAATTCTCTCGAATGAGCTGTGTGCGGAACTGGCAGGGCAGGCTATCAACATCCACCACTCCTTCCTGCCCGGGTTTAAAGGTGCAAGGCCCTATCACCAGGCCTACGAGCGCGGGGTGAAGGTGATTGGCGCTACGGCCCACTATGTGACCTCCGATTTGGATGAGGGCCCGATTATTGCGCAGGAAGTGAAGGCGATCGATCATCAGGTGTCTGTCGAACAGATGATCCATCTCGGGCACGACACTGAAGCGACCGCGCTGTCACAGGCGGTGCGTTTGCATTGTGAGGAGCGTGTGCAGCTGAATGGGCAGCGCACCGTGGTGCTGTGAGGAGTGCAGGGTGTAGTGCGACACATCGCCCCCGGAGGCTTTGTACCGGCCGTCCAGCTCCTGTGGTAATCTGACCCGGTAGTCTACGGAGAAACAACATGAACGCGCACAAGGTTGGTGCCATTAGTACACTCATCGTCGTATTTGCACTGGTTAGCGCGTGTACCTGGGTGAAAATCCCGGATGATGCGCGTGCCTTGCCGCTGGTGGAAGCCAGTGAGGTTGTGCAGTGCGAACTGCTTGGCAATATCACCACCAATGTCGCCTGGAAGGTGGCCGGTATTCAACGCGGTGAAAACAAGATTCGCGTGGAACTCGACAACCTTGCCCGTGAGCGTACGCTCGGTATGGGTGGTAATACGCTGGTCCGGGGCTCTATTCATGAGGGTACAGGTGATTACACAGCGTGGACGTGTCCCTGATCGAGCTCCTCGGCGCGGCGCGTTCCCGGCCTAGCCGCAGGGTGGCGGTCTAGCCCTTTTTAGCCAGCGCAGGCAACTATGTACCTTCAGTATTTTGGTCTTCAGGAAGCGCCGTTCTCCATCGCTGTAAACCCGCGTTATCTCTTTATGAGCCCGCGTCACCGGGATGCGCTGGCTCATCTGCTTTACGGGGTGGGCAGTGGAGGTGGCTTTATTCTCCTCACGGGTGAAGTGGGCACCGGCAAAACAACGATTAACCGCTGCCTGCTGGAGCAACTGCCTCCCGCCACCGACGTCGCCATTGTGTTGAACCCTGCGCTGAACGCGCAGGAACTGTTGGCGACCGTCTGCGATGAGTTGGGTATTGCCTATGAGGGGACTCAGCCCTCGCTCAAAACACTGACCGATAGCCTGCATGCTTTTTTGCTAAAAAATCACGCGCAGGGACGCAAAACGGTTTTGCTGATCGATGAAGCCCAGCATCTCGATTTTGATGTGCTGGAGCAGATCCGTCTGCTGACGAACCTGGAAACCCACAGCGAAAAATTGCTGCAGATTGTATTGATCGGCCAGCCTGAACTGGCGCAGCTGCTACAGCGCCCGGAGCTGCGCCAGCTCAATCAGCGCATTACGGCGCGCTATACATTGGCGGCCTTGAACCCGGCAGAGACCGCAGCGTATATTCGACATCGACTGCAGGTCGCTGGCTTGCCCGCCGGCCGTGAATTGTTTCCGCCCGAGGTTGTGCGGGGTATTCATCGCGCTACCCGCGGTATCCCGCGTCTGATTAATGTGCTTTGCGATCGCATATTGTTGGGTACCTATGGCCGGAATCGTGCCCAGGCCGACCGGCAGGTGCTGTCTCAGGCGATAAACGAGGTGCTCGGTGAGACGGATACCAACAGGCGCCGGCACGCACTGCGGGGATTCGGTGCGGCTGCGTTATTGCTATTGTTGATTGTGGGTGTTTGGTGGCTGGCGCGCGCGAGCGTGCCGCAGCTGCCTGTGAGCCCTGTGCCTGCCTTAGCAGTGCCAGACGCAACGGTGGCTACCGCTGCCCCAGCGCTGCCGCCAGCGGTGATTGCCACTGCTGCGCCGGCAGCAGCAGATCCACCGTCATCTCCAGCTTGGGAGCTGTTACCCGCGGTTGCCTTGCAAGCGCTCTGGGAGGTGCAGGCTACGGGGCCGGCACCGCCGCTAGAGTTGCTCTGTGATGGCAGCGTGCGTTTTCCGCTCAGTTGCGTGCGGGGTTCAGCGGCCACCTGGCAGGAGCTGCTTGTCCTCAATCGTCCTCTGCTGCTCGACCTGGTAACACCGGCGCGCTTCTCCGCCGCTGCGCTTTTTTTGGGTGAGTCAGCGGGCAGCGCGTTGTTGTGGTCCCCGGAAGGCTTACAGCGAGTTCCTTTTGTGGAGTTGGCGCCTCGCTGGCAGGGTGGCTACCGACTGTTGTGGCGCCCGCCGGAAGCATTTTCTGGCCCTGTGGGGCGAACGGACTCGGGCCCGGTGGTCGCGGATATTGCCAGGCTGTTTGCACAGCTCGACGAGCAGCCTGAACCCCTTGCGACACAGAAATATTCCGCCGCGTTGGCAGAACGCGTGCGGCTGTTTCAGGTCAACCAGCGGCTGCGCGCTGACGGTGTGGTGGGCGAGCAGACGCTGCTGCGCCTGAATGTGCTGACCCAGCGTGACCCAACCGCGGCGGCGGCGATCGAACGGCTGGTTGCTTTGAGCGCAGCCCCATGACCGCATGCAGGCTGAAGGAGCGGTGCCCATGTCGTTAATTCTGGAAGCACTTAATCGCTCTCGGCGGGAGCAGCAAAATGCGCAACCGGTGCCGGGTGTTGACAGCATTCATTACGAGCCCACGCCCGCTCAGAACGCGCGCTGGTGGCTTTGGCTGCCGTGTGCAGTCGCCCTCATTTTGGCACTGGGGTTTCTGCTGGGCAGGATGTTCAGCGGTTCTGAGCAGAAGTTGGTGCCGGAAACCGTTGCTTTGGCAGCGACACCAGCGTCTGCGGACGCTGCCGTGGCTCCGATTGCCTTGGCGCCAGTGGCCTCGGTGTCAGTCGCCCCGGTTCCAGCGGAACCACCACAAGCGCTGGCGCTCACTCAGCCCCCAACAGTACGGGCGGGGGTTGCTGCCCCTCCAACTGAGTCCAACCTTCAAGCTGATACTGATCTACAGCCTGACGCACCGGGCGCTGAGGGCTCCGCCGCCTTCGCTGTTGCGCCGCTGGCATCAAATTCCGATGTTGCTGCGCTGTATGCTCGGGGTCCCGGCAGTGCTGCATCAGAGGCCGGAGCGGCTGGTGCCCCTGTCGCGTCGGCGTCGCCCGCTGCTTCCCGTTCTGAGCGTGCGGCGATAGCGCCTGAAGCCTCGGTCGATAGCAGCCTTGACATCGGTGCGCTGGCCGCCGCAGCAGAGCAGGCACTGGAAGACGTAAGGCTAGCCGAACACCCTGCGCCGTTTCTCAGTGAGTTGTCGCAGCAGCGCAAGGATGGCGTCCCTACGCTTATGTATCTGCAGCATGACTATCGCACTGAGGGTGGCTCCACTGTCACCATCAATGGCAAGAAAGTCGCGGCAGGGCAGCCGCTGGGTGGCGGCTTGCGGGTGGAAGAGGTGCTGCCAGATTCGGTTGTACTGAGCCAGGCCGGACAGCAGTTCCGGCTGCGTGCCTTGAACAGCTGGGTGAATTTGTAGCGGTTCGCAGGAGAGTTGTAGAGCATGGATTGGACACACCACTACGCCACCATCAACGGTATCCACATGCACTATGTGGAGCAGGGGTCCGGAATGCCAGTGGTGTTATGCCACGGCTTTCCGCACCTCTGGTTCAGCTGGCATCGGCAGATTACCGCGCTGGCAGAGGCCGGCTACCGTGTGATTGTGCCGGATATGCGCGGTATGGGCCAAACAGAAGCACCCCCCGAGGTGTCGGCTTATGATATCGACCATATTACGGCGGATCTGCTCGGCCTTCTCGACCATGTGGGGGAACAACGCGCGGTGTTTGCCGGGCTCGACTTCGGCGCCTTCGCGGTTTACGACTTTGCTCTGCGTCATCCTGAGCGGGTGATCGCCGTGATTGGCCTGGAGAACCCTGCTGCACCCCACAATCCCGACGAATCACCGCTCACTGAATATCGGCGCATGGGCGAGCAACATTTTCTGCATATCGAATATTTTCGTGAACCGCCTCGCGCCGACCGCGAGCTGGCGGCAGAGCCGCGCCGGTTTTTGCACAAGGTGTTCCACACACTCAGTGGAGCCTGCAACTACTTTGAGATGTTCCGCCATCCACCAGGCACCTCCTACATTGATGCCATGGAAGAGCCACCGCCTTTGCCCTGGCCTTGGCTGTCCGCACTGGAGCTGGAGTTTTTTGTCTCTGAATACAGCCGCAGTGGCTTCACCGGCGGCCTCAATTGGTACCGCGCCTTCGACCTGAAGTGGGCCCAGAGAAAGCCCTTTGAAGGTGTGCAAAGCACAGTGCCTGCCTATTTTCTCGGTAGCGAGCACGATGTCGACCTGGAAGGTTTTCATGGAGATGACCCGATAGGGCAAATGCGCGCCATTTTTCCGCAACTGCGTGAGGTGCGCATGATCCCCGGCGCGGGCCACATGGTGCAGTTGGAAGCTTCGGCAGCAGTGAACGAGGTGCTACTGGACTATCTTGCAGATATTGCTCAGAGGAATGCTGTTTCCGCTCAGTGAATGTCCAATTGTAGGCCTTCTTTGCCTAGCAAAATGACTTCCTGCTCAAGTTCGCGTGCAGTGAGTGGGTGGCGGTCCATCCATCCAGAGGGGAAATCCAGCCGGATACCGTCGCTGTGCGCGTGTACGGCAAACTCAGGTAGCGCTTCCAACTGCTCCGCATATTTGAAGATGAGTGCCAGCCTGAACAGGGTGACCAAGCGCAGAAGCCGAGTGCGGTCTGTGTCCGCCACCGCAGCCCACAGGGGATGGTCAAGCTTGCCACGCTGCGTAGCCGCTAGCAATGCCATGTGTTCTTGCTCACCTTGTGCAAAACCAGGCAGGTCGGCATTTTGTAGCAGGTAAGCGGTGTGCCGTTGATAGTGCTTATGTGATATTGCCATACCTATTTCATGCGTCAGTGCGGTACGTTCTAAAAGCCCTTGATCACTTTTGTGCAGTGACCAGCCTTCGCGGCTGGCTTTGAACAAGGTACGCGCGCGCCGCGCCATTACCTCGCCCATCACGGTATCCACGCTGTAACGCTGCATAAGCGCATTGATGGTGCGTTCGCGAACATCCTCGTGCCCCAGACGGCCTATGAGGTCATAGATCACGCCTTCACGCAGCGCGCCGCGCGAGGTGCGCAAGTGGCTGATACCGAGTTCGTCAAACAGCGCGCTGGTGATGGCAACGCCTGCGGCGATGACATTGCGTCGCTGGCTGCTTAAACCCTCCAAGTCGATTGCGTCAAAATGCTTGAACTGCAGCAGGCGCTTTTCCAGCCGAGACAGTGCTTTGCGCGTAATGCCGCTGTCGCTTAAGCCTTGGCTAACCAGTACCGCTTCGATCGCTTGCAAGGTGCCGGAGGAACCCACGCATTCGGCCCAGTGACGGGAGTGGTAGTGGTAACGAATGTGCGAGACTTCCAGCCGCGCACGATCGTAGGCGGCGTGATAGTGAGCCTTTGTAAGCTTGCCTGTAGGGAAGTAGCTATCGGAATAGGAGACGCAGCCCATTTGCAGGCTCTCCAGCCGCTGTGGTTCGAAACGCTGACCGATGATCAGTTCGGTGCTGCCGCCGCCGATGTCGATAACCAATCGCGACTGGGCATCGTCCGCCAGCGTATGAGCAACACCTAAGTAGACCAGCCTGGCTTCCTCGCGGCCGTAAACAACGTCAACCGGAGCGCCCAGGATGCGTTGCGCCGGCACTGTGAATTCCCGTCGATTATGCGCCAGGCGTAACGCGTTGGTGCCCACGATGCGTAGCCTTTCGGGGTCAACGCTGCCCAGCATTTGCGCAAAGCGCGCCAGACAATCGAGGCCCCGCGCGATGGCCTCGTCAGACAGGCGTCCTTCTACCAAACCGGCACCCAGCTGAACTTTTTCAGCTAACGCCTCGACCGGACGCATTTCCCCGTGCTCTATTCGTGCAACGATAAGGTGAAAAGAATTGCTGCCCAAATCAACGGCGGCCAGCAGGCTACCGTCGGCAAGGGGTGTTTGTGGATGCTGCAACAAAATGAAAGCGCCCTCAGAGGCAGTGTCAGGCACTCATGATAACGGATGTGGTTTAGCGGTGCATCGCCCCCTGCGGCGACGAAGTCACAGGATGTGGCGGCGTACGCAGGACTTTATAGCAGCATCAAGGCGACAGTGAGTGCCGTCAACAGCCCAAGGAAGCCGCTTGACAAAACGACTCGCGGTGTGGTCTTGGCCAGTTCCGTTAGTGGGTCGCCGCCGGCCCGAACCCTCGCAATAACTTGCCACTCGATGCCTCCCGCAAATGCCAAGCTACCGACGCTTGCCGACCACAAAGCAATGCCGCCGGGGCTGGTAGCCGGAACGTTGAGCATAAATGTGACGATTGCGACGAGAGAGCCCAAAGTACCCGCGTAACTCATCGTCAGAAATTGGCGCCTGCTGTTGTTCTTGAAATCCCACTCGAAAGCAAACAAGGCTAGGCGTGACGGGCGTGTGTAGCGGCCCCTGGCGAGGAGTGCGCCACCGTAATGAAACCATTCATGTACCAGTGTGCAGGTAACGGCACCGGCGATAGCACCGGCGATAACGCTGAGAGCGGTGGCCGCCAGCGGCGGCACGGAGAGCGGATGCCAGCTTTGAGCTGCGGCAAATAGCCCCAGTAGTACTGCGACCAGCAGCAGGTGTGCCGCGCCGACAGTGCCGGGGTGGAAGGCGCCCACGGTGGGGTTAACCGAGGCCGAATTATCCAGTGTGTTATCCATGGTGCTTACCTACCAGGTTAGACCTATGGGTATTCTACGCTATAAAACGCTCGCTGGATTCACTGGCGTCAAAGTGCTGACGTTGAGCTATTTACGCCCGGCGCCGGAGGGTCGCGCGGCATAACCGCCAGGCTGCCCGCTGATCCCCGATTTGATGTTCTCGATTTTGCCGCCGGTCTTCAGAAAGGCACGCGTCTGTTCTTCAATCGAGTTGGACGTTTCAACGGCAGCAGGCTGCTTTTTCTTGGCGGGTGCGCGCTGTGGCTTGGCGGACATATCGGGATCTCTCTGCTATAAGCGGCCGAGCAGAATACCACAACTGGGGCTGATTTGCCCGCGCGGGAGTGCTCCGGGCTTATTCGTTGATCACTTTGCGCGGGATACGGGCGGGCATGCGGGTCAACAACTCGTAGCCAGTGGTGGCTGCATGTTGCGCCACTTCGCCCACCGGAAGACCTTGTCCCCAAAGGGTTACCGGGTCGCCAATGGCGACAGGGGGCAGGTCTGTGACATCAACGGTAATCATGTCCATTGAGACGCGTCCAGCCAGCGGTGCACGCAGGCCGTTAACCAACACAGGGGTTCCATTCTGAGCGCTGCGTGGGTAGCCATCGCCGTAGCCGACGGTGATGGTGGCGATGCGTGAGGCCCGCGTGGCGCACCAGTTGGCACCGTAGCCAACGCACTCTCCAGCGGCAATGTCGCGCATTGAAATCACGCGCGATCTTAGCGCCATTACCGGGCGCAAGCAGTCTGCTTGCGCGTGTGGTGTGGTGAAAGGCGAGTTACCCCAGAGCATGAAACCAGGACGAATCCACTCATAGTGGCTCCGCGGCCAAGCCAGCGTAGCGGGTGAATTGGCGGCGCTACGTGCTCCCCCCAAGCCACTCGTCAGCTGCTCAAAGTCGGTGATTTGTTGCTCCGTGGCGGGGTGCCTCAAGTCGTCCGCGCAGGCAAAATGTGTGGTCAACACCGGCGCCGCAGCAAGTTTCCCGCAGGCTAAAAGCCGCCGGTGGAAATCACCCACCTGTTCGGGCGTAACGCCCAGTCGGTGCATGCCGGTGTCGATTTTCAGCCAGCAGTGTACCGGGGCCGGCAGGGGAGTTTGTTCGAGCCAAGCAAGCTGTGTGGCATTGTCGATGGTCAGCCACAGTTGCTCCTGCGCGGCCAGGGTTAACTCCTGCTGCTCAAAAACTCCCTGGAGTAGCAGGATCGGGCAGCGTATGCCAGCAGAGCGCAGTTCCATAGCCTCTTCCAGGCAGGCAACTGCCAGTGCTTCGGTCAGAGGCTCCAGCGCGCGCGCCATGAGCACGGCGCCATGGCCGTAGGCATTGGCCTTCACTACCGCCATCAGCTTCGCCGTGGGTGCGAGGGCGCGGGCCAGCGCCACATTGTGTCGCAGCGCCGACAGATCCAGCAGCGCTTCGCTAGGACGCGACATTAGTAGTCATACCGGTGCTCCGTAAACAGTGTTTGTGCTGCCAGCCAGACATCGCCGACCTGGCCGTCACCCACGGGGTGGTCATCAATGCACACAACCGGCGCCACTTCTTTGCTGGAGCTGGTTAGCCAGACTTCATCGGCATTGCGGACTTCTTGCAGCGTGACGATGCGTTCCGCTACCGGGATGTCGCTGTGCTTGCGCAGCATATCCAACAGCATCAGACGCGTAATCCCCGGCAATTTTTGGTTGTCCAGCGGGGGCGTTGCCACGCAGCCGTCCTTAACAATGAACACATTGCAGGCCGCGGCCTCGGTTAACTCTCCTGCATCGTTAAACAGCAGTGTTTCGTCGTGCCCGCGACTGTGGCCTTGCTGGTAATGCATGACGTTTCCGAGCAAGGCAGTGGATTTGATGTTGCAGCGGCGCCAGCGCAAATCGTCTGCCGTGGATACCTTGAAGCAACGTGCGCGAGCCTTGTCTGGCTCCGGGGCCGGCCCAATATCGAAGGCGAAGGCATAGCGCGTGGGGCTCACGTTTTCTGGGTAAGCGTGATTGCGGCGTGTGTCGGCTCCGCGGCTGACATGGAAATAGAGGCCCAGGTTGCCGCCGCCGTTTCGTTCCATCAGCTCGTTAGCGATGTCTCGCCACTCGCTGTCATCAAGCGTCAGCTTGAGTTCCAGTGCATCCAGGCCCTGCTGCATCCGTTGCAAGTGCGGCCTAAATCCCACCAGCTTCCCGTGGTAAGAGGGAACCACTTCATAAATACCGTCGCCAAACAAAAAGCCGCGGTCCATGGGGGATATGCGCGCCTCAGCCATGGGCAGGTAGGCGCCGTTGAGATACACGATAGTCATGACGGTTCCTTATCGCAGAGTTCATTAAAATTCATGCTTGCGTCTCCCAGAATCCCGTGAGGATGCGCAGCTCACGTATCACCGCTTCGCTCTCTGATGGGGGCAAGCCGTCCTCCGTGAGCGTGTTTTGACGTGTCACGCCGTCAACACTGCCACGCTCCGAGAGGTAACGGAGGGTTTCCATGGGTGAGAATTCAGCCAGTAAATCACGCTGGGCCCAAAGGCCCAAAAAGGCGAGCAGGCCATAGGCTCCCCAGTTGGATACGTCGGCGACGAGCAGCTCATCGCAACAGGTCGTTGCCACGTCTATGTCGAGCTCGGAGAGGGCGTCGGCAATGTTACCCATGCCAATTTCGTTGCCTCCGTCGCCAATAGCCAGAGTAGGACATTTCGCCAGCGTCATAAAAGGGTCAAACACGCCGCACCCTGCGCTGATATCTTCGCCGCGCATATTGTAGTAACGCCCATCGTCGGCCATGCCGGGGCGCTCAATCGAAATGATTGCGCCCGGTTGGTTGGCTTCAAGCCATTCCGTCGCGCTGTACGACCCGTCATCTGCAGGGTCCCGCTCCAGCGGCAGGATGCGATAGGCGCTTTCGAGGACCTGTGCCAACGGTGTGGCGCAGGCAATGACCGGGCGCGCGCCCAGTGCCTGTAGCGCCTGATACAGGGCAATGGCGCCCACTGGGCCGTCGGTTTCAAAGGTGCCCGCGACCGGGAATCCGGTGCCAATTAGCACGGTGCCGGTGAGACCTCGCAGCTGCTGCGCGGCCCGCAGGTAATAGCCTGGTTTGAGAGCAGCGCGTGCCACCTGCATATTGCGAGGATTACGCGCGACTAATAAAGCTTCGATCGCTTCGCTTAGTACTTGTTCATCCACGGTCATGCGTCCTCGGCTAACGGGTGTAGCGGCAGGTTTTGCAATCGCCATTGCTGTAGATGCAGCACGTTATGGGCGGTTTGTGAGGTAATTGCAGCAAAGTGCACAGTGCCACCGGGTATGAGCTGTGACATGCGTGCGGCATCCACCGACAGCGCTGCTCCGAGCTTGGGGTAGCCGCCAATGGTTTGGCGGTCGTTCAGCAAGACAATCGGTTGACCATCCGCAGGGACCTGAATAGCACCGAAACAGATGCCTTCAGAAACAATGCCTTGAATATCGCACGCGATGGCAGGCCCTTCAAGGCAGTATCCCATGCGGTCGGCCCGTTGCGAAATGGTCCACGGGCTACTGAAAAAACGACGTTGCTGCAACGGGGGAAAGTGTCCATGTTGGTAGCCCAGCACCACCCTCACGGTCGTCTGTGTGGTGTATTTGGGCCTTGCTCCTGGGGCCAGCTGCAGGCGCTGGCGGCGTGTCTGCGTGGCACAGGGTAGCAGGTCACCCGGCGCCAGCTTGCTGCCGTTTAGCCCGCCAATACCTTCGCGCAGAACGCAGGCGGTACTGCCAAACTGGGGCGCAACGGTGAAGCCGCCCGCAACGCCTACGTAGCTGCGACAGCCGCGCTCGGCGCGACCAAGCCGAATATGGTCCCCCGGGCGCACACGATGGGTGGTCCAGAGGTCTTTTGGCTGATCGTTGATGTGCAACGCGACGTGTGCGCCGGTAACGCACAGCAGGGTTTCAGTTTGGGCATCGAGTTCCAGCCCGCCGAAGCTGCACTCAATGAGCGTGCAGTCTGGCGTGTTGCCGAGCAGGCGCTGGCAGATCAGGAAAGCTTCCAGATCCATAGGGCCGCCGGTGGTCAGGCCTAGATGATGTTGCCCGAAGCGCCCGCGGTCTTGCAGCAGACTGAGTAGCCCCGGTTGGCGCACGAACACGCTCACGGTAGCACTCCACCCAAGTGCAAAAAGTGCTGGCGGTCAATGGGCATAAAACACACCCGGTCGCCCACCGCAATGGGCATGGAAGGGCTTTGCGCGGGGTCAAACAGCCGCTGAGGGCAATTGCCGATCAAATTCCAACCGCCAGGTGAGGCCGCGGGGTAGACCGCGGTTTGACGGTCGGCTATGGCCACTGAGCCTCGTGGCACGCGTTGGCGAGGCGTTGCCAGGCGGGGTGCGGCAATGCGGCTATCGACATGCCCGAGATAGGCAAAGCCGGGCGCGAACCCTATTGCGTACACGGTGTACGCAGTCGCGCTGTGCAGCCTGATCACTTCCTCGATCGTGAGGCCTGACTTGCGCGCCAGCTGTTCCAGATCGGCGCCGGATTCGGTGCTGTAATACACCGGTAGAATGACATCGCGGCCACTGGTGTTTTTGTCGGCAGCATCGATTTGGTGGCGCAATCCCCGCAGCCGACGGAGTACGCTGAAGTGATCGGTGCGCAAAGCATCGTAGATGACCAGCAGTGATGAATAGGAGGGAATGAGGTCGATCAGGTCATCCTGCAGGACTTCGCGCGCCGCGTGCGCGGCGGCCTGCACTTGAGCCGCTTCACGTGGGCCAACGGTGATCTCCGCAGTTTCGTCGGCGAACGAGATCAGTATGGCATTTTCACCCGCGTGTCTGAGCTCCATGGCATTCAGCCCTGGCCAGAGATCAACTGGCGGATCGTTTGAATTGCGTTAACGCCTTCAGAGTTGTCGCCATGCACACACAGCGTGTCAACGCTCAACTGCAGCCGCTTGCCGTTGCGGGTGGTGATACTGCCGTCAGCACAGAGTTGCTGCACCTGCGCGAGCATGCGCTCGCGCCCGTGTACAGCGCCAGGTTGTTGTCGTGAGAGCAAGCGACCGTCGTCGTCATAGCAACGGTCGGCGAAGGCCTCAAACAATAGTGACAAGCCCTGTTGCCGGGCTTCATCCCGGTGTAGCTCGCATTCTGGTGTAGCCTGCAGCATCAATGCCAAGGGCCTGTGGTAGTCAGCTATGCTGCGCATAACCACGGAGCGCACGCGGGCGTCCGCCATCATGTCGTTATACAGTGCGCCATGCGGTTTCACGTAAGCGATGTGCAGGCCATGGCAGGCGGCCATGCCGTCCAATGCAGCCACCTGATAGCGCAAGCTACTGCCGAGTTCGTCATCGCTCAATGCCATGCTGCGACGTCCAAAGCCGACCAGGTCGGGGTAGGCCGGGTGCGCACCTGGCGTGACACCGTGTTGTGCTGCCAAAGCGAGCGTGCGGTCGATGGTCAGTGGGTCGCCCGCATGAAACCCGCAAGCGATGTTGGCTTGGTCGATGTGCGGCATAACGGCGTTGTCCATGCCCACACGCCAGCTTCCGAAACTTTCGCCAAGATCACAGTTGAGCAGCATGCTGGAGGTGTCCTTTCGCGTTGGTCGGACGTTCTAAAATATGGCCAGCTGGCTATTGCGCAGGTCGGTGACGAGCATGCAGCCGGGGCTATGAGTGATCGCAAGCGGTGGTTTCGCGTGTTCCATCGCCACTTGGGGAGTGACCCCACAGGCCCAGAATACCGGCAATTCGCCGTCCGCAATAGTGACTGCATCACCGTAATCGGGCTGGTTGATGTCGGTAATGCCGATCAGATTCGGGTCGCCGAGGTGGACGGGAGCACCGTGCACAGCCGGGAAGCGGGTACAGATCTGGATAGCGCGAATGGCATCAGCAGCCCGCATCGGGCGCATGCTGACCACCATATTGCCGGAGAAAGGCCCGGCAGCAATACAGGGGAGGTTGCTGCGATACATGGGAACGTTCACACCCTCGGAAATGTTGCGCACCTCGAGCCCGTCGGCGATAAGCGCTTCCTCAAAAGAGAACGAGCAGCCCAAGGCGAAAGTGACCAGATCCTGCTGCCATACGGCGTGCAGGTCAGTGCATTCCCCCTGTAGCAGGCCATCGCGGAACACCCGGTAGCGTGGCACGTCGGTGCGAATATCGATGCCTCCCAAGCGCGGTAAGCCGGGATCTCCAGGCTGCTCCGAAACGGCCAACAGCGGGCAGGGCTTGGGGTTGGCCTGGCAGAAGCGGAGAAAGTCGTGCGCCCAGGTTTGCGGCAGGATAACGATATTGCACTGCACGAAGCCCGCTGCCTGCCCCGACGTATTGCCGTCGTGCTCGCCGTCGCGAATGCGCTGGCGCAGTGCTGCAGGAGTTGACCCAGTGTGCATGTGTGTCCTCTATGTGGCGCCAAACCTGTGAGATCGGCTGGAGGCCACGAGCGTAATCCCGGATAATAGGCGAATCGTTAGTGTCATCATAATGGATTCTCCTCATGCTCGACCAGTTGTTACAGGTACTAACGCCGCGCCTTCTCAGCGAGGATGTGTTCGAGGCGGACAACATGCATCCCGATGCGCCTCGCGTGTTTGGTGGCCAAGTGTTGGCTCAGGCATTGCGCGCAGCGGCGGCCACGGTGCCTGTGGAGCGCGCCGTGCATTCACAGCATGCCTATTTTTTGCGCCCAGGCGACCCCGCGCAGGCGATCCGGCTGGAAGTAGACCGGGCATTGGACGGGGGCAGCCTCAGTTCTCGAAGGGTGGTTGCGCTGCAGCGAGGCAAGCCAATCCTCGTGTGCTCTGTGTCATTCCAGAGCCACGGCGCAGGGGATGATTTTCAGCGCACAGCGCCCGATGTGCCACCGCCGGAAGGCCTGCACAGTGAACGGCAGCGCGCGCTGGAGGAGGGCAGTATGGACGATACCTTCCCGTTGCTGACCGGCACAGACCTGGATGTGCGTATGGTGACTCCGGTGGACTGGCTTAATCCGCGGCCGCTTCCTCCCTCGCTGTCTGCCTGGGTGAAAACCAATGGCCCGGTCAACGAGGCCGATGCCGTGCATGCCAGCCTGCTCGCCTACTTCTCCGACACACTGCTGATTGACGTCTGCCTGGCGGCCACCGGTCGTTCCTACCTGCATAACGACCTGCAGTTGGCGAGCCTTGATCACGCCCTTTGGTTTCATGCTCCGGTGCGGGCAGATGAGTGGCTGTTGCATACGGTAGAGGCAGAGCGGGTGGGTGCAGGCCGTGGCCTCGCGTTCGGGCGCTTTTATAACCGCCAGGGTGTACTCGTCGCCTCCGCCGCGCAGCAGGGTTTAATGCGCCAGCGGTGATGCGTTGCCTCCTTGCGAGTCGCGTCCTATGATGAGGTGTAATCACGCATAACTCTTTAAGGACTGTGACATGCCGCATCCCGCAATAACTGCCGAGACATATCCGCACAAGCCCGCCATTATCATGGGCGCCTCGGGCGAGATTGTGACCTATGCTGAGCTCGATGAGCGCAGCAACCAGGCCGCTCAGCTGTTTCGGGCCATGGGCCTGAAGACGGGCGACCATATCGGCATGATGCTGGTGAACTGCCGCCAGTTTTTAGAGATTTGCTGGGGCGCCCAGCGTGCTGGCTTAATCTTTACGCCGATCAGCACGCACCTGAAACGCGATGAGACTGCCTATATCCTCGAAAACTGCGGCGCTAAGCTGTTTATAGTCTCGCACGCGCTGGCCGCCGTAGCCGGTGAAATTCTCGCACTGGGTAACACCATCATCGAGAATTTTTACATGGTCGATGGTATTGCAGACGGCTATGAGTCGTGGGACGACAGCGTGGGCCTGCAGCCGGCGGAGCGCATTGCGGACGAAGCCAATGGCGTGCCCATGTTGTATTCCTCAGGCACCACCGGTAAGCCCAAAGGCGTATTTTTACGCTCGGATAACGATGACGTGAATGCCCCGCATCCGCTCGCCGGCACCTTGGGCGCGGTGTTCGGGTTTGGTGAAGAAACCGTGTACCTGTCCCCCGCGCCGCTGTACCACGCCGCCCCGCTGCACTACAACATGATGACCCTGTTCCAGGGGGGCACCACGGTGGTGATGGAGAAGTTTGAGGCAGAGGCCGCCTTGGCGCTGATTGAGGAGCACCGGGCAACGCACAGCCAGTGGGTGCCTATTATGTTTGTGCGCATGCTGAAACTCCCGGAGGCGGTGCGCAGCAAATACGATATCAGCAGTATGCAGTTTGCCATCCATGCCGCGGCGCCCTGCCCGGTAGAGATCAAGGAGCAGATGATCAACTGGTGGGGCGAGGTTATTGTTGAATACTACGCGGCGAGTGAGGGCATTGGCATTACCATCATTGATTCCGCCAACTGGCTGACCCACAAGGGTTCGGTGGGGCCGTCACTGCTGGGTGCCGTGCACGTGGTAGACGACGACGGTAACGAGCTCCCGCCCGGCGAAATAGGCACGATTTACTTCAGTGGTGAACAGGCCCAATTCAATTACCACAACGAACCCGCGAAAACGGCAGAAGCCTTCAACGAACGCGGTTGGGCGACCACCGGTGATGTCGGTTACGTTGACCAGGATGGCTTCTTGTACCTTACCGACCGCAAGAACTTCATGATTATCAGCGGCGGCGTGAACATCTACCCACAAGAAATTGAAAACCTGCTGATTACCCATCACAAGGTGGCGGACGTTGCGGTATTCGGTATCCCGCATGAGGAATTTGGCGAGGAAGTGAAAGCCGTGGTGCAGCCGATGAACTGGGCGGATGCTACCGACGAGGTGGCCATTGAGATCATGGAATGGCTGCGTGAGCGACTCTCGCATATCAAACTGCCACGCTCCCTGGATTTCCATGAGGCGCTGCCGCGCATGGATAACGGTAAATTGTATAAGCGGCACTTGGTAGACGAATACCGGGGAGCCAACCGTGACCTGCCGACCCGCAAGAAAGATGAATAGTCCTTGCTGGGCGTGATGATGCTAGGCAGTGGAACCCGCTGGTCGCCGGCGGTGCGTAGGTGGTCGTTTTCCAGCGCTTCGCGAGTGAGCAGAAAGCCCGTGCTTGCGGGATAACTTTCTAACTGCGGCCATCAAGCGTAAAGCGGTTGACCTCGGCCTCGTCGAGTATCACCGTAAAGGTGTGGGCGCCAGCGGGTAAGAGAATTGATGCCCTGCTGGGTCTGTCCATTTTTAACCTATAATGGTGCAAATCTTTGCAGTATCCTTGGGTGAAGGTCCCCAAAAACGAGGTAGGTCATGAGGACATCCCGCAAACTCGTCCAGCTTGAACGCCAAATGGCGAGCTGTTCAACCTATGAAGATTGGTGTGAAGCAGCGCTCGAGCATGATGCGTTGTCCGGCAAGCGTCGGTGGCGTGAGGTCGACCAGACCACGCAGTACGACTACAGTCAGATTCGCCTGCGCTTGGACCGTTTGCGCAGTTTGCGCGTTCGTCATGACTACCAGGGTTTGCTATTTACACTGAACGAAGGCATCCACGGCAATATGGGCGGGATGGGCCGCAGTTCGTTGTATCAGAGCTCCAAGTTCGGTACCAAGCATCTCATTGAGCAGTATATTGATGAAGTGGCTGACTCCCTGCGCTATTTGGCTGAGCTCGAAAGTGACGATGTCACGCTGCAGCAAAAACTGGATTTTTTCTATCGGGCGAATATCTGTTTTGGGCGTTCTGCGTTGATGCTGAGCGGTGGCGGCGTGCTCGGTTTTTACCACCTCGGCGTAGTAAAAACATTGCTTGAGCAGGGTTTGCTGCCGAGAGTGATTTCCGGGTCCAGTGCCGGAGCTCTGGTTGCCGGTGTAGTGGGCTCTCATACGGATGAGGAGCTAAAGCACTTCTTTGATCCGGGTAATGTGCACTTTGAGGCAGAACGTGAGGCCAGTGTTTTTTCGCGAATGTTCTTTGGGCGCAACCCGCAAATCGATGTGCGCGACCTTGAAAATATCGTTGCTCGCCTGGTTCCAGAGATAACCTTTCAGGAAGCTTACGAAAAAACCGGGCGCCAAATCAGCATTACGGTAGCGCCGGCAGAGGCCCATCAACGGTCTCGCTTGCTGAACGCAGTGACCTCGCCCAACGTCTATGTCCGCTCGGCCGTGATGGCCTCCTGTGCTGTGCCAGGTGTTTTCCCGCCGGTCATGCTAATGGCGAAGAATGTGCATGGTGAGGCGCAGCCCTACCTGCCTACGCGCAAGTGGGTTGATGGCTCGATTGCCGACGATCTGCCGGCCAAACGCCTGTCGCGTTTGTACAGCACTAATCATTATATCGTCAGCATGGTAAACCCGATCGCTACGCCGTTTTTACGCGGCAGCCGCAAGAGCAACGGTTTGAGCGCGGCGCTGGGTAGCCTCGGCGTGGGTATTGGCCGCGAGGTTCTCAACTTTTATCGCGGTGTGGTGCAGAAAAACGGGGATAACTGGCCGCGCTTTAATTTGCTCATGAACGGTATCCACTCGTTGATAGACCAGGAATACAGTGGCGATATCAATATTGTACCGAGCTTCCGCTGGTATAACCCCGCGAAAATTCTCTCGCACCTCTCCGAGAAGGAGCTTATCTCCTTGATGGAGGGTGGCGCACATTCTGCCTTTCCTAACATTGAAGCGATTCGAATCTGCTCGAAAATCAGTCGGACGATGGAGGAGATTCTGAATCGCTTCGAGTACGGCGACCTGCGGCCGGACAGTGCTCAAGTGCGTCGCCCGCGCGCATCGCGCCGGCGACCGCCACCCACGCGAGCAGATCGTGAAGCACAGCGGGAACAATTAGCATCGCTGGAGGTGGCAGTGAAGCCGCGTAGCAAGGCTAAAGTTCGGGTTAAGTCCCGACGTAAAAGTGCTGCTTCAACGTCGGCGGCTGATAAAAAAGATTCTCCTAGCGACCCGGGGCGAGCGGCCGCATGAAGCCCTTTACACAGGTTAGAGGCTTGCGATGAAAGTGCAGGAGTTTTCCAAAGAACAGAAAGATCGCATGGCGAGCAAGGTCAAACAGTACTTTAGCGAGGAGCTGCAGCAGGACATTGGCAGTTTTGAGGCCGAGTTCCTGATCGACTTTCTTGCCGATGAGATTGGGCCCTATTTCTATAATCGCGGCCTCGCGGATGCAATGAGCCTGTTTACCGAAAAAATGGGCGAGCTGGATTACCAGGTGCAAGAGTTGGAGCAGGAGGCGAGCTGACGCGTCAGCACTAATGGTCCGGTCGAATATTACTCAAGCGCTCTTGGCGGCTGGTCGGGTTTGGCGTAGGCCATGCGGCGTAGCCTGCGGGTCTCGTAGTAGCTGTCCAACCCGCTTAGAGCGACCGTGCCCGCAGCGCTGAGGTTCAGGGCGCCATCATCGCCCAGACAATCGCTGGGCACGTCGACCAGAACCACCTCCCCGATCAGCAAGTGCGTGTCGTTGATGCGCAGATGCTGATGTTCCCGCAGCTCAAGCCCCAAACGCACGGAGGCTTCCAGCACGAAAGGTGCAGCGAACTCTTCGACCCAATGCTCTTGTAAACCGGTGGCGGTAAATTCCGACTGTTCTTTGGGATAGCGCGCCGCTGTTTGATGCGCGGCCTCGATAAACGTGTGGTGCACGTGATTGATGCTGTAGCACCGCGTATTCAGTATATTGTCCAGCGTGTGGCGCTCTACCGGATTGGGCCTGATGATCAGCGCCAGCAGCGGTGGATTTGACCCCAGGTGCACAACAGAGCTGATGATAGCCAAATTAGTGTTGCCATCGTGATCTGCGGTACCCACCAAGTTGGCGGGCTTGAAACCGCTCACTGAGTTGATCAACGCAGCGCGATAGCGTGACTCCATGGCGGCGATGTCTTTCTCGGTGAAATGCATAGGTGTCTCCTAAGAGCCGTACAGGCGCCGAAAACGACGCTGCGCCCAAAAGCGGTAAGCAGCCTCTGCGACTGGGCGAATCACTGGCCATTGTAGCCAGCGCCATAGCGGCCCGAAGCGCGTGTGCTGCCATGCCATGACGTTGGCATCAATGCCAGTCAGTAGCTGGCCGTCGGCGGTTTTCAGGTGCAGTGTTCGAAGCAGCGTGTCTCTGTCGGGTAGCTCGGTCTCCGACGTCAGGCCATGAATATCCTGCAGCTGCAGTTCACCATCGCAGAGCTGGCCAAGTTTGGCCATCTCGCGTGTGCAAAGTGGGCATTGGCCGTCGTAGTACAATATGTCAGGCATGTGAGTGGGTCATCGCTGGTTAAAGACTATGCTCGACATACGCAGTGCGGATACCTGTGGATGTATATTGCTGCGACTCGGTAGACGAATCGCAGCAAGGCCCTGCGGTGGGCGCTGCTGTTAGCGAATCAGGTCAACGGCTAGCTGGGACAGGGGCTCGACCAGATTGCCCCTGGCATCTGCCTCGGCGCTGGAGGCAGTGCCGACCTGCACGCGCTTCTTGATGCCCTGCACAATAGCCGCCAGCCGAAACAGGGAAAAAATGAGGTAGAAGTTCCAGTTCTCGATGCCAGAACGCCCGGTCCGTTCACAGTAGCGCGCAATATAATCTTCGTCGCTGGGTATGCCCAGTGAAGCCCGGTCCACGCCTGCGAGTCCCTTCATACTGCTGTCACGTGGCAGCATCCATGCCATACACTGATTTGCCAGGTCGGCGAGAGGGTGCCCCAGCGTCGACAATTCCCAGTCGAGCAGGGCAATCACGCGGGGTTCGGTGGCATGGAACATCATGTTGTCCAGCCGGTAGTCGCCATGTACCAGGCTAACGGTGCCGTCATCCTCAGGCATGTTGGCAGGCAGCCAAGCCAGCAGTGTTTCCATGTTGGCAACCGTGCCGGTTTCTGAGGCTCGGTACTGCCGGGTCCAGCGCGCCAGTTGCCGTTCGAAGTAGTTACCGGGTTTGCCGAAATTGGTAAGGCCGACGGATTCCACGTTGACGTTGTGCAGCGCGGCCATGGCTTGATTCATGGAGTCATAAATAGCACTGCGCTCGGCGTTATCTTTTGCATCTGGCAGCACAGGGTCCCAGAGAATACGCCCGTCCATGTACTCCATGATGTAGAACATCGAGCCGATGACAGATTCGTCCTCACACAGCACATAGGTTTTTGGCACCGGTACGTCGGTGTTCTGCAGTGCGCTGATCACGCGAAATTCGCGGTCCACCGCGTGTGCGGAAGGTAACAACTCACCCGGTGGCTTGCGCCGCAGCACGTAATGCCGGCCTCCTGCTGTCAATTTGAAGGTGGGGTTTGACTGGCCTCCTGGGAATTTCTCCGCGATAAGGCCGCTGTCTATGCCGGGCAAATGATCGGCCAGATAGGCAGAAAGCCGTTGAATATCCAGTTGCTGCGCGCTCATGATTATTCCTGTAGTGGGCTATTAGCTAACCAGTTTGCCCCGCAACAGGCGTAGCCGCAATGATACTGGGCGACAAAAAACTTAACTCAAGCAGACACAGGGGCAGGTCGTTGAGCGACCCGCTCGCTCGGGGTACGCTGCCGCTTCCTCCCATATATTGTTCAATAGAGGTTTTATTGTGTACGAGCATTTGCAGCAAGCCTGGCAACAGCTGATCGGCCCGGGCCAGCCTTTTGAAATAGAAACGGCGACAGTAGGCGGCGTGCCTTTGCGCAGTTTTCGTCATGCCCCGCCATCGCTGCGTGAAATTTGGCTGAGCACAGCAGGCTATGCCGACCGAGACTATTTGGTGTTTGAGGGTGAACGCTGCAGCTATGCTGAGGCGCATGTCTTCACCGCCAGCATTGCTCAGTGGTTGCACCGTGAAGGTGTGCGCCCTGGCGACCGCGTGGCCATCGCGATGCGTAACTTCCCGGAATGGATGCTGGCCTACTGGGCGGTCACGTCGATGGGTGCCGTTGTGGTGGGCATGAACGCCTGGTGGGTGGCTCAGGAAATGGCCTTTGCACTCGAAGATTCGGCGCCGCTGGTGCTCATCTGTGATCGCGAGCGACTGCAGCGCTTTACTGAGCTTCGTGAGCGCTTCCCTGCGGTGAAGGTCGTTGCCGTGCGCTTGCAAGACGATGCACCGGCATGGGCGACGGATTGGATCGAGGTGATTAATGCGCCGCCGGAGCTGCCCACTGTGAGCATCGCCCCGGAAGACGATGCCTGCATTTTCTATACCTCAGGCACCACAGGGCGCCCTAAGGGGGCGCGGCTGACGCATCGCGGCTGCGTGGCCAATGTGATGAATGTGGCGTTCATCAACACGGTACAACCGGTTGCCGTCGCCTTGGCAAACGGTAAAACACCGCCTGCGCCGGGTTCTGCGCCGCCGCCCAATTCGTTGCTGGCCACGCCTCTGTTTCATGTTACGGCGAATAATTGTGTCGCCCATGGCACCACAATGGCCGGCGGCAAGCTGGTGCATATGTACAAGTGGGATGCGGGTGATGCTCTCAGGCTCATTGAAGAGGAGGGCGTGACGACTTTCAACGGTGTGCCGATGATGGCACGTGAAATTCTTATGCACCCCGATTTCGCCCACAGGGATACCTCTACGCTCACTGTATTGGGCGGCGGAGGTGCTGCGTTGCAGCCGGACCTGGTAGAAAAAATCCAGACCCGCTCACGGGCGGCTCGGCCCAATACGGGTTACGGCATGACCGAGACCTCGGGCATTATTGCTGCCGTATCCGCTGATTTTTTCGTCGACAAACCCGCGAGCGTAGGCCCCGCAGTGCCCACCTTGGAGGCTAAGTGCGTCGGGCCCTCGGGTGAAGATGTGGGGTTGAACGCGGTCGGTGAACTGTGGGTGCGCGGCGCCCCTGTTATCAAGGGTTACCTGAACCGCCCAGACGCGACAGCAGAGGCGATTACCGACGGCTGGCTGCATACCGGTGACATCGCTCGCATCGATGACGACGGGTTTATTTTTCTGGTAGACCGAGCCAAAGACATGGTGCTGCGGGGCGGCGAGAATGTGTACTGTGCTGAAGTTGAAAATGCGCTGTTTGCACACGAGGCCGTGGCGGAATGTGTGGTATTTGCGGTAGCCGATGACCGGCTGGGAGAAGAGGTAGGCGCGGCGGTGTACCTGAGCTCTGGGGCAGCCATTGATGCGATGCATCTGCGGGGGCACTGTGCGGGCCACCTGGCGCCTTTCAAAGTACCGCGCTATATCTGGTTTTTGCCGGAGCCGCTGCCGAGAAATGCCAGTGGCAAGTTTCTCAAGCGCGAACTCCGTGAAACGCTGCGTGTCGCTGATGCCCAGTGATCAGCTCTCGACGAATGCCCGCTCGATGACATAATGAGCGGCCTTGCCATGGCGCGACTCGCGAAAGCCGCGCTCGTTGAGCAAGGTGCCCATGTCTTTTAGCATGCTCGGGCTGCCGCAGAGCATGAATCGGTCATGTTCCAGGTCGATATTGTCGAGGCCAACATCAGCCGGGAGCTTGCCACTGCCGATCAGGTCAGTCAGGCGCCCGGTGTTGCGGTAGGGTTCTCTCGTGACGGTAGGGTAGTACACCAGTTTTTCGCGAATGTCGTCACCCAGGTATTCATGTTCCGGGAGCTCGCGGGTAATGGTGTCTTGATAGGCCAATTCTCTGGCAGTCCTGCAGCCATGCGCCAGTATCACCCGGTCGAAGCGTTCGTAGATGGCGGGATCCTTGATGATGCTGAGGAACGGCGCGAGACCGGTGCCCGTGGCCAGCAGATATAAGTGACGCCCCGGTAGCAAGTTGTCCAGTACCAGAGTGCCTGTCGCTTTGCTGTTGACCAGCAGCTCGTCACCCACGCGAATATGCTGCAGCGCAGATGTAAGCGGGCCATCGGTTACCTTGATGCTGAAAAACTCCAGCTGGTCTTCGTAATTGGCACTGGCCATGCTGTAGGCACGCAGGAGCGGCCGCCCCTCCTTTTCCAGTCCAATCATGGTGAAGTGACCGTTTTCAAAGCGGAACGCGGGGTTGCGCGTGGTTTTGAAGCTGAATAGGTGGTCTGTCCAGTGGTGAACTTCAGTAACGCGTTCGCGCAGCAATGTAGCCATGGTCAGTTTCCTGCAGTGGAGTGGGCAATGACGTCACTTTAGGCGCTTTTTGTTTATTGGTAAAACAGGATTTATAGATATAATATATTGATAAAGTAAATATAAGGTGAAGGCATGCGCTATACGCTGCGCCAACTCGAGGTCTTTCTAGCTACGGCGCATCACGAGAATATCAGCCGTGCTGCGTCCGACCTGGCGATGTCCCAATCGGCCGCGAGCGGATCTCTGCGCGAGTTAGAGCAGCAGTTCGATGTGCAGCTTTTTGATCGACTTGGTAAGCGGCTGCGCCTGAGTGAGCTGGGACGGCAGTTGCGCCCTGCGGCGGAGGAACTGTTGGCTCGAGCGCGCGCGTTGGAGCAAAGCCTGAGTGGCGATGAAGTCAGTGGACGCCTGCAGGTGGGTGCGACGCTTACCATTGGTAATTATCTTGCTGTGCCTATGATCGCTGCCTTTCGCGCCAGGCATTCTGCGGCTGACGTTGCCCTGTCGGTGGCGAATACGGCCACCATTGCCGACCGGGTTGCGCGCTATGAGCTGGATATTGGCCTGGTAGAAGGTGAATTAAGCCATCCTGACTTGAGCTGTGAACCTTGGCAGGCAGATGAATTGACGGTGTTTGCGGCACCGGGGCATCCGCTGGCTCGCAAGCGCCTGCTCAATGATGATGATTTATTAACGCTGGACTGGATCGTGCGTGAACCGGGATCAGGCACCCGGCAAACCTTTGATCGCGCCATGTATGGCATTTTATCTGCCCTGCACGTGGTATTGGAATTGCAGCACCCGGAAGCTATCAAGCGCGCGGTTGAGGCGGGGTTGGGCGTGGGTTGCCTTTCGCGAATCAGCTTGCAAGAGGCCTTCGTGCGCGGCTCGCTGGTCCCGCTGAACGTACCCGCCCGTGATTTCAAGCGCCAACTGTACATTGTTCTGCATCGTCAAAAGTTTCACACTGCTGCACTGCGGGAGTGGCTGTTGGTGTGTCAGGAGCAGGCGCAGACGGGTAAAATGGTGCGCTAACCACGGATATGTTGTGCGGATGCCGAAAGCAATGAACAGTGAGCAGGCGGTAGTGATCACGCCTATTGATGAGTTGCAACGCGCACAGGTGGTGCGTGCGACTCAGCGCTGGGTGGAGCGAGCAGCGGACTTGCTGGCACACCCAATGGCGGTGCCGCCTGTGCTGTTTGACCTTAGCGGTAGCACGGCGGGCATGTTCAGGGCGCAAGGAGCAGCTTGTTGTATCCGCTATAACCCATGGATATTCGCCCGGCATTTCGATGAGAACCTGCAGCACACGGTACCGCATGAGGTGGCACATTATGCGGTGCACCAGCGTTATCTCAATCGCCGCTTAAAGCCCCATGGGCCGCAGTGGCGCAGGATCATGCAGCTGTTTGGCCTGCCACCGCAGGTCACCTTCGACTTCGCGCTGGACGGTGTTCCCATACGTCGTCAACGGTTGCATTCCTACCGCTGTGGCTGTCGTGAGCATGCGGTGACCACGGTGCGCCATAATCGTATGCGCGAAGGGCGCGCCCGCTACCTGTGCCGCTATTGCAACACCGCGCTGCTGCCTGCCGGATAGCCGGTCTTGCCTATAACTGGATGGCCAGCTCTACTCTGCTGAAGCTGTTTTCGGCGGCATCAGCACTCACGGCCGCCAGTTCCACGCGAGCAGTATCTATGCCTTCGGCGAGCAGGAAGGCTTGCGTTGCGGCCGCGCGCTGCGTGGCGAGCTGCACCAAGGCTTCTGCGGGCACGGGCCATTGATCGCGAATCGCGCGGGCCTGCAGCAAAATCAACAGTATCCAGCTCTTCACTGCTGCCCACAAGCGTTGCCAGCAGCGCAAACGGTGCGGTGATAGCTTTGGTGAGCAGGTTCACGAAGGCACCGGCGATGACGCTGCCAAGGCTGAACTGTGGATTGTTGAGGTCCCCACTCACCGGTACGGCGATGTCGATGACGCCGTTACTGTCGGTGAGTAGTGCGATACCGAGGCGCAGCGGCAGGTTGATGGCATCCCTGCTTTCGACGCGCTCGCCGAGTTGCAGTTGATTGATGACGATCTTGTTGTTGCCCTGCAGGCGGTTGTTCTCCAGGCCATAGCGCAGGTCTACCGTCATCACACCGTTCTTGATTGCGTAGCCCGCATAGTTGCCCGAGTAGGGTGTCAGGCGCGCCATGTCCAACCCGTTGAAGCGCAGCGTCAAATCGAGCGCTGGCGGTGCCTGCAAGGGGCTGGCAGTGCCCACTAGCGTGACCGGCGCGTAGCCATCCACGGAGCCTTTCAGTCCAATCCAGGATACGCTGTCCCAGCGGGTTAGTGCATCGTCGGCACCTCGCAGCCGCATCGAGAAATCGCTCACGGCACCGTCAGCGGTTACCGTTTCTGGCAAGAAATCATTCAGCTGCAACGTGCCCTTGGTTCGCGCCTGACCGCTGCTGATTTCTGCCTGCAGGACGTCAGGGAGATTCGGCGCAAACCAGGCTAGAGGCAGCGTTTCCACAGCAAAGGCGATATCGCCGTTGCCGCTGCCTGCATGCAAGGCCCCCGCCACATCCAGCTGGGCGAGTGCGTTTACGCGCAGTGAGGCAGAAAACGCTGAAGGGGCGACTGCCGGCCAGCGCAGGTCGTACAGTTCGGCGGTAATCGGCATCACTTCCAGCAGCGGGGGGTCGGTGAATTCGCTGCGCCAACGTAGCTCGCCTTGCTCCAGTTTTGCCAGTTTGAGCTGTACAGTCCACCCCGGATCAGTTGTGGAGGTTGCTGCAACCGGAGGCTGTTGCTGGGGAATGGGTGTGCCTTGAGGCAACAGCAGCTCGGTGAGGCTCACACGATCACCTTCGCTCCACCCTGCCACCGACAATCCCCGTAGGCTAACGGCGTCCAGAGAGACCGACTGCTGTTCACTGGCGACGTTGATGCCCTCAAGGCTCAGGCGGCCTAACGAAATGCCGGTATCCGGTAATGGCGTCTGCGGCAGTGGGCTTAGTACGCTGTCTTGCAGGGTGAGTGATCCATCGTGCACCGCAAAGCTCAGGGTGTCGGACCAGTTCACTGTATAGTGAATTGCCAGATTCAACTGGCTGCGCTCGAGCTGAAACGACAGCCAGGGCTGGGCAAAGCGCCAGGCTGGCAGAAGGTCGACTTTCTCTAGCTGCAGCTGGCCTTTACTGTGTCCGGCAGAAATGGATACATCGCCCTCTGAGCGCAGTAAACCGCCACCTTCACTGCGCGCCTCCAGCCGGTAGGGCTGGCCTTCATGTGCTGCGGTTGAAAGGTCCGCCATCGTGAGGCTCAGCCCTTCAATATGCGTGCTATAGCCTTCAGGGTGCAGGTGGTCGGTCAGCTCAATACGCGTGGCGTTGAGGCGCAGGTCGGTAACGGTGAGGTTCGGCAAGGGTTCGGGTTCAGGGGATAGTTCTGCGGCCGGTGCCGGTATGAAGACCATACTGCAATCGGTGATGGGTGCGCAGTGAGTGGCTTATAAGCCTTTACGATAGGTGTAAGGAGTGAGCCCCGTCCAGCCTTTAAAGGCGCGTATGAAGGCGCTGGCCTCCGAAAATCCGGAGCGGTGCGCAATTTCTTCGATCGAAATTCCCTGCTTGCCCAAAAAGTGAAGCGCGGTATCGCGACGCAGCTGGTTTTTGATTTCCTTGAAGGTTGTACCTTCCACCGATAACCTGCGCCGCAACGTTTGTGGATGGATTTCAAGCGCCTCGGCCACGGTGCCCAGCTCCGGCATCTCATGCAGGCTGTGGCGGATTTGGTCGCGAACCTGTGCGGTCCAGCTATTGCGCGGAAAGTCCTGCGTCAGCATCATCAACACCGGGTGACGAAGGTAATGACGTAGCCCTTGCTCGGTTTGTGTGATTCGTTTTTCCATCAGTGTTGTGGAAAAGACCAGCTCGCAGTGCGTTGCCTCAAAGTGCACGGGATTGGCAAGAAACATGTGGCGATAGTCTTCTGGCCTGGCTGCTGCCGGGTAGCTTAAGTTCACCGCTTGCACAGGCAAATGCTCTTGCACCAGCCAGCTGCAGAAGCGGTGTGCGTTGAACAGCATCAGTTCCACCGGCCAGGCTTGCAGGGCAATGTCGTCGTTGGCTTGCAGGCGCAGTCGAACATGGTCCTCGTCTTCAAGGAAAGACGGCCAGGGGGAAGAGTCGAACAGCTGGAAAAAGCGGCAGTAGCGGTTCAGGGCTTGCCCCAGCGTTTCGCAGCCGATAACAGCGTGGCACATCATCGACCAGGTGCCGATCGGCAGGCGGCGTGTGGCGTAGCCCAGAGATTCGTCCTGCATGGCGAGCATGGTGCTCACTTGGAGATCCGCATAGCGTTCGATGGAAATGCGCGCGCCTTCTTCGAGCAACAGGCGCGGGGAGATGCGATTTTTGCGCAGCAGCTCCATAGGATCGAGGCCAATGGCGACCGCGTTGCGCAGCACCGCGCGGGCGAAATAAACGGAGATGGAGAGCTCGCGCATTAGGCCTGCTCGGCGCTTCGCGATATCTGCAGGGGGCGGTGGTCCACCGCTGCCACGCGGTTACGCCCGGTATGTTTAGCCAGCATCAACGCACGGCTTGCATCGGAGCAAAGTTGCTCTAATGAGCCGTTGGTGCGCGAATCTGCAATACCCGCGCTCACGGTGAGGGGAATAGGGTGGTCGTCGATATGCAGGCCGTATTCTGCCAGTTGTAGCTGAATGCGCTCGGCGAGTTTGCGCGCCGAATCCAGTGAGGAATTGGGCAATACGGCGATAAAAGTGTCTTCGTCGTAGCGCGAGATCACGTCGCTGGAGCGGCATTCAGCCTCAAGGCAGCGCGACACTTGTTGCAGTGCGCGGTCACCGGCACCATCGCCGAAATTGTCGTTCAGCTGCCGCAGATGGTCGATGTCCAGCATGATTGCCGCCGTTGGCTGGCTGTGTCGTGCCGCGTTGGCCAGCGTGACATGTAGCGCGCTTTCCAGGCCACGCCGATTCAGCAGCCGTGTGAGGGGGTCTAGGGTGTTCATGCGCAGTAATTGCTGCTGCTGCTCCAGCAGTACGCTTGCCAAATAGCCAGTGATAATGAACACATGCGCCGCAGCGTGTAGAGCGGCCGATACCCCGCCAAAGGGTTGTGCTTCGCCGGCCTGCAGGAGGCGTACGGATTGCAGCATGGAGAGCGTTAAGGCAAGCCCCGCCAGCGCAATCAAGCTATCGCCTGCATTGCTTCGCTGCCAGCAGCTACGAGCGTGAAATACGGCGAGTAACACGCCAAGCAGGGCGCTAATCGCTGCGTAAAGCAGGGCGGCGTTATCTGCCTTGAGCGTCAAAATGCCGATGCCGGTGGTTGCGCAAAGCAAGCCGAGCGCAATGCGTCCGACCGCTGGCCTAGCCCTTTGCATAGCTGCAAGGAGCAACAGAGTCGTGCTCAAAATTGAGCCTATGAGTGGCAACCCAGGGGGCAGCTGTAGAGAAGTCAGTGCATTTAACGCCAAAGCGCTTGCGGCCAGCAGTGCCAAAAGAAAGTAGAGCGCGAATAGCCCCAAGCCTTTGGGAGGGGTGTCAACGCCACTGAGTACATACAAGATCAGTAGCTGCGAGCCGATCAGCGCAAGAGCCACGCCATAGTCGAGGTAGGACAGGTTGTCGAAAAGGCTGCTGGTCATGTAGGGCGCGAGCTCTGCCGTGAAAGGCTGTTAGTTTAGGTCAATAAATTTGTCGGCACGGGTCATTGTTGGCCCGACTGACGCTCACCATACTGGGGTGTTGTTCAATTAACCACCAGAGGCACCAGATCATGCTGCAACGCGAATTCACTGATGAGCAAAATATGTTTCGTGACGCTTACCGCAAGTTCCTAGCGGCGGAGATTGTGCCACATATGGAAGCTTGGCGAGAGGCCGGAATTGTCGACCGCTCAGCGTTTCAGAAAGCGGGCGAGCGAGGTTTCCTGATGGTTTGGCCGGAAGAAAAATATGGTGGCATGGGTGACCCGGATTTCCGATTTGAGCAGATTATCATCGAAGAGGCTGCTTATGCGCGCTCGGGCGATTGGTATAGCACGCTCCATAGCCGCTTGGTAGGGCCCTATTTCACCCGTTTCGGCAGTGAAGAACAATGCCAACGCTTTCTCCCCCGCTGTGTTAGCGGCGACTGTATTTTAGCCATCGCCATGACCGAGCCCGACGCGGGTAGCGACCTCGCGGGTATGCGCTCGACCGCGGTAGAACACGATGATTATTGGGTACTGAACGGCTCCAAGACGTATATTTCTAACGGTATCAATGCCGATGTCGTTATCGTTGCTGCAAAAACCGACCCGGATAATAACCCACACCATATGACCCTGTTTCTGGTGGAGCGAGGCATGGACGGCTTTGAACGCGGGCGCAATTTGAAAAAAATGGGCCTGAAAGCTCAGGATACCTCTGAGTTGTTTTTCAATGACGTCAAGGTGCCGAAAGCGAACGTGCTGGGCGAGCCTGGCAAGGGGTTTATTTACCTGATGGAGGGGTTGGCGGAAGAGCGGCTGATCGGCGCCTGTGGCTATTTGTCAGCTGCTCAGCTGTCCTGGGACCTCACCGCGGAGTTTGTGCGTGAACGCAAAGCCTTTGGCAAGCCGCTGGCGGCTTTTCAAAACACGCAGTTCAAACTCGCTGAAATGCGTACACAGCTTGATCTTGCGCAAATTTATGTCGACCAATGCGTGCGCGCGTTCAATAATGGGGCGCTAACAGCGGTGGATGCAGCCAAGGCGAAGTTGGTGACCAGTGAGCTGCAAATTTCCGTGGCAGACCTTGGTGTGCAGTTACACGGCGGCGCCGGCTACATGGACGAATATCCTATCAGCCGACAATGCACCGATGCCAAGATTGCAACAATTTACGCGGGTAGCTCTGAGGTGATGAAAATAATCATCAGCCGTGAGTGCCTGTCCGACAACTACACGCCGTTTAATACGCGTAACTTCTAAATAACTGCACAAGGAGAAGATTATGGAACTCTCAGGAAAAGTCGCCATTGTCACCGGGGGCGCATCGGGTTTGGGCCGGGCGACGGTAGAAGCCTATGTTGCGAAAGGTGTCAAGGTCGCTATTTTTGACCTGAATGAAGCGAACGCGCAGGAGGTGATTAAGGAGCTTGGCGCAGATAACGTTGCGTTCTGGAGCGTCAACGTTGCCGAGGAAGAATCGGTGCGTGCCGCGGTCGCTGCAGTGGTTGAAAAGTTCGGTGCGCTCCATATCTGTAACAACTACGCTGGCATTGGCAGTGCCTGCAAAACGCTGGGCAAGAACGGGCCATTTCCGCTGGATCAGTTTCTGCCAGTGATCAATGTCAATCTTGTTGGTACTTTTAACGTTGCGCGTTTCGCTGCAGAGCAGATGGCCAAGAATGCGCCAATTAATGGTGACGATGGGCGCGGTGTGATTATCAATACAGCTTCTATCGCGGCTATGGAAGGCCAGGTGGGCCAGTTGGCCTATAGTGCCAGCAAGGGCGGCATTGTCGGCATGACCCTTCCTATGGCACGTGACCTGGCCAGCTATGGTATTCGAGTGAACACCATTGTGCCGGGCCTTATACACACACCGCTGTTCGAAATGCTGCCAGAAGCGGCCTATAACTCGTTGGCGAGCAGTGTATGCTACCCGCGCCGTCTTGGTCGCGCTGAGGAAATTGCGCATCTGTCTGTGTTTATTGCCGAGAACGATTACGTTAATGGCGAGTGCATCCGCTTGGATGGCGCCATTCGCATGCAGCCTCGCTAAGGAGAAATCACCATGGGACCGTTGAACGGTTTTACCGTAATCGAGTTGGCGGGTATTGGCCCGGCTCCCATGGGCGGCATGATGCTGGCCGATATGGGCGCTGAAGTGATTCGCATCGAACGTGCCAATGGCGGGGATTTGAAGCAGCTGCGTGATGTGAGCGCGCGTGGCAAGAAATCGGTGGTGATCAACCTCAAGCACCCTGAGGGTGTTGAGACCCTGCTACGCATGGTCGAAAACGCGGATGTTCTCATAGATCCATACCGCCCCGGCGTATGCGAGAAGCTCGGCATTGGTCCGGATGTCTGCCTGGCGCGCAATCCCCGCTTGGTATTCGCGCGTATGACTGGCTGGGGCCAGGAAGGGCCATTGGCGCATGCGGCGGGACACGACATCAACTACATTTCACTGACCGGTGCATTGTTTGCAACCGGCCGCCGCAATGAAAAGCCCGTTCCCCCGCTCAACTTGGTGGGTGACATGGGCGGCGGTGGAATGCTTTTGGTGAATGGCGTGCTTGCGGCGCTGTTGGAGTCAGCGAATTCCGGCAAGGGGCAGGTTATTGATGTGGCCATGGTGGATGGCGCGGCTCAATTGATGTGGATGTTTCACGGCTTTGAAGCGGTCGGTATGTGGGATGCCAGCCAGCGCGAGGCGAACCTGCTGGATGGAGCTGCCCATTTTTACGACACTTATGAGTGCGCCGACGGCCGCTATATTTCCGTGGGATCCATTGAGCCACAATTTTACGCATTGCTGATGCAGTTGGCAGCGTTACCGGAAGCCGACTTTGGTAACCAGCACGACGTCGCCAAATGGCCAGAGATGACCGACAAGTTGGCGGCGGTATTTATGCAGAAATCCCAGGCCCAGTGGTGCGAAATCATGGAGGGGACGGACGTGTGTTTTGCGCCGGTACTGTCGTTTGTGGAAGCACCCAGCCACCCGGCCAATGTCGCTCGCAATACCTATATTGAAGTGGATGGAGTCACGCAGCCGGCGCCAGCACCGCGCTTTAGCCGCACACCGTCGGGTGTGGCACACGGTGCGCACAGCCTGGGTGAGGATACCGCCTTGACCTTGTCTGCCATGGGTTTTGCCGAAAGCGAGATTCAAAAGCTGCGCGATGCTGGCTCGATTGGATAAACCTCAACTTTTGTAAGGATGCGATGTATGGCGAACTACGAAACAGTTACGGTTGAACACGTTGGGCAGGTTGCTCTGGTGAGCTTTAATCGCCCGGAAAACCTGAACGCGTTTAACGCCGCACTGCGTCGCGACATGCTGCAAGCGGTGCAAGCGGTTAATGCAGATACGGATATTCGCGCGGTAGTGCTGACGGGAACAGGGCGGGCGTTTTCTGCAGGTGCAGATCTTCTAGAGGTCACCGGCGGCGACTTCGACGTGGAGCAGCAGCTGAATAACGAGTACAAGCCTGTCTTGATGGCAATTCACAATGCCCCCAAGCCTTGGATTAGTGCCGTCAACGGCGCCGCAGCGGGTGTCGGCAGTGCCTTCGCCATGGGTTGTGATTTGACTGTGATGGCTGATAACGCCTACCTGTACCAGGCGTTTGCTGCCATTAGCCTGGTTCCGGATGGGGGTGCCACCTGGCACTTGGTGCGCACCTTGGGACGCAAGCGGGCCTACGAATTGATTGTAACGGGTGAAAAGTTGCCCGCAGCCCGCTGTCAGGAGCTGGGCCTGTGCAACCGTGTGGTCGCGGCAGATCAGCTCGTAACAGACACTCTGACCTGGGCCGCCGAGCTTGCAGGCAAGGCGCCGCTAGCGCTGCGCCATGCGAAGGAAGCGCTGAACTTTGCGCTGGAGCACGAATTATCGGCGACTATCGCCGAGGAGGCTCGGTTGCAGAAAATCTGTATCAACAGTGCGGACGCCAAAGAAGGTGTCGAGGCCTTTATTGGCAAGCGCGCGGCCGTATGGCACGGGCGTTAAGCGCGAACCTCACCTCACATTGATAGGCTGCCCGTGACAGAGTCGTTGCGCCCCGAACTGCAAGCCCTGCAGCAACGCTTGCAGCGCACGCTTGATGAACAGCGTGTAGAGGCCTGTGAGCGTCGTCACGCTGCTGGTTATCGCACGGCACGCGAGAATCTCAACGACCTCGTGGATGCGGGGAGCTTTCAGGAGTATGGCCAACTCGCCGTGGCCGCACAGCGCACTCGCCGCGACTATTTCGACTTGCAAACCAGCACCGCCGGTGATGGCGTTATTACCGGTACCGCAACTATCAATGCGGCACGGGTTGGCCCTCGCGCTGCGCGGGTTGCTGTGGTGGTGAATGACTATGCCGTTCTGGCGGGCACGCAGGGCTTCTTTCATCACCGCAAGCTGGACCGGATTTGTGCGCTGGCGGAGAAGCACCATCTCCCCGTCGTTATGTATACCGAGGGCGGCGGTGGTCGCCCCGGTGACACCGATGTGCTCACCCACATTGCCGGGTTACATGTCGAATCCTTCAGCGCCTGGGCGCGCCTTTCGGGAACCGTACCGCGCATTGCGGTCAATAATGGATATTGCTTTGCGGGCAATGCCGCGCTCTTTGGTTGTGCCGATTTCACCATTGCCACGCGCAGCTCGTGGATTGGTATGGCGGGTCCCGCAATGATTGAAGGGGGCGGCCTGGGCAAGGTTGCCGCCACAGAGATTGGCCCGCTGGATTCTCAGCTGAAAAACGGCGTCGTCGACCTGGCAGCGGATGATGAGGCCCAGGCTACGGCGCTGGCCCAGCAGTTGCTGGGGTATTTTCAAGGCCCGGTGGACGATTGGTCGTGTGTTGATCAGGCGCCGCTTCGCGACCTGGTACCAGAGGATCGACGTTGGGCGTATCCGGTACGCAAGGTGATCGAAACGCTGGCGGATACCGGCTCGTTTCTGGAGCTGCGCCGAGTCTATGGCCGCGGCATCATCACCGGGTTCATGCGGCTTGAAGGGCTGCCGGTAGCGCTTATCGCCAATGATTGCCAACAGTTGGGGGGAGCCGTGGATGCCGAATCCGCCGAGAAAGCGGCGCGTTTCCTGCAGCTGTGCAACGCGTTTGGTCTGCCTGTGGTGTCGCTGACGGATACCCCGGGGTTTATGGTGGGCCCAGCCAGCGAGCGTGAAGCGGCTGTGCGCCGCATGTCCTCCTTGTTTATTGCCGGTGCCAGCCTGCGCGTACCGGTGATTGCCGTGTTTCTGCGTAAGGGCTACGGCCTGGGTGCGATGGCGATGACGGGTGGCAGCTTTGTTGCTCCTGTCTATGCGGCGGCGTGGCCAACCGGTGAATTTGGCGGCATGGGTCTTGAGGGTGCCGTGCGTTTGGGCTATCGCAAAGAGCTCGAAGCAATAGCCGACGAAACAGAGCGAGAACAGCTGTTTGAGCAGCTTCTGGCCAAATTGTACGAAGCGGGTAAAGCCACAGAGGCAGCCTCGTTTCTGGAAATCGATGCGGTGATCGACCCGGTCGATACACGCCTTACCGTGCTACATGCCCTGCGAACTGCGGGTGTTTGCCCGCAAAGGGTGGAACCCGCCGACCCCGAGGGTCAATGGACGCAGTAGCGTTGCAGCAATTTCTGTAGGAGAAACACGATGCGTAAGCTGTTTGATGTGAGTGGTAAAGTGGCTGTAGTTACCGGTGGATCGCGAGGTATTGGCGCGATGATAGCCGAGGGTTTTGTTGCCAATGGCGTACGTACCTACATTACGGCGCGCAAGGTGGATGAACTTGAGGCCACGGCAGCGCGCCTGTCGGCGTTTGGGGAGTGCATTCCCATCGCGTCTGATCTGTCCACGGTGGAAGGTATCAAGCAGTTCGCGGCAGCCATTTGTGAGCGGGAAAGCGCCGTACATATCCTGGTGAACAACGCGGGAGCAACGTGGGGCGCAGCGATTGAAGATTTCCCGGAGAATGGCTGGGACAAGGTCATGGACCTGAACGTCAAGTCGATCTTTTTTCTCACCCAGCAACTGTTGCCGGCCCTGCGTGCCGCCCGCACTGATGAGGATCCCGCTCGGGTGATCAACATTGGTTCAGTGAATGGCATCACCAATGCACATGGCAACAACTATGGCTACAGTGCGAGTAAGGCTGCGGTGCACCAGCTCACGCGTCAACTTGGCGCGGACCTGGCGAAAGAGGGCGTCAACGTCAATGCGATTGCCCCAGGCTTATTCCCCAGCAAAATGACCGCACATATGTTGCCGCACGAAGCCGAGTTGGTGAAGGCTTTCCCAATCGGGCGCATGGGATCTGCGGAAGACGCCGCTGGCACGGCAATTTATTTGAGCGCGCGAGCCTCTGCCTGGGTTACTGGGCATGTGCTGGTGCTGGATGGTGGCTTGGTCGCGGAATCCTGATGCGCCGTGCGGCGCGCAAAACGTGCCCGGCGCAAGGCTATGCCGTTAGCTGAGTTGGGGCTGCTGCCTCAATGCTCGCGTGCTGCATAGAGCTTCACCCATTCGGTGAGTACGCCTTAGCCTGTTGCTCTTGTCATGGGCGCAGGGCTTGCCATGTGGTAACGGAAATTGCCTGCCATATGGATATGTACCCAAGGTGTGTCACGGTCTGAGGTGACGCTTTTGGCGTGGCTTGCTGCCAAGCGCAGTAAAAAAGGACAGGCTCAGCAGGGCGAGAAAGCGGGTAAAAAATCACGTGAGTGCAGTCAGTCTCCGTAGTTTCAGGTGGTAATAATCAAACGCAGAGCTTGCAGTTGCAGGCTGGCGTGGCGGATGTGCAGGGCGGATTCGTCAATGCGGTAGGCAAGGTAGTCCAGTTCCTCTTGGCGTATCGACGGGTTCACTGCGCGCAGCGCTTGCAGCCGTTCCAGTTCTGCTCCGAGTTCGGTTCGCATCCGTTGTTCCGCCGCCGCCAGCAGCGGCGCCAGGCGCTCAGTGGCCTGGCGGCTGGCGAGCAACATTTTCTTATCCACTTCCTCTTGCACCTGCTTGATAATGGCCAGTGCAGTGCCTTTATTGACCCGTTCCACCAGGCCGTTCAGGCGCTCGTGAGGGACCAGGCTGGCGAGGTCTTTGCCGCGCGCGTCCACTAGCAAGCGCAGTGGGGACAGCGACAGGAAACGCTCCAGCTGCAGTGCTTTGGGCGCAACACAGTTAATTGTGAACACGCATTCCAGGAGCATTGTACCGGGTGCGATGCCCTTTAACTTGATGGTGCCCAGCGCCGCGTTACCCAGTTCGGTAGAGCGCACCATATCCATGGCTTCCACCAGCATCGGGTGTTCCCAGGTCAGGAACGCCATGTCCTCCCGAGCCAGTGCTTTACTGCGCGAGAACGTGACGGTATTGCCGTCTTCTTGCAGGTGCGGAAAGTGCCCGGTCAGCATGTGGTCGGTGGGACGCAACACCAGGGTGTGCTCGGAGTGGTACTCGTGCTCGACACCATACGCTTCACACAGGGCTTCCAGATAGGGCTGCAGCGTCTCGCTGTCCTCATTCGCTACGATATCGGCGATCACGCTTGCGGCGACATCGGCTTTGCAGGAATTGCGCTCCAGCAGACGATCACGCCCTTCGCGCAGTTCGAGGCGTGTTTCTGCGGTGAACGCGGCGGTATCGGTGATCAGCGGCGTCAGGTCCCCTTTCGGGTTCTGTAAGGCCTGCAGCAGGCGTGATTCAAACTGGGCCAGGATCATGGTGCCAGCGGAGCAGCTTTCACGAAACAGGTTTAAACCGCGGTCGTACCAGTCGAGCAACACCTCCTGTGCGCTGCCGGAAAGAAAAGGTACGTGTATCTGCACGTCCTCTGCCTGACCGATGCGGTCGAGGCGCCCAATACGCTGCTCCAGAAGGTCGGGATTCAGCGGCAGATCGAACAGAATAAGGTGGTGAGCAAACTGGAAGTTGCGGCCCTCACTGCCAATTTCCGAGCATACCAGGGTTTGCGCGCCGGCAGTCTCGTCGGCAAAGTAGGCCGCGGCACGGTCGCGCTCGATAATCGATAGCCCTTCGTAGAAGGCGGCGGAGCGGATCCCGGCGCGCAGGTGCAGGTAGTGCTCCAGGGCGACTGCGGTCTCCGCCCGCGCGCAAATAATCAGCACTTTTGCCGGGCGCAGTGCTTTCAGCGTTTGTTCCAACCAGGTGACTCGCGGGTCGAAGGAGAGCCAGCTATCGTCGTGGTAGGGAGCTTCAGGATGCAGTGCTTCATGCACGTCGCTGTTGGCATGGCGGTAGGCGGGCGGAGAGTCCAGCGGATAGCGGTGCAGCACGCGGGTGGGGAAGCCGCTAATTGCCGCTCGCGTGTTTCTGAACATCACGCGGCCGGTGCCATGGCGGTCCAGAATTTGTTCGATGAGCGTTTCTGCGGGTGCAGCGGGGTCGAGGCCTGCCGGTAGGCCAGAAACCGTTTCGCCTTGCTCCAGGCGCTTGGATATATCGCTCCAGTGCCGGTACTGCTGCTCTTCTTCTCTAAAGGCCGCAAGGGAGTGGAAGCGCTCGGGATCGAGCAGCTGCAGGCGCGCAAAGTGGCTCTCCAGCCCTACCTGTTCCGGCGTAGCTGTCAGCAGCAATAGCCCCGGATTTTGCCGGGCGAGTGCTGCGACAAAACGATAATCCTCACCCGGTGCTTCGGGTGACCAATGCAGGTGGTGTGCCTCGTCGACCACGACCAGGTCCCAGTGGACTGCCAGTGCCTCCAGCTGACGCTCCGTTGATTCACGGAACAGGTCCAGGCTGCACAATACCAGCTGCTCACTGTCGAACGGGTTGTAAGCGTCGGGCGCTAGCAGGGGGTCCTCATCAAACACATCGAGCGGTTCTGCCGTGTCCAGCCGTTCGGCGTCGAACAGTGAGAAGTGCAGGTTGAAGCGTCGTAGCATCTCTACCAGCCACTGGTGTAGCAGCGTCTGCGGCACCAGAATCAGCACCCGCGCGGCGCGCCCGGTGAGTATCTGTTGGTGCAGGATCATGCCGGCTTCGATAGTTTTACCCAGGCCGACCTCATCGGCGAGCAGCACCCGGGGTGAATGGCGGCGGCCCACTTCGTTGGCAATGTACACTTGGTGCGGCAGTAAGCTGGTACGCGAACCCATCAGCCCACGGGCTGCGGATTGTTGCAGCCGGTCCAGGTGCGACAAGGTGGCCACGCGCAGGGCAAAGTCGCTGGTTTTGTCAAAATGTCCGTTGAGGAGGCGTTGTTGCGGGGTGGTGATTTGTACAAAAGCGTCCAGTTCCAGCTCCGACACCGTCATGCTTTGGTCGTGATGATCGGTACCGGTATACAGCAACAGCCCACCACTTTCGGCCACTTCGGTGATCTCTAGCTCGTCACCATTCACTGTTGAGATCGCGTCACCGACTTTAAAGCGCAGCCGGGTGAGCGGTGCGTTCTCGGCGGCATAAGTGCGCTCTTCCCCTACCGCTGGAAAACTCAGTGTGACACGCCGCGGTTCAACCTCAACAATGACACCCAAGCCAAGTTGTGCGTCCGCATGGCTTACCCAGCGCTGACCAACAATATATTCCATAACGTCTCGTTCGTTGACGGGCCGGACTGCGGCCCGCAAAAGGCGCTTATTCTACCATCGACCCGCGGCAGGTTTGAGGGTTGCGTTGTGCCGAAGTGTGAATTGCCACGCTTATTGGGGTGTATTTGGGAAAAATAATGCAAGGCTGTTGCGGTAAGCGGAGGCAAGCAGTGTTTCCACGGGGATTTCCAGTACCTCGGCGATGCGCTCAGCGATGAAGGGCAAATAAAACGGTGCGTTGGGTCGGCCTCGGTAAGGCACTGGGGTCAGGTAGGGCGAATCGGTTTCCAGAACCAGCTGGTCAAGTGGCGTTGCAGCCACCACTTCCCGCACGTTATCGGCACGGTTGAACGTGGTGATGCCATTAAAACCCAGCATGAAGCCGGCTTCGAGGCAGAACTCTGCCAGGGCCATGCCAGAGGTGAAACTGTGGATCACTCCCTTGCGGCGCAAGTGCGGTGCGTATTCGGCAAGAATGGCACGTGTGTCTTCATCCGCCTCTCGAGTGTGGATGACCACGGGCAGATCCAGGTCCACGGCTAGCGCCAGCTGGGCAGCAAATACGCTGCGTTGCACCGCGCGGTCGGCATGGTCGTAAAAATAATCCAGGCCGATCTCGCCCACGGCGACGATACGTTCATCGCTGCCGCGTTCGCGGATAATCTCTGCCACCTCTGGGGTGAAGCTTTCGGCCTCATGCGGATGTACACCTTGTGTGCCCCAGATGTCCGGGGCGACGCGGGTGAGCGCGAGCACGCTGTCGAGGTTACTTGCCGACACCGCGATGGTCACGATCCGTTCAATGCCCACCGCGCGGGAGCGGGTAAGTGTGTCCTGAAGCTGCACCGGATCCAGATAGTCTAGGTGGCAGTGGGTTTCGATGATTGGGGTGGCGAACAGTGGGATATCGCGATGTTTGCCTTTGCTCATTGAGTATCCATATCGTCTTGGGTTGCTGCTGCATTGGGTGTTGTGATTAAGCTCGTTAGTGTGGCGCTGCCGGAAGCATTAGCAGAAGGCACACTGCGTGCTTCAAGCGCGGTGATGGTGTCAGTGATTTGCCCCCAAAGCCATTGATGCAGAGCCGATTGGTCTGTCCGTCGGTGAGCCACCAGCATATATTTGAGCGTGTAGTCACTGCCCGGTGGTGTTGGCAGGGCGACAATGCCACTGGTGACGTGTGTGTTTTGCAATACATAGGCTGGCCCGGGCAGAAAATAGTCTGTGCTGCGCAGTACTTCCATGGCGGTCATCAGGTGAGACGTTTCGAGAGACCCCTGATGCGGGCTTCGCACCCGCATAAAAGCCTCAGAGCTTCGCGCCACTTCAGCTTGTTCCAGATCGGGAACGTACACGCGGATGAGTGGATAGCGTCCAAGACGTTCCCAGGTCACTGCACCCTGCGCGAGTGGGTGGCCTGCACGTACAAGAATAGCCGGAGGCGCGGTGACCAACGGACGCACGCGATACTCCTCCGGGTAATGCGATTGCGCAATGTGGATGGCGAAATCGAGACTGCCGGTCGCTAGGGCATCCAGCTGGTGCTCCAGCCGGGTAATCGTGCGAATGGAGAGCCTGGGGGCAAGCCTGTGTAGCCGCTGGATCAACTCCGGTAACAGGGCAATACCCACGTATTCTGACAGTGCGAGAGTGACTTCGCCGTTGTAGGTGTAAGGGTCGAAGCGTGACCCAGACACCAGGCGATGGATGTCGTCCAGTAATCCGGTCAGTTCTGCAGCCAGCTCCAGGGCCCTGGGCGTGGGCTGCATGCCACGGTTGCTGCGGGTGAAGAGCTGATCCCCAAACATTGCGCGCAGCCTGCTCAGTGTCTTGCTCATGGCCGGTTGCGTAATGTGCAGGCGCTCCGCGGCTCGCGATACACTGCGCTCTTCCAGTAGAGCCTGCAGGGCTACCAGTAAGTTCAGGTCGGTTTTATGCAGATTGAGCGAATCCATAAGTCAATTATGAATCATTTTCATAGTAGACATAAAATAAATACATTGGATATATATCTGTGCCGGTTCTAAAATTTTGTCATGTGGTTAGATATTCCCGTTTCAGTGGCGGAAATGTTCATCCAGGTCCAGTAAATGACTATTTTTAAACCCGCCGTTTGGCGGGTTTTTTTTGTCTGCGACGTGCCGCTTGTGCTTTGCTCGGGGGAAGCACGGCGTCGTACAAGGCTTGGAAAGACTCGTTCAGGCAATCGCGGTATTGCTCTGGGTCAGGCACCATGGCCCGGTCTGCGAGTACCGAAACCGTGATTTTGCCGCAGTAACTAAAAACAAGATGAAAGATGCCCATGCCGGGTGTCAATACACCCAGCCCGTAATAATCCACCAGCCTCGCGCCGGCGCAGTAAAGCGGTTGGTCTGGCCCGGCGACATTGGAAACCACGGTAGACACGTTCACCGGCAGGTAACCGGACAGATGATTGCGCGCCCAGAAGTCTGCTACCGGCCGCGTCAGGGCAGGTGTGAAGACCCCCGCCAGCTTGAGCAGGTCCACCAGCGGGCTGACCTCACCGGCTCGCTGGGCATCCAGTGAACTGGTATGGATGGCCTGCAGCTGAGCGCAGGGGTCGGCAATGTCGGTGTGCAGTGAGGTAAACACGGAGCCTATCTGATTGTGGTCCGGGCTGGCTTCGCGCCGCGTGCGCATGTTGATTGGGATGGCGGCCGCCAGAGGCGCTTGCGGTGCTTCACCCAGCTTGCTTAGGTAGCGCAGTAAAGCCCCACCAACAACGGTCAGGGCAACATCATTGAGCTTGACGTCAGCGGCATCCTTAATCAATTTGAAAGCCTGCAGTTCGAACTCGGCTGCGGTGAACACTCGATGCGGGCTCACCGGGTGATTAAAACGACTCTTTGGCGCTTGCATGTCCAGAGCCGGGAAGTCTCCTTTGGCGACCCCCGCGGCATAGCGTGCCAGGCGCAAAGAGTTGCTGGCAGCGCCGCTGACCACTCCCGCCACGTTCTTGATGCCATTGACCGTTGCCCGTGAGAGCAGTTCAGCGACACCCGGGGTGGTGTCTACAAGACGTGGCACGGCGTCGCGCTCAGCGCTGGCCTCAGGTGTCGGTACCAGGTCATGAATTAGTGCGACGATGCTATTGCCGCCCATGCCGTCTACCATGGCATGATGAATCTTGGTCATGATGGCAAAGCTTCCCCGCGGCAGCCCGGGTATCCGGTCTAATCCTTCGATAATGTAAGCTTCCCACAGGGGTTTTGACATATCTAACGGGCGTGAGTGCAAGCGGGAGATCTGGATGCACAGTTGACGCCAGTCACCGGGGCTGGGCAGTGCGATATGCCGCAGATGGAACTCAACATCAAAGCGCTCGTCCTTTACCCAGTAGGGCCGGTCCAGCCCACCAGGAACCTGCACCAAGCGTGTTCTGAAAAGAGGCTGGTTGTCCAGGCGCCGCTCAAACGTGGCGATTACCTGCTTGAAGCGAACCTTGCCGCCGGGCGCGGTGGAGGGGTCGTAGATTCCCAGGCTGGCAATATGTTGCGGTGTATTGCCTCGCTCCAGGTTGATGAAGGCGGCGTCCAGAATACCCAGTTGTTTCATGCGAATGGCTCCGGTTCGCCGAGAATAAATAAGGAAGAGCGATGAGTCTGTTAAGAAGCCGTTATATCATCATTGCTCCAAGGGCTCTAGCAACATCGGGCCTCGGCGATCGACAGTGAGGTTTGCAGTGAAACGGTGGATGAGGCGTAGCGTTGCGCAAGGCGGCATGCCATGGCTGCGCCTGTGTGGTCTTGTGTTTTGGTTGTGCCTCGCACCCGCTGTGCAGGCTATATCTTCTACGCCCTATGGGTACGACTTTTTGCGCAGCGGTAAAACCTGGCCAGACGAGGCGCCTGTCACTGTGCAAGTCTCTGCGCAAGACGCCGCTATTACGCCGGCACGGTTGGCCGAGCAGCGCGCCAGGCTGCAGGCCATGGAAGCGGCTGAGGGGCCTTACGCCGCAAGCCTGGCGGTACCCCTGGCAGACCTGGGGCGGGGCTTGTCGGGCGCTGGCGACCCCTTAGCAGCCGCCCGGGTTTACAGCCGAGCGTTGCATGTATTGCGGATCAACCAAGGTTTGTATAGCGACCAGCAGTTGCCGTTGATCAAGGAGCTACTCGCCGCGCACCGGAGCCTGGGAGACTGGCAGGCGCTGGATGCGCGCTATGACTATTATTACCGACTGTTGGGCGGCGGCGAGCGTATGAATACGCGTGCCGCCGCTGACTACTTTCGCTGGCAGCGTGAAGCCCTGCGCCGTGAGCTGGATAGCAGCGACCAGCGTCGCCTGCTGCACCTGCATGAGTCAAATCAGCAACTACTGCTTGCAACACAGGCTACGCTGCCTGCAAGTCAACGTTGGTATCTGGTCGATAGCCAACTGCGCAACTTGTACCTCGTGCAGGCGCAGGCACGCCCGGATATTTGGTCAAGCAACCGTGGTGCAACGGCTCCGTTCGGGTTTCGCCAGGAGCCCCTGCAAGCGCTGGATGTTTATGAACAACGGCTGCTGAACCTGCAGCGCAGTGCTGAAATGCAGGGAGCGCAGTTGCTGCTCGATTTTATCGCGACGCCGGACCTGCAGGACGAGGCTCTGCGCGCGAGAGCCTGGCTGGCGTTGGCTGATTGGCGTCAGTGGAACGGAGAGGGCAGGTTGGCCGCTGCGGACTACCGTGCGGTGGCTGCACATCTGCAGGCCACCGGGCAGCAGGCACTGTTAGAGGAGTGGTTCAACAGCCCGGTCGAATTGCCCGATAACGGTGCCTTCACGCGTGATCCGGGCTCGGGTGGTGTCCTCGTGACGGCGCGCTACCGTGTGACGGACGATGGTGTCGCGCGGGACGTCGAGACACAGGCGGAGGACGAGGCGGACAAGGGCTCTGCCATGCGGCTTTACCGAAGCCTGCTGAAAACACGTTTCCGTCCGCGGTTGGAGGCCGGTGCTCCCATCGCCAGTGGGCCTGTCGAGCGCAACTATCGCTACTTCGATGCGGACACGATCAGGCGTTTTCGATCACCATAAGCGCGCCACGCGCCTCGACACTGCCTCGGCAGCGCCATGGGAGCAGGTCCGCACAGTGTTTTTCCACGCAGGTTTGCGCCATGTCGAGAAACGTTGAGCGCTCGGGGTCCGCAATGACGATGGTTTTGACGCCAGCCTTGACGGCGCGGTTGACCAGGTTGGTCACCGGGCGTACCAGTTCGTCCCAGAAACACACGTCAGCTGCCAACAGCAGGTCATAGCCTGCCAACTCGCGGCTGGTGATCTGCTCAAAACGCTTTACCTGGTGGCGAGTTGTAACGCCATTCAACGCAGCCACGGCATCCAGATAAGGAAACACGTCTGGATCCGCATCCAGGGACGTTACCTCACTCCCTAACTGGGAGGCGCACCAGATACCTGCGATACCCCAGCCGCAGCCGACGTCCAGCACCCTTGCGGTGTTCGCGGGCGGATTTTTGTGAAGATAATCGAGCAGTAAGCAGCTGGATTTCCACAGTTTGTTACCGTGGATGCTCGGATGCTTGCCTTGGCGTCGCACCCGCCGAATCGCCGAGTGTGCAGCAGTGGGCATGATCATGCCCCGAAAGCGATGCTCGGTACGAGCGGCTGTGCTGCGGCTGTTCACCATCTTAGACTGATCCTTCCAGAATCTCGACATCCTCGGCCTGTGGGCCTTTGTCACTGGCTGCTGTGTGAAAGGCCACGCGCTCGCCATCACGCAGGCTGCGCCGCCCCTCGCCGCGTATGGCGCGAAAATGGACGAATACTTCACGGCCGTCATCACAGGTGATGAAGCCAAAGCCCTTGGCGCTGTTAAACCATTTGACTGTGCCTTGCTCACGGCCCTGTTGTGCATGTTTTGCAGGGCGAGCGGGTTTTAAGCGGGCGGGTTTCGTCTTGGCGGTGGGCCTGGCGGTCGATGTTTGCGAGGCGGGCCAGAGAGCGCTCAGGAGAATAGACGCGGACGTCGCTGCAGCGAACAGGGCAATCAACGTGAGGTCTGGGAAAGGTTGGCCGAGCAGGAAGCCCGCAAGGGTGGACAGAGCCAAGGCAATGAGTAGCCCTACAAGAAGTTGCGCAAGAGACTGCATGGTATTCCTCTTAATAAAATCGTGTTGGCCCGGCGTAAGTGCCCGAGCAGCGGTGGTGAAATCACAGTGAGCTGCACGCCGCTGCGTGACTCGCCACGTGGAATGAAAACCGGACGCAACGCGAACCGAGATGGTCGCGCCAAGTTGCGTTAGGCGTGCCTCAGAGTTTTTGCACGTCCTCAGCTTGCCAGCCCTTGGGGCCTTGCGCGAGGCTGAACTCTACGGCCTGCCCTTCGCTCAGCGTGCGATAGCCTTCGCCCTGAATGGAGCGAAAGTGTACGAAGACGTCTTCGCTGCCTTCCTCCCGCGTGATAAAACCGAACCCCTTGGCATTATTGAACCACTTTACCGTACCACTTACCCGTTCACTCATACCTCTTTCCTCGGTATTGCCTGCTGATTTTTATTATTTTCGGGGTGCTGGCCACCCCGAGTGTCGAACTGTTTTACCGGGTTCGCGCATTACAAGCTCGCTATATAGTCCGCCTGCGCGCGCAGTTTAAGCAGCGCCTGTTTCAGTGCTTCCAGTTTTTCGCGCTCCTTGGCGACTACGTCCTGTGGTGCCCGGTCAACAAAGCTGCTGTTGCTCAGTTTACCGTGTAAACGGCCGCGTTCCTTTTCCAGCTTCTCGATTTCTCGGCTAAGGCGCGCGAGTTCCACATCGCGGTCAATCAGCCCTGCCAGCGGTACCAGAAGCTCCAGATCTCCTACCAGGCTGGTAGCAGCGACTGGCGGTTGCGCGCTGGGAGCCAGCCATTCGATGCTCTCCAGCTTGGCCAGCTTTTTCAAAAAGCTGGCGTTGTCGTGCAAGCGCTGGCGGTCAGTGTCGCTGCCATTGCGGCACAGTACTTCCAAACTGCGGCCGGGCGGCACGTTCATTTCCCCGCGGATATTGCGAACGCCCACAATCACCGCTTTTAGCCATTCTATCTCTGCACTCGCAGCACTGTCCACGGCAGCAGGATCGCTCACAGGCCATGGTTGCAACATGATGCTGGGGCCGTTGACGCCAGCGAAGGGCGCGGCACGCTGCCAAATCTCTTCAGTGATAAAAGGCATGAACGGGTGCAGTAGACGCAGCCAGGTTTCCATCACGGTGATAAGGGTACGCCTTGTGCCTCGCTGTAGCTCGGGCGCCGCGGCGTCATCCCACAGTACCGGTTTCGATAGTTCCAAATACCAATCACAGTATTCGTTCCATATGAATTCGTACAAGGCTTGGCAGGCTTGGTCGAATCGATATTGGTCGAGGGCAGCGGCCACAGTGTCCGCGGTATTTTGCAAGCGCGACAGAATCCAGCGATCTGCAAGGCTGAGGCGCACCGGCAGCTGAGGGTCTATGCCGCAGTCTTCATTCTCGCAGTTACCCAGCACGTAACGTGCGGCGTTCCAGATTTTGTTACAAAAGTTGCGGTAGCCTTCGATGCGCCCAATATCGAACTTGATGTCGCGTCCTGTGGACGCCAGCGAGCAGAAGGTAAAGCGCAGGGCGTCGGTACCGTAGGCTGCGAGGCCATCCGGAAACTCGGCGCGGGTTTGCTGTTCGATTTTTTTCGCCAGCTGCGGTTGCATCATGCCTTGAGTGCGCTTGGTTACCAGCGGCTCCAGATCAATGCCATCGATCAGGTCGATAGGGTCCAGCACATTCCCTTTCGATTTGGACATCTTCTGGCCTTGGGAGTCGCGCACCAGGCCGTGAACATACACTGTGTGGAAAGGCACCTGAGGGCTGCCATCCTGATGTTTGAGGAAGTGCAGGGTGAGCATGATCATGCGCGCCACCCAGAAGAATATGATGTCGAAACCAGTGACCAGTACGCTACTGGGGTGGAAGGCTTGCAGTTCTTCAGTGTTCTCTGGCCAGCCCAGGGTGGAGAAAGTCCACAGTGCTGAACTGAACCAGGTGTCCAGTACGTCTTCGTCCTGCTGCAGGACGGTATCGGCGGCTAGCGCATACTTGCTGCGCACCTCCGCTTCATCGCGCCCCACGTAAACCTTGCCCTGTGCGTCGTACCACGCCGGGATGCGATGCCCCCACCACAGTTGGCGGCTAATACACCAGTCGCGGATATCGCGCATCCACGCGAAGTACATATTTTCGTATTGCTTCGGCACAAACTGGATGCTGCCGTCCTCTACTGCGGCAATAGCGGGTTCGGCGAGGTCCGCCACTTTCACATACCACTGATCCGTGAGCCAAGGCTCCACCACGGCTCCGGAGCGGTCCCCACGGGGAACTTTGAGCGTATGTGGCTCAATTTTTTCCAGCAGGCCCAGAGTTTCAAATTCCGCAACAATAGCCTTGCGGGCATCGTTGCGTTCCATTCCGGCGTAGTGGGCCGGGGCCTGCTCACCGTGTTGGGCGGCGTAGCCCTCAAAGGTGAGAACGGTGAATTCACTCAGAATATGCGCATGGCGGTCGAGAATGTTGATGAGTGGGAGGTTATGACGTTTACCCACTTCGTAGTCATTGAAATCGTGCGCCGGTGTGATTTTTACACAGCCGGACCCAAAGGCAGGATCGACATAGTCATCCGCGATGATGGGGATCAGACGGCCGGTTATGGGCAGACGTACGTGCTTGCCGAGCAAGTGGCGGTAGCGTTCATCTTCCGGATGCACGGCGACCGCCGTATCGCCGAGCATTGTTTCAGGACGTGTGGTAGCCACCACAAGATGCTGTTGCTCGCCATCAATCGGATAGCGGAAGTGCCAAAGAGACCCTTGTTCTTCTTCGTTTAAAACCTCGAGGTCGGAAATCGCCGTGTTGAACACGGGGTCCCAGTTCACCAAGCGTTTACCCCGGTAAATCAGGCCTTCGTCGTAGAGTTGTACAAACACTTCGCCGACCGCGGCGGAGAGGCCGGGGTCCATGGTGAAACGCTCCCGGCTCCAGTCAACCGACGAACCCAGGCGACGAATCTGGCGAGTGATGTTGCCACCGGATTCTGCCTTCCAGTCCCACACCCGGTGTAAAAATTCCTCCCGACCTAGGTCGTGGCGAGACACACCACTGGCGGCCAACTGGCGTTCAACAACCATTTGCGTCGCTATGCCGGCGTGGTCCGTGCCCACCTGCCAAAGCGTGTTGTCGCCGCACATGCGGTGGTAGCGTATGAGGCAATCCATGATGGCGTTGTTAAAGCCATGACCCATATGCAGGCTGCCGGTCACATTGGGCGGCGGGATCATGATGCTGTAGCTGCGATCGCCGCCCTGAGGCTTGAAATACCCCTGACGTTCCCAATGGTCGTACCAGTGAGATTCGATTGCGGCAGGTTGGAAGGTCTTATCCATCGCTTCAGCTATCCGAGTGCGGAAAGCGCGGCATTATACGCCGCTCAAGTCGTGTTTTTCCAACTGATAGCCCCGCGCCTGATAAAAGCGCCATGACTCTCTCAGTGCCGCCAGGCTGGCTTCATCTTGGGTGACAACCTCGGCCACTCGGTTGAAACGGCCGAAGAAGGCAGGAACCTGCAGCTGCAGATTGATCAGCAGGTCGTCATGTCCTGCAGGTGCTTCACCCCAGCCGATGGCGACCAGGTCGGAGCCGGGTTCGCCCTGCAGGCCATGCGGCAAAAAGCTGCTGGGACGGAACCCCCAGAGGAGCGTATCCAGTTCCTTTGCCTGCTTCGGGTCCTGCGCATGAATATAGATGCGATGGCCACGCTGGAACGCCTTGTCGGCCAGGCGCGCCGCAACCTGCAGCCGCTGTGCCTGGCCCGCTTGCTGAATCACATAAAACCCAACGCGGGTCATATCAGCCTGCTGCCCGATCCTGCAGGTAGCGAGTGAGCATCGCTACAGGTCGCCCGGTAGCGCCCTTGGGTGAACTGTTCCAGGCAGACCCCGCGATATCCAGGTGCGCCCAGGGGTAGTCTTCAGCGAAGGTGGCCAGGAAACATGCCGCTGTTACCGAGCCGCCGCCTGGGCTGCCAATATTGGCAAGGTCGGCAAAGTTGCTCTTCAGCTGCTTGCGGTAGTCGTCCCACAGCGGCATGCGCCAGCCACGGTCATGTGTTTCGGTGCCAGCGGCCAGCAGCTGTTCCGCGAGTGGCTCGTTATTGGCATAAACCGCAGAAGCGTGTGAGCCCAGTGCCACAACGCAGGCCCCGGTGAGTGTCGCTATATCGATCACAGCAGCGGGTTTAAAGCGGCGGGCAAAGGTGAGTGCGTCGCACAGCACTAGCCGGCCCTCGGCATCTGTGTTGAGGATTTCAATCGTGGTGCCGGACATGGCTTTGACCACATCGCCTGGTTTAGTCGCCCGGCCACTGGGCATGTTTTCAGCGGCGGCAATCACGCCAGTCACGTTTAGCGCCAGGCCCATTTCGATGACCGCCTGTAAGGTGCCAATAACACTGGCAGCGCCGCACATGTCGTATTTCATCTCGTCCATACTGGCGCCGGGCTTAAGGGAAATGCCGCCTGAATCGAAGGTGATACCTTTTCCCACCAGCACCTGAGGGGCGTCTCCGGTTTTGCCACCGCGGTATTCAATAACGATGAGCTTGGCCGGCTCGTCGCTGCCAGCGGAGACCGACAGCAATGAACCCATGCCCAGCTCGCGCATTTTTTTCTCTTCCAGCACCTGGGTTTTTACCTTGCTGTTGCCGCGGGAAAGCTTACGCGCTTCACTGGCGAGGTAAGAGGGCGTGCAGATGTTACCAGGCAGGTTCCCCAGTTCGCGCGCGCAGTTTATCCCCGCGCCAAGTGCTGCACCGTTATCCAGCGCCCGCTGAGCAAGCGCCGCCGACAGTGCCTGGCCAGGGTTCACAATCATTTTCTTAAGTGCCAGCGGCTCTTTCGGCTTGGCGACGGTGGCGGTGTAGCGATAGCCACTTGCCGTGATGCCGCGCGCCACCAATTCCAGCAGCCAGGGCCCGCTGACCACTTCGCTTACCATGTCAGCCGCCTGCAACAGCGCTTCCGTGGTGCTGCTGGCGTTGAGCGCGTTACTCAGCCCCTGTAAAGTTTCGCGAGCAACCGTCTGGTCGAAGGACTTGCGCTCACCACAACCCAAAAGCATAACCCGCTGGGCCTTGCCAATTCCTGGCAGCAGGTGCGTTTGCCCCGGTTTGCCCTTGAAATCTCCGAGTTTGATCGCCGTGCTGATGGCACCATTGCTGGCGGTGTCCAAGGCAGTTGCGCTCGCGGAAAGTTCGCTACCAAAAATTGCGACGACAGCGCAGTGAGTTTTGGCTTTGGCGGGGTCGGTGCTGGTGCGTGCGGTAAACGTCAATCTGCTCATGGTCTATGCCTGTCAGTTTTCGTGGGCCGGGAAAAGGCGCCTAGTGTATGATGTACTGCGTTGAAACTAAACCGTTGCCAGCTGCTCGGAGCGAGTCAGCTGCAGTTTGTAATCTGGGTCTGCATGAAAATTCTGTCTTACCTGACACGCGATGTCCTGCAACACACTGTGGCGGTGAGTTTTACTCTTTTGGTGATTATATTCAGCGGACGCTTCGTGAAGTATCTGGCTGAGGCAGCCGTGGGTAACCTCGCGGGCGATATCTTACTCCCCGTCATGTTTTTTCGCCTACCTGGTTTCCTTGAGCTGATTTTGCCGCTGGGACTATTTTTGGGCATTCTGATGGCTTATGGGCGCCTGTATGTCGAAAGTGAGATGGTTGTGTTGTCCGCTTGCGGGGTCAGCCCCACACGGTTGGCCGGCTACACCCTGGTGTCGGCTTCCTTGGTTATGTTGGTGGTGGCGCTGCTCAGCTTCTGGGTAACCCCCATGGGTGCTGCCCGCTCCTCGGCATTGTTAGACGATCCTGAAACCTCGAAGGGCCTGCAAACCCTTGCAGAGGGACGCTTTCAATATCGCAAGTCGAATGGCGTCGTCAGCTACGCCGAAAGCATCGACCCGGATAGCGGCGTCATGCATTCGGTGTTTCTAGCGCAGCAGACCACCGCAGGGGATGGCCGAACCCGGCTCATCGTGACTGTGGCGGCAGAGGGTGAGATTGTGCTCGATACCGCAACAGCGGTACGGTATCTGGAACTTAGGGATGGCTACCGTTATAGCGGTCAGCCTGGCCAGCTGGACTACGAAGTGGTGCAGTTTGAGCGCTTTGGAGAGCGGATTCCAGAACCCGAGGGTGGTATTCGCAGCGCGTCCCGGGTTGATGCGAGACCTACCCTGGCTTTGCTGGATTCTGCGCTGGCAGAGGAGCGTGCCGCGCTGCATTGGAGGCTTTCCCTGCCGGTGTTGGTGCCAATTGTTGCACTGATCGCGCTGTCGCTAAGCCGCACCGACCATCGCCGAGGTCGCTATATGAAGATGGCGCCGGCCTTTGCTTTGTATCTGATTTATCTGGTGCTACTTACCAAGGCGCGCTCTGCCATGGAGGAGGGAGCCGGACCGCTGACTTTCTGGGCGGTTCATTTGCTGTATTTTTCCTTGGCGCTGGTGCTGCTGTACGGCGACACCCTGCGCCGTCGCTGGCGCTTCAAAGGGGCCAACCATGCGGCTGCTTGATCGTTACATCGGGCGTACACTGCTGGCATCGATTTTTCTGGTGTTGCTGGTCATCGTAGGTATCGATGTGGTGTCGGTATTCATTGATGAGTCAAGCAATCTCAGCGAGAGCTACACCTTTCTTGAAATGACGAGCTACATCGTGCTTACCGTCCCTGGCCGCATATACGAGTTTATACCCTCGGCTGCGCTGATTGGCAGCTTGGTGGGGCTTGGCCAACTTGCCACTGCCAGCGAGTTGACGATTATGCGCTGTGCTGGCGTGTCCATTGCCCGTCTGGTTACAGTGGTCATGAAGTATGCTCTGCTGGTTGCTCTGGTCGGTTTTTTCCTTGGTGAGGCAGTGGCTCCACCGGCGGAACAGTTGGCCGAAAGCCGTCGAGCGTTAGCCCAAAGTGCTCCAGGTGGGCTGGCGGGCCGCTACGGTATCTGGAACCGGGAGGGTGATTCCTACCTGTACTTTAACGCGGTGGAAAGCGAAACGGCGTTGAACGGCGTGCTGCTGGTGCAGCTGGATGAGCAGCGGCGCATGGTGTCGTCGTTGAGTGCGCAGCGCGCGCGCTTCGCCGGCGACCACTGGTTGATGGAGGATGTGGTAAGGACAGATTTCAGCAGCTGGGAGACCACCCAGACTCAGGCTGCCAGTTTGCGCTGGGACACCGGTATCACCCCGCAGTTACTAACAATGGAGGTGGTGTCTCCCGAGCGCTTGCCGCTGATTGATCTGCATCGTTATAGCCGCTACCTGCAACAGCAAGGCCTGGATGCCGATGACTTCGAGCTCGCCATGTGGCGTAAATTGCTGCAGCCCGCTTCCATCGCGGGCCTGGTACTGGTGGCGATTGCGTTTATTTTTGGGCCTTTGCGTGATGGAACGCTTGGCGTGCGTATCTTTGCCGGAGTGTTGGTTGGGGTTGCGTTCCAGATCAGCGAGGATTTGCTGGGGCCTGCGAGCCTCGTGTTTGGCTTTGCACCACTTTACGCGGCGCTTGCGCCTGTGCTGCTGTGTATCGGCGCAGGGTTGATTTTGCTGCTGCGTACACGTTAAAGCTAAAGCTAGCGGCCCGCTGCTAACTCGCTTTTTTCTGTTTGGGTAGTAGCTCAAGGTGAGTGCAGCTGAGATGGTCGTGCCAATAGCGCCCTTGCTTGTCAACCAGGCACCACCAGTAGCCTAGGCCCGCCGGTAGTAAGGATGCCAATGCCGCAGCACAGCGCAGCAGGCAACGAGCGGTGCCGGGTGTGTTGCCACTGCCGTCGACGAGTTTAATTCTCCAGGCCTGCATGCCCAGGGTTTGTCCGCCCTTGCGCCAGAACAGGGTAAAGAATATCGCTACGCAGGCAATGCTGAGCAACTGTACGATGTGCGGATTCATTTGGTAATAGTCACCGCCCTCACTCACACCCAGTAGCCACATCTCCAGCGCACTAGCCAGTGCAACGGTGACACCCACCAGCGGGATCACCAGCAGTGTGTCATAGAGCAAAGCGGCGAGTCTGCGCAGCAGTGACGGTGGGCTTGGCGCCTGGTGTTCTGACATGCAATCTCCTGTGGTGTGAATACGACGGCTAGCAGGGCAGGCGTACAGCGGCAAAATTCTAGCACTGTCGGCGAGGTGGTTGCGCATTACGACATTGTAAATTGTTGTGCAGCACTGGGCAGTGCTACATTGTTTGGCTCACAGGTTATGGAATGCGCAGATGAAAGTTCTGCTGGTGGAAGACGACCGGACGGTAGCCGATTTCATTGTTTCGGAGTTGCAGGAGGCCGGCCACGCCTGCACCCACTGTGCCGACGGTGAAATTGGCCTCGCTGCCGCGCGCAGCGGCCAGCACGATGTGCTGGTGGTTGACCGCATGCTGCCGCGCTTGGATGGGCTGACATTGTTGCGGCGCCTGCGAGAGTCCGGCCAGCGTACGCCGGTGCTGCTGCTGAGCGCACTAGGCAGCGTTGATGACCGCGTGCAGGGCCTGCAGTGCGGCGCGGATGATTACTTGATCAAACCCTTCGCCATGGCTGAGTTGCTGGCCCGGTTGGAAATTCTCGCCAGACACGCGCGAGAGGCCGGTGCCGAAGTTGCGACCCGGCTACAGGTTGCAGATCTTGAAATGGATTTGCTGAGCCAGGAGGTCAGGCGCCACGGGGAGGTCATCATCCTGCAGCCGCGCGAATACAAACTACTCGAGTATCTGATGCGGCATGCGGGCCAGGTGGTTACCCGGGCGATGCTGCTGGAGCATGTTTGGGGTTACCACTTTGACCCGCAAACGAACGTGATCGACGTGCATGTGTCGCGACTGCGCCAGAAAATTGACCGGGACTTCTCCCCACCCCTGGTGTCAACCGTACGCGGTGCAGGGTACAGCCTGGGAGTCGAATAGCCGGTATGCGCATTCTCGACGTGGTTAACAGCCTGACGTTTCGCTACATCGCCAAGTATGTGACGGCGCTTAGCGCAACGGTATTTCTGCTCTTGGCCGTGCTCTATGCCTATTTCAGCTACGATTATTTTACTGAACTGGGCTCTTCGATTCGCGATGAGTTAGACACACTGCAAGTCGTGTATGCCGGACAGGGTCTGAATGGCGTGGATCAGTACCTGGAAGATCAGCGCAACTTACCGACTATCGGGCGCTTCAACTATCTGATCGTTGATGGCAACGGAACAAAAGTGGCCGGAGACTTGACACAAACCCCTCGGTATCGCGAGTTTTCCGGAGGCTGGCTGGGCTTTCAGCTGGCGTTGCTGAACTGGGGTGAGCCGGTGGATGTCGATTTTCTTGCCAGGCGCGCGCAGCTTGGCGATGGGGTGGATGCGCTGGTGGCGCGCAATTATGCCGACGCAATCGCCAGCGGTGGGCTGGTGTTCAACACGCTGTTTCGGGCGATGGTTGCAACGCTTTTACTGGGGGTTGTGGGTGGTTTTTTCAGCGCGGCAACGACGCTGCATCACTTTGAGCGCCTCAACAGCGAGCTGTCGAGTATCGTTCGCGGCAATTTCGCCCAGCGCCTGACGGTGGCGGGAAAGCGCGGTTACCCGCGAGAGCTGGCCCGGGCAATGAACCAGATGTTGGAGCAGATTGGCTCTTTGATGCAGGGTGTGCGGCTGGTTTCAGACAATATCGCCCACGATTTGCGCACGCCGCTGACGCGCATCCGCAACCAGCTGAGCCAGTTGCGCCAGCGGCTGGATGCAGATGGGCAAGACGAAGTCGATCGCATTATTGAAGATTGTGACAGCCTCTTGTCGTCCTTCAATGCACTGCTACGAATTTCGGCGCTGGAGTCGGGCAGCCGCCCACCAGTGCACGCTATGGTCGACTTGTCGGGTTTGCTCTGTGATGTAGTGGAGCTCTATGAACCGGTGGCTAATGAGCGCAATGTGCAACTGCAGGTGGCACTCGCGCCTGATGTCTTGTGCCCGGGTGACACCGACTTGCTATTTCAAATGTGTGCGAACCTGCTGGATAACGCGATCAAATATACGCCGGAGGGAGGGCTGATTGAGGTGACTTTGGCGCGCCACCCCAATGGCTTCGAAATCACGGTCGGGGACTCAGGCCCCGGTGTGGCGCCATTGGACCGCAAGAACGTTTTTCGACGTTTTTTTCGCGTGGAGTCAAGCCGTGGAGAGCAGCCTGGCCATGGGCTGGGATTGAGCCTGGTGCAGGCCATTGTGCACTATCACAAGGGGACAATTGCCCTCGATGATAACCAGCCAGGCTTACGCGTTGAAGTTACTTTGCCTGGGGCGGCGGATCTGCAAGGCTGAGAGCGCTGGTGTCAGGCGCTGTAGCGGTGGACGTTTTACGGTAGCGGGTTTCCAGTACGTCTGCGCCCGCGGGCGCAAGAGAAAGTTGCGAAGTGTCCACGGGTTTGGGTTCTGGTACTTGCGCTGCACCCTCGCGCAAGTCACTGCCTTGCTCGGCCACGGACCAATGTGATTCGGGGATGACGGTAGCTGTTGTTGCCTGCAGGTTGGGAATGGTGGCGCCTGCTGCCCCGAGAGTGAGGTGGCTGGTGTCCGGTGGGGGCGGTGCTGCTGCGGCGGGTTCTGCGAGGCGCGCGCCAGGCTCAGCAACTTCGAGTGCGGGGATTACTGGCTTTGCGGTAACCGTTGCCGCTCTTTCCTCGGGACGTAAGACATCGCTGCCCGGTGGTGCGATTGTTAATTCAGTTGAGGCTGGCGGCGCTGCCAGCGGGGCTTGCTGAATAATGGCCTTGCCGCCGGCGCTTTCGATGGCGTGCCGATATTTCTCTGCTACCGCGGCTTCGCAGTCGCGCTTGAGCAGCTGCGGTTTGCCACTAAACAGCTTGTCCACTGTGGCATCGTCTGCCTTGAACAAGCGGCCGAGGTTACTGCGCACGCTGAGCACATCTTGCCCGTTAAGCACCTCCCCTGCGAACAGTACATTATAGCGAATATTCATGAGTCGCCCCGCCTGACCTTGCCTGCATTGAGTATAGGGGTTGCTGGCGAGCAGACCAAGGGTCATCCGGCC
>JANQUV010000066.1:78191-87528 GCA_030730585.1 Haliea sp.
TATTTCGATCCCGCCTGCCTTGCCTGGCCCGTGGTACATACGGAGCATTCCTTGAACGATTTCTTGCGCACCGCGCCATACCAGTTACTGGTGATGGACGCTCGTGAGAACAGCGGCCGTTTATCCGCTCAGGTACGTGCCATGCTGGGGCATGACTTCCGACAGGGTGTCCCGGCTTTCGATACCATCAGCCAGGCACTGAGCCTGTCGCCACCCACTTTGCGCCGCAAACTGCGCCGAGAGGGCACTACTTTTCAGGCGTTGAAGGACGCTGCCCGCTGTGAGGCCGCGCGTTTGGCTCTGGACAGGCAGGACTGGTCGATCGAGACTGTGGCACTGCAGTTGGGTTTCACTGATCCTTCCGCCTTTCACCGTGCCTTTCGCAAGTGGACCGGGCAAACGCCGGGGCAGTATCGGAATGCTCGGCGTCGCCGGGGGCAGTAACCGCTGTGTCGCTGCCGCGATGCAGTACCCCGTGGCACCAATCTCGGGTAAAATTAGCCCTACAGTTTGGAGGTGATATGTCGGTTCAAGAGCACATTGAGAAGCAGCTCATCGCGGCATTGGCGCCCGCGCATCTGGAGGTGGTCAATGAAAGTCACATGCACAGTGTGCCGCCCAATTCAGAGACGCATTTTCGGGTGGTCGTGGCCAGTGAAGCTTTTGCAGGTAAGCGGCAGGTAGCGCGGCACCAGCGGGTGTACAGCGTGCTGGCCGAACAGCTGCAAGGGCCGGTGCATGCGCTGGCATTACACACCTATTCCCCGCAAGAGTGGAAAGAACGCGCTGGCGCCGCGCCCGCATCGCCTGACTGCTTGGGCGGTAGCAAGGCGGATGCGGGAGAGCCACACTGATGGAGCAGACGGTGGTTGCGGCTTTGTATCGGTTCGTTACGCTCGGCAACTATCAGGCCTTGCGTGAACCGCTGCTGGATGTCTGCCTTGCCGCTGGCGTGAAGGGTACCTTGTTGCTCGCCGCTGAAGGTATCAACGGCACTGTTGCAGGGTCACGCGAGGGTATTGATCAGGTGTTGGCCTGGCTGCGCAGCGATCCCAGGCTGGCGTTGCTGGAGCATAAGGAATCTATCGATGAGACCATGCCGTTTTACCGGATGAAGGTCAAATTGAAGCGCGAAATCGTCACCATGGGTATTGAGGGAATTGACCCTAATCAGGTGGTTGGCACGTATGTTGCGCCGCGTGACTGGAATGCCCTGGTCAATGATCCCGAGGTACTGGTGCTTGATACGCGCAATCGCTATGAGTGCGGCATCGGAACCTTCCGCGGTGCCATCGATCCAGAGACTACCTCGTTTCGGGAGTTTCCCCGCTACGTGCGTGAAAATCTCGACCCTGCGCGGCATCGCAAAGTGGCGATGTTTTGCACGGGTGGCATTCGCTGTGAAAAAGCGTCTGCGTTCATGTTGCAAGAGGGTTTTGAAGAGGTTTACCACTTGCAGGGCGGCATTCTGAAGTATCTGGAGGAGGTTCCAGAGGCAGAGAGTGCCTGGGAAGGTGAGTGCTTCGTGTTCGATAACCGCGTGGCGGTGAATCACCGGCTGGAGAAGGGGCAATACGAGCAGTGCCATGGGTGTCGGCACCCCATTACTGAAGCAGATATGGCTTCCGAGCGCTATCAGCCGGGAGTCTGTTGCCCGCATTGTTACGCCAGCCTCACGGAAGATCAAAAAGCGCGTTTCGGCGAACGTCAACGGCAAATAGAGTTGGCCGCGCAGCGCGGTGAGCCGCATGTAGGTGCTCCACCGCCACTGCGTCAGCGGCGCCACACCGTCGCAACAGAATCCTGATCGCGTTCGGTTTTTCGCGCCCCGGTAATTTACGGTACCCTCAGTATCGCTCGCTGTGCTGCGGCACGCATCACAGCAACCGGCACAAAGCGGCTGTCTTGTGCTCCATCGCCCTCGGAAATAATACCGCTCAGCAGTGGTTCGCCTTGCGCTCCCAGCTGAATCACTGCACCGCCCGACGCACCTTTGTGTGCGGTGCAGTTGGTGTAGCCCTGCCTGGCGGTGTTATGGGTGATACGGCAAGCCGGGTCGTAGCTGAGAATACCGCCGCTCAAGCCAATGCCTGCGTCGCGCGAATAACCGGCCATGAGTATGGTTTGTTCGGCATCCGCGAGGCCCGGGTGTAGAGGTATGGCGGCAACCTCTGACCGCGGTACGGGGTCGTTCAGCCGCAGCAGCGCCCAGTCGGCCGCCATGCCGCCACCATCTGCATAGGGCCTTGCGCTGAGTTCGCGGCGTGCTGAGGAATGAGGTAAAAGTGTGAAGGTGATGGTGCGACTGAGGTCGCGATAGGCCTCCAGGCAATGCCAGGCGGTAATGATAAGGTCTGCTTGTGGTTGGTCGGCGGGTCCGACCAGGGTGGCGCTGCAGCGCTCTGTGTGGTGGCGTTCCCGGCCTTGCTCAGTTTTCAGGCCGGGCACGGTGAGCTGGCCGATTGCCTGCAACCAGGCCGGAGAGCCGGCGGAGAGGCGCTCTCGCGTGTCGGGGCCGGCTGTTGCAGCGGCTGCCGGTAGCAGTATCCAGAGCAAAGTCGGCAGCACTGCCCCCGCTAACGCGCGCAGCGGCAGTTGGCTAGCCGTCTGTGCGGGAGGTTTTTTTGCAGAATGGCTCAATATGTTGGTCAGCCTCGTACGCGGCGTGCTTGGTCATAGCGACCGGGGTCAGTAGCATGGTCGACCAAACGCGCTAAGCAAGCAAGCCAATGTAGGCAGTGGGTCAATGTATGAAGCAGGCTGATGTATGAAGCAGGGTAAAGACTGTATCGCAGTGGTAACCGGGGCAAGCCGCGGCGCGGGTAAGGGCATTGCACTCGCGCTTGCCGCTACCGGAGCTACGGTGTACGTCACCGGACGCAGCTGGGCGGCTGGCGAAGCGGCCTTGCCCGGCTCACTGACGGAAACTGCAGCGGCCATTGAGGCGGCAGGCGGTACAGCCGTGCCGGTACGCTGTGATCATTCCGTAGATGCTGAGGTAGAGGCTTTGTTTGCGCGTGTGCAGGCAGATCATGGTCGCCTGGACATCCTCGTCAACAATGCCACCAGCCTGCACGATGCGTTGACGCAAACGGGCCCTTTTTGGGAAAAGCCGCTGGATCTGACAAACCTTTGGGATGTCGGTATGCGGTCGCATTATACGGCTAGCTGGTACGCCGCTCCTTTGCTGCTGGCCAACGGCGATGGGCTGATCGTTAACACCTCTTCGTTTGGCGGGCGTATTTATATGCATGGCCCGGCCTATGGAGCGGGTAAAGCAGCTATTGATAAAATGGCACACGATATGGCAGTGGACTTCCGGCCTCACAATGTGGCCGTCATTTCGCTGTGGATGGGCTTGTTGTTGACCGAGCGCACCCGGCAAGTGTTTGATGCCGAGCCGGATAAATATTCTGATTTGATGGCGTCCGCAGAGCACCCGGAGTTTAGCGGCCGCGTTATTGCCGCACTCTGGGCGGATCCGGAGAAAATGACGCACAGCGGTACAGTGTGCATCGGGGCAGAGCTTGGGGAGGCGTATGGCGTGACGGATATCAACGGTAACCAGCCGCCCTCGCATCGTGCTTTTTTTGGCCCACCAACCAGCTTCGGAGATGCCGTCGTAGAGTAGACATACCTTAAATAAAGGATGATGCTTGCACGTTGATCACGTTTAATGCTCGCCGCAGTAGTATTGTACTGAGGGGGTTTGTCCCGGGAGAAGTGGAGAAAATAATGGGAAATAAGGGGTTGTTGCCAGAGGGTCTTTATGCCGATTGCGCGAATGGCTACCGGATCCACTATCTTGATGAGGGGCAAGGCGACGTCGTCGTGTTTTTGCATGGATCTGGCCCTGGAGCCAGCGGGCACAGTAATTTCAAAGGGAATTATCCGGCGCTGGTCGCAGGAGGGTATCGTTGTATCGTGCCCGACCACATTGGTTATGGCTTCTCTGACAAGCCGGATGACGTTGATCACACGCTCGATTTTTTTGTTCAGTGTGTCAAGCAAACACTGGATTGCGCCGGCGTCGAGCGCTGCAGTGTCGTCGGTAACTCGCTGGGCGGCGCGGTGGCACTGGGGTTGGCTCTGGAGTATCCGGAGTTGGTAGAGAAGCTGATACTTATGGCGCCAGGTGGCCTCAGCGAACTCCATGAATACCAGCAGATGCCGGGTATGCAAAAGGTATTCAAGGTCTTTGGTTCTGGCGAGCCGGTCACGCCAGAAGTCATGAAAGACTTGTTCGCCACTGGGTTGATGTACGACCCGCGGCACGCGACAGATGCGCTGGTCAGTGAGCGTATGCAGATTATGCAGATTATGAACGGTCACGTGATGGCCAGCATGAAAATCCCTGTCTTGACGCCTCGCTTGTCTGAAATTCAGTGCCCAGTACTCGGATTCTGGGGCATGGACGAACGCATGATGCCGGAAAACGGTATTCTCGCCATGGCGAAGAATTTGCAGCACATGCGGCTCATTCTGGTGTCCGAATGTGGCCACTGGGTAATGGTTGAACACGAAGGCCTGTTTAATCGCCAGTGCCTGGATTTCCTCAATTATGGATAAATCACGCAGAGAGGCTCTGGGTGATGAGCTGTACGGCGCGCTGCGCGACTTTCGCACGCTGGCGCCGCTTACGGAGCGCGAGCCGGGGATTACGATTGAGGATGCATACCACATCAGCTTGAGGATGCTCAGCCAGCGCCTGGAAAACGATGGTGAGCGGGTGGTAGGCAAGAAAATTGGTGTGACCAGCAAGCCAGTGCAGGATATGCTCGGTGTCTTTCAGCCCGATTTTGGTTTTCTCACCAACGCGATGGAGTACGCCGATGGCTCGGATATTCCTGTGGCAGGGCATTTGATTCAGCCGCGCGCTGAAGGCGAGATCGCCTTTCTGCTGAAGCGCGATTTACAGGGGCCCGGCGTGACCGAGCGAGATGTGCTGGACGCGACCGAATCCATCATGCCGTGTTTCGAAATTGTCGACTCCCGCATTCGCAATTGGGAAATTAAAATTCAGGACACGGTTGCTGATAATGCGTCTTGCGGTGCTTATGTGCTGGGCCGCAATGCGGTTGACCCTCGCGACTTTGACTTGCCGAATCTTAAAATGCGTATCTGGAAAAATGGAGAGTTTCACTCCGAGGGTTTGGGCAGCGCGGTGCAGGGAAACCCTCTGACGGCCGTCGCCTGGTTGGCCAATACGCTGGGTGAATTTGGTATACCGTTCAAGGCCGGTGAGGTCATTCTCTCCGGTTCCCTGGCGCCGTTGATCCCGGTGGTGGCAGGGGACAGCATGCGTCTCGAACTCGAGGGTATCGGCGAGTGCAGTTGCCGGTTTGTCTGATCATTCGAACAACGACTTGGAATGTGAGCAATGAGTAAAAAAATCAGGGCGGCAATTATTGGGCCTGGCAATATCGGTACAGATTTGTTGATGAAGGCGCTGCGTAGTGCGGTAATTGAGCCAGTCTGGATGGTCGGCGTCGACCCGGAATCTCCCGGCTTGGCGCGCGCTCGTGAGATGGGTGTTAAGACGACGTGCGATGGAGTGGATGGCCTCATACCGCACATGCGCGAGGACAATATCCAGATCTGTTTCGATGCCACCAGTGCTTATGTGCATGCGGAGAATAGCCGCAAAGTGAATGCCGAGGGCGCGGTGATGGTAGACCTGACCCCCGCCGCTATTGGCCCGTTTTGTGTGCCTCCGGTGAATTTGCAGGACGCGGTGGCGGCCAAGGCAATGAACGTGAACATGGTGACCTGCGGCGGCCAGGCCACAATTCCCATGGTGGCGGCGGTGAGCCGAGTGCAAACTGTGACCTATGGCGAGATTGTGGCCACGGTGAGTTCGCGTTCGGTCGGGCCCGGCACGCGTAAGAATATCGATGAGTTTACTCGCACCACCGCGAGAGGTGTGGAGTTGATTGGCGGCGCGCAAGAGGGCAAGGCGATCATCGTGATCAACCCTGCGGAGCCCCCGCTGATGATGCGCGACACGATTCACTGCTTAACTGCAGAAGAGCCCGATCAAGAGGCGATCACCCGCTCGGTTCACGACATGGTAGCCGAAGTGCAGAAGTACGTTCCCGGTTATACCCTGAAAAATGGCCCAACTTTTGATGGCAATCGGGTGAGCATTTATATGGAAGTCGCAGGCCTTGGCGATTTCCTGCCGCGTTATGCGGGGAATCTCGACATCATGACGGCGGCGGGTTTGCGCACTGCCGAAATGTATGCAGAAGAAATATTGGCCGGGCGGTTCACGCCGACGGCCGCTTGAGGAGAGCGACACAATGAATCTGCAAGGTAGGAAAGTTCAGGTGCACGACATGTCGCTGCGCGACGGTATGCACCCTAAGCAGCACCAGATCACCGTAGGTGAGATGGTAGAGATCGCGGTGGCAATGGACGAGGCGGGTATTACGCTGATTGAAGTCACCCATGGTGATGGGCTGGGTGGAGCATCAGTCAACTACGGCTTTCCCGCGGCGAGCGATGAGGAATATCTGACTGCGGTGTGTAAAGCGGTCAAGAAAACCAAAGTGTCGGCCCTGTTGCTACCGGGGATTGGAACTGTGGATCACCTGAAGATGGCGGTGGGTTGCGGTATTTCAACTATCCGTGTGGCAACACACTGCACCGAAGCGGACGTGTCGGAGCAGCACATCAGCATGGCGACGCAAATCCCCGGGCTGGATACAGTTGGTTTTCTGATGATGGCGCACATGATCCCAGCCGAAGAGTTGGTGGTGCAGCTCAAGCTGATGGAATCTTATGGAGCGAACTGCGTCTACATTACCGACTCCGCGGGTTACATGCTTCCGGACGATGTCACATCACGCATCGCGCTGGCACGCGCTGAGCTTAAGCCAGAAACCGAGCTGGGGTTCCACGGGCATCACAACTTGGGCATGGGGATCGCCAACTCCCTCGCTGCGGTGGACGCTGGTGCCAATCGTATTGATGGTTCTCTTGCGGGCTTGGGTGCAGGGGCGGGCAACACGCCCCTGGAGGTCTTCCTGGCGGTGTGTGACCGGATGGGAGTGGAAACCGGTGTTGATCTATTCAAGGCAATGGATGTTGCCGAGGATCTGATTGTACCGCTGATGGACCATATGGTGCGAGTTGACCGTGATTCGCTGACGCTGGGTTGGGCAGGCGTGTATTCCAGCTTCCTGCTCTTTGCCAAACGCAGCGCCGCCAAGTATGGCCTCTCGGCACGCGATATTCTGGTAGAACTGGGCCGTCGCCGTACCGTGGGTGGGCAAGAGGACATGATCGAGGATCTGGCCATGGACATGGCCCGGGCACGCGACAAAGCCTGATTTCCAGAGGGCGGCACCTGCCCCCGGTTTCTGTGCAGCGGCTGGCAGCAGCGGCGGCTTGCAGGGCCGGGGGTTTTTAGTGTTTGTCAGCCCGTCAGCCCGTCAGCCCGTTAAGCTTATTTAGCGCAGCGATGCTGTACGCCTCTGTCATGGTCGGGTGGCTAAAGGTCGTGGAGATAAAGTAGCGCAGTGTGTTGCCTTCGCCGGAGATCGGACGTCGTGCGGTGTCTTTGAAGAACGCGCGACCTACTGCAAAGGGAATACACCCAGCGCTCAGCTTGCGCTCAGTCTTGCCGACCGAGCTAATTTCGGGAATGGTGTAAATGCCAGCTAGCACATCGCCTTCATGGCGGGTCACTGCCTTGTGCCCTAATCGGGCTTTGTGTCCTGGCCGTAATGATGGCTTTGTCGATCCAGTATCCCGAGGTCCAATACCGGGGAGGCATCGATGTGTTCGGCGTCCATCATCTTTGCAATGCGCTGCAGCGACGAAAGAATCATCGTTTGCTCCCACTCCTGCAAATCATCGAACTGGCGTTTGAACTGTTCCTGTAAAGGTATCGGGGCACTGATCAGAACCTCCATGGCCTCGGGCGTGAGGTGTGCGTGCACTTTGCGCTTGTCAGTTTCGGATCGTTTTCGGTAAACAAGCCTTCGCTTTTCCAAGCGATCAAGAATGGTGGTAACCGTGGCTTGGCTGAGGCTTATATCTGTCGCTAATTCCCCGATAGTGACTTCTCCGCGCTGGCGGATAGTCTGCAGCAACAAAATTTGCGGTGCCGTTAGCCCCGTCGTTTTGGCCAAGTGCCGAGAGTGCAGGTCAGTGGCTCTGATGACGCGTCGTAGCGCCACCAGTACTTCATCAATGCGGGCCAACAGAAAGTCTCTCGGTAGTGGTAGTGACGCTAGTGTAACCGTAGACCTGCTTGTTGCGCCAATATTCAAAGTGAGTTGCGGCAACCAATCCAGGGCCAGGCCGCGCGGGCTCACGTCACGTTTTGGTCGGAAAAATTATTTAGGAAACAAAGTTAAAAAATTCACCAAAAAGTCACAAAAAACTGTTAAATGACACAAATGGTCGTGATTGAGATTTTCATATCTTCACTATATCGGTTACAATATTTAGCGTTCTAAACACTAGAGGGCCAAAAACTGATGAAAAATCTCACATTGAGAAAGCCAACAGCCGAAGATGGCGCGGCGGTACATCGTTTGATTGCTGCGTGCCCGCCTCTGGACACCAATTCGGCGTACTGCAATCTCATTCAGTGCACGCACTTTGCGAACACTTCAGTGATTGCTGAGGTAGCAGGGCAGCCCGTCGGTTTTATTTCTGGTCATCGAGTTCCAGATCGTCCCAACACGCTGTTTGTCTGGCAGGTTGCCGTTGGCGAGCAGGGCCGCGGCCAAGGTTTGGCGGGGCGCATGTTGAGCCACATTGTTGCTCGCCCGGCCAATGAATGGATTGAGCAACTAGAGACTACGGTCACAGAGGATAACGCAGCCTCTTGGGCCTTGTTTGAGGGGTTTGCTCGCCGGCGCGGGGCTGGCCTATCCACACAAGTGCTGTTCGACAGGGAAGCTCATTTTGAGGGTGCGCACGCAAGCGAAATCCTTGCGAGGATCGGCCCCTTGGCGAGGGCTGACCTGCGCGCAGTGGCGCACTGACAGCAGCCGTACTGATTTTGCGCGGCTACTTTCCCCAACATTTTGACCACAACGAATTCACAGCAAGAGGGTTGCATATGAAAATTTTTGAAGAAATCGAATCGGAAGTACGCAGCTATGCGCGTTCTTTTCCACGTGTCTTTAACCGTGCCCAGGGAGAGTATCTCTACGACCAAGATGGCAAACAGTATCTCGATTTTCTCGCCGGTGCAGGAACGCTGAATTACGGCCACAATAACCCTGTTTTGAAGAAGGCGCTGTTGGAGTATATCGAAGCGGACGGGATCAGCCATGGTCTTGATTTGCACACACAAGCCAAAGGAGAGTTTTTGGAG
>JANQUV010000067.1 GCA_030730585.1 Haliea sp.
CGGCCAAGGCGCAGCGTTTACAGCGCCCCGACTTGTTGGCAGGGGTGCTGGCAGGGTTCCAGTGGCCGGTGGAAGGGCGTATCTCCGGCGTTTACGGCAGCCAGCGGGTGTACAACGGGCAGCCGGGCAGCCCGCATTACGGGGTCGATGTGGCCGTGCCCACCGGCACCATTGTGCGCGCACCGGCGGCCGGGGTGGTCACGCTGGCAGAATCCGACCTGTTCTATTCTGGGGGAACGATTATTCTGGATCACGGCTACCGCCTGTCTTCCTCGTTTTTGCACCTGAGCAAGGTGAGTGTGAACGTCGGCGATCAAATCGCGCTCGGTGACGTTATCGGCGAAGTGGGTGCAACGGGCCGCGCTACCGGGCCACACCTCGACTGGCGCATGTCCTGGCGTGAGGCGCGTATTGATCCACAGTTGCTGGTGCCGCCGATGCGGCTGCCTTAGGCCGCGAACATGTTCCCGCCGGGAAAAATCCGTATAATGCAGGCCCTTTGTATTCCTCAGGACCTGTCATGATTGATGCCAAACTGCTCAGTATTCTGGTGTGCCCAGTCACCAAGGCACCACTGGAGTACGACAAGGAAAAAGACGAACTTATCTGCAAGGCCAGCGGCTTGGCGTACCCGGTGCGCGATGGCATTCCGGTGATGTTGGAGAGCGAGGCACGCCAACTCACTGCCGATGAAAAACTGGGGTAGGCATATGTCAGACACCATCTTTGGCAAGATTATCAGCGGTGAAATCCCCTCAGATTTTCTCTATGAGGATGAGCACTGCATCGCCATCAACGACATTAATCCGCAGGCGCCGGTGCACGTGCTGGTGATCCCGAAACAGGCTATTCCGCGTTTGGTTGATGCTGTAGCCGAAGATCAGGCGCTACTGGGGCACTTGATGCTGGCGGCGGCTAAGGTTGCCGAGCAGCTGGGCGTGGCCGAGGCGTTTCGCCTGATTGTTAACAACGGTGCTGGCGCTGGCCAAACCGTATTCCACCTGCACCTGCACATTCTGGCGGGACGCGGATTTGCTGAAGGACAGATGGCAGGATTCCAATGAAAACAGGCGATATACGCGAAGCATTCCTGGCTTATTTTGAAGCGCAGGGCCACACCCGGGTGCCCAGCAGTTCGCTGGTGCCGGGTGACGACCCCACCTTGCTGTTTACCAACGCCGGTATGAACCAGTTCAAGGACACCTTTCTGGGCACAGAGCCGCGGCCCTATGTGCGTGCTACCAGCAGCCAGCGCTGCGTGCGTGCCGGCGGCAAGCACAACGACCTCGAGAACGTGGGTTATACCGCTCGTCATCACACCTTCTTTGAAATGCTCGGTAACTTCAGCTTCGGCGACTACTTCAAACGGGAGGCTATCCAGTTTGCCTGGAGCTTCCTTACCGAAACGCTGGGGCTGCCCCCCGAGCGCCTGTGGGTCACAGTGCATGTTTCTGACGATGAGGCAGCGGACATCTGGCTCAAGGAGATGGGCGTTAGCGCCGAGCGCTTCTCGCGTCTCGATGAAGACAACTTCTGGCAGATGGGTGATACCGGGCCCTGCGGCCCCTGTTCGGAGATTTTTTACGACCACGGCCCCCATGTGCCCGGCGGCCCGCCCGGCAGTGAAGGTGACGAACTTGACCGTTATATCGAAATTTGGAATCTCGTCTTTATGCAGTTCAACCGCGATGTCAGCGGTGAATTGCACCCCTTGCCTCAGCCGTCGGTCGACACTGGTATGGGCCTGGAGCGCATCGCTGCGGTGATGCAAAAAGTCCACAGTAACTACGAAATCGACCTGTTTCAGGCGCTGATCGTTGCGGCGGCCAAACAACTGGACGTCAGCGACCTTACGCACAATTCACTGCGGGTGATTGCCGACCACATTCGTTCCTGCGCATTCTTGATTGTCGACGGTGTACTGCCCGGTAACGAGGGCCGCGGTTACGTGCTGCGCCGTATTATTCGGCGCGCGGTTCGCCACGGTAACAAGCTGGGCGCTACAGCGCCGTTCTTCCATAAGCTGGTGGCCACACTGGCAGCGGAAATGGGCGATGCCTACCCGGAGCTGGTGAAGCTTGTGCCGCAGGTAGAGAAAGCCCTGCTGGCGGAAGAAGAGCAGTTTGCCAAAACGCTGGATAACGGCCTGCAAATTCTGCACGACGCGCTAGCGGGCATCGACAGCGGTGCCATTCCAGGGGATGTGGTGTTCAAGCTGTATGACACTTATGGCTTCCCGGTCGACCTCACCAACGATATCGCCCGTGAGCGCGGCCTGGAACTGGATATGGCCGGCTACGAGGCGGCGATGGCGGCGCAGCGCAGCCGGTCACAGGAAAGCGGCAGTTTTAAAGTGGACTACAACGCGGTGCTGACGCTCGAAGGCAGCACTGAGTTTACCGGCTACGACAGCTTACAGGGCGAGGGCCGGGTCACGGCGCTGCTCAGCGACGGCGTTTCTGTGGACGTGCTGAAGGCCGACCAACAAGGCGTTGTCGTGCTCGACGTCACCCCGTTTTACGCTGAATCTGGCGGCCAGGCGGGTGATAGCGGTTACCTGCAGGCCAGTGGTGTGCGGCTGGAAGTGGCTGATACCACCAAGGCGCAGAGCCAGCATTTGCATCATGTCACCGTGCTGGAAGGCAGTATTAAAGTGGGCGATTGCCTGCAGACGACTGTCGACGCCAGTGTGCGCGAACGCACGCGCCTGAACCATTCCGCTACACACCTGATGCACGCCGCGCTGCGCCGGGTACTGGGTGAGCACGTAACGCAGAAAGGCTCCCTGGTTGATTCCCAGCGCCTGCGCTTTGATTTCTCGCATTTTGAGGCGCTAACGGCCGTGGAGCTGGCGGAAATCGAGCGCCAGGTTAACGCGCAAATTCGTGCTAACACGCCGGTCATGACGCGCTTGATGAGCATGGATGAGGCAGTGAATGCCGGCGCCATGGCACTGTTTGGTGAAAAGTACGGCGACGAAGTGCGCGTGCTGAGCATGGGCGAGGCAGACTACTCCGTAGAGCTCTGTGGCGGCACCCACGTAGCGCGCACCGGCGACATCGGCATATTCCGCGTGCTGTCTGAGTCTGGTATTGCCTCTGGCGTGCGCCGTATTGAAGCGGTGACTGGCGCAGGCGCCCTGGATGCTATCGCGCACACGGAAGCCCAGCTGGACGCGATTTGTGAAGTGGTCAAAGCGGGGCGTGAAGGTGTGGCGGCTCGCGTTAGCGCACTGCGCAGTGAAAACCGCGAGCTGGAAAAGGAGCTTGCCCGCCTGAAGCAGAAACTGGCCACCTCTGCCGGTGGCGACCTCACCAGTCAGGCAGTCGATGTTGCGGGCATCAAGGTGTTGGCTGCGAGCGTCGACGGTGCGGATGCGAAGTCCCTGCGCGACACGCTGGACCAGTGCAAGAACAAGCTGGGCAGCTCTGTCTTGCTGCTCGCCGCGGTAGACGGCGACAAGGTGGCCCTGGTCGCTGGGGTCAGCAAGGATCTCACCGACCGCGTGAGTGCCGGCAACCTGATGCGTGAATTTGCCGGGCGCCTCGGTGGTAAAGGTGGCGGCCGGCCCGATATGGCGCAGGGCGGCGGCAGCGACGTGGCTGGCTTACCGGCTGCACTGACAGACGTGCCCGGCTGGGTAGCAGCAGCGCTGGCGCAAAACGCCTGACATGAGCCTGATTGTGCAAAAGTTTGGCGGCACCTCTGTCGGCAGTATTGAGCGCATAGAGCAGGTCGCCGATAAGGTGGCGCGCTTTCGGGCGGAGGGGCATCAGGTGGTGGTCGTGGTGTCTGCCATGAGCGGAGAAACCAATCGCCTGGTCAGCCTTGCGCAGAGTATTCAGGCGGCTCCCCTGGCGCGTGAACTGGACGTGCTGCTGTCTACAGGCGAGCAAGTCACCACAGCATTGCTGAGCATGGCCTTGAACCAGCGTGGCGTGGCCGCAAAGTCCTATACCGGCAGCCAGGTGCGCATCCTCACCGACGATGCACACACCAAGGCACGCATCCGCGAAATCGATGACAGCCGCTTGCAGGCCGACCTCGCCGCCGGCTTTGTATTGGTGGTGGCCGGCTTTCAGGGTGTGGACGAGCAAGGCAACATCACCACCTTGGGGCGCGGTGGCTCAGACACCACCGCGGTAGCCCTCGCCGCGGCCCTGAAGGCGGATGAGTGCCAGATCTACACCGATGTCGACGGTGTTTACACGACCGACCCTCGCGTTGTCGATGACGCTCGCCGGCTGGACCGCATCACCTTTGAAGAGATGCTGGAAATGGCCAGTATGGGGTCCAAGGTGCTGCAGATCCGCTCGGTGGAATTCGCCGGCAAATACAAGGTGCCGCTGCGGGTTCTACACAGTTTTAAAGAAGGCCCCGGTACCCTGATCACACTGGAGGATGCGTCCGTGATGGAAACCCCGACAATTGCCGGTATCGCCTTTAACCGCGATGAGGCCAAGCTGACCATTCTTGGTGTGCCCGATATGCCCGGCGTTGCCTACCGCATACTCGGCCCCATCGGCGACGCCAATATCGAAGTGGACGTCATTCTGCAGAACGTTGCGGAAGACAACAGTACCGACCTCACCTTCACCGTGGGCCGAGCCGATCTTCCCCGCGCACAAGCGGTGCTCGAGCAGGTGGCGGCCCAGCTCAATGCCCGTGAGGTATGTGTTGATAGCCGTATCGCCAAGGTGTCGATTGTCGGCGTGGGTATGCGCTCCCACGCGGGGGTGGCAAGCACCATGTTCCGCGCGCTTGCCGAGGTGGGCATCAATATCCAGATGATCACGACATCCGAAATCAAGATCTCTGTGATCATTGAAGAAAAGTTCATGGAGCTGGCGGTGCGCGCACTGCATTCGGCCTTTGAGCTCGACCAGGCACCGGCCACCAATATTGCAAAGTAATACAAAGCCGCAGTTGCGTTTTCACCATTCTAGGCTAACACTGAGCAACAAGTAGCGCAGGGTTGGCGCGGTTCGGCAGGCCCTTGCCGGGCGACAGGAGGCAAGAAGTTATGCTCATACTGACTCGCCGCGCGGGCGAATCCCTCATTATCGGTGACGACATCACGGTTACCGTGTTGGGCGTTAAGGGCAATCAGGTGCGCATTGGGGTGAATGCCCCGAAAGATGTCGCAGTCCACCGGGAAGAAATCTACAATCGAATCCAGGAAGGGGACGAGCCAGCGGCTCCAGAGGATGCTGCCGGGCGCTGATTGTGGCCTGGTGCTGTTCCAGCGCGAGGCCATTGAAGCGGACGTGCAATCGCGGATTGTGCTTACGGCGTCTCGTTAGCGTTTTTGGGCAGCAATGAAGGCCAATAGACGGCGGCTAGGCCTTTGAATTTGTGATCAGTGTGGTATCATGCGCGCCGTTCCCGAGAGGCTTCCAAGGCGTGATCTCTATCACGGAACAGTCTGTACGGAGAGGTGGCCGAGTGGCTGAAGGCGCGCCCCTGCTAAGGGCGTATAGGGTAAAACCTATCGAGGGTTCGAATCCCTCCCTCTCCGCCATCACCCCAGTAAAATCA
>JANQUV010000068.1 GCA_030730585.1 Haliea sp.
GTACCCGCAGGAAGCCGTGCTCGAGGCGACCGCATTTGAGATACGCTTCAAACTCGCTATTACAGCGTTGCCAGTTGACTGTGCCCGGTCATCCTTTTCGCTTTCAGAACCCGCTATATTCGCTGGATGCTTCAACCATTGATTTGTGTTTATCCGTCTTTCCCTGGGCACATTTCCGTGCGGCGAAGGGCGCGGTTAAACTTCATGTTGGTTTAAATCATGCAGGGTATTTACCCGAGTTTGTCTCAATAACTGATGGCAAAGACCATGATGTTACCGTGGGTCGCACACTGACCTTTCCTAAAGGAAGTATTGTGGCTATTGATAAAGGCTACAATGACTACCGCTGGTATAAGCAGTTGACAGATAACGGAATATTTTTTGTCACTCGCCTTAAAGTCAATGCAAAGTACCGCATTATAGATCGCCAGCCAGTACTAAAAAACAAGGGGTTAACCTGTGATCAAACCATTGAATTTACGGGCGTACAAACAGCGAAGAAATGTCCTCATCAGTTGCGTCGCATTGGTTATCAATGTCCTGAGACCGGCAAGAAATACATTTTCCTGACGAATAATTTCAAGTTATCTGCAAAAACTATTGCCGAGATTTACAAGGCACGATGGCAGGTTGAATTATTTTTTAAATGGATCAAACAAAACCTGAAGATTAAATCGTTTGTCGGTACGAGTAGAAATGCAGTGATGACACAGATTTGGATTGCTCTGTGTATGTATCTATTTTTAGCCTTTATTAAGTTTCAATCGAAACTGACAAAAAGCATGCAACAGATATTGCGGCTTTTGCAGCTAAACCTGTTTGAAAAACGAGACTTGATGGCTTTACTCAGAGGTGATCCACCACGAGAGTTGAATCTCGATTGTAATCAGATGGCGCTGCTGTGAAAGTTAACGGGACAGCAGTGTAATTGATTATTACTATACGCGAATTCAACTTTGAAGTGCAACAGTTGGGTTGATGCCAAAGAATACCTGATTGGGTGTCTTAAATCCCAGGCATTTTCTGGGGCGGTTGTTTAATTTTTCCATCACATTATCAATCTGCTTCTGGGTAACTTTTTTGAAATCAGTTTTCTTTGGCAAGTACTGTCTTATCAGGCCATTGGTGTTTTCGTTTAAGCCCCTTTCCCAGGAAGAATAAGGATGAGCAAAATAGAATTTAGCATTCAGTGCTTTTGCAATCCGTTCATGGAATGCAAATTCTTTTCCATTGTCTGCGGTGAGTGTTTTTACCCATTTTTTCATCGGGCCAAGCAGCTCAATGATTGCATCAGCAACATTCTCAGCAGTTTTAAATTTAACTTTGCGTATCAGTGATAGATGGGTCTTACGCTCAGTTATCGTCACAATCGCCTGCTTGTGAGCTTTTCCTATGACGGTGTCAAGTTCCCAGTCTCCAATACGCTTTCGTTTATCGACAATGGCGGGTCTTTCATCGATGCTGACTCGGTTGATGATCTGGCCTCTCCTATCATAGGAGCCATAACGTTTACGCCTCTTTTTCTTGCAGCGTAAATGTTGATGTAATGTTCCACCGTACAATTTGTCCTGATAAATATACTGGTAAATCCACTCGTGGCTAATAGACATATTCTTGAATAGCTTGAGCCAGCAGCTGATTTGTTCCGGGCTCCAGTCTTCGCGAAGAAGGCTGTCTACCAAAGGCCAGGTGGAATCAGAAAGGTGAGCTGTGGCGCGATTTGCCTGACGATCCATTGCCAAGCCATGTGCCTGCTTCGGACGGTATCCGCGAAGTCCACAGTTACGACGTAACTCTCGACTGATAGTGGATTTATGGACACCCAGTATTTCAGCAATCTCTGTTTGGGTATGATCCGCTTTCATTAATGCGTAAATCTGGTATCGTTGTTCATGGACAAGCTGTGTGTATCCTCTCATGTTGTGCTCCTCTTACTTTGGTCGGTTGGAGAAAGCCACGATGCTACCGCAGCTTGGCCATTAACCAAAATAGGTTGAGTTGCACTTACAAGTTGAATTCAAGATAAATAACTGAGCTAAGTTTTAAACATTATTTTTTAAAAGGTAAGCTAAGAGTGTACAGTTCTTTTACGTTACCAGCGCAAAAAAGGAAAAGCTGCCTTTTCGTAGTTACCACTTTATTGTGTACAAATAATCGCCATGAAAACTATAAAATCTATTAACTTCAAAGAAGAATATATTAGAGAAGTATCCACTAGGATACCAAATGAAGATCTGGTGAATAGTCAATTTGATTATGCAGATAATAGTAAGTTGACAGATATTCTATTTATCTTCAGTACTCCAAGGTCTGGAAGTACCTTGTTTTCCGATTTGATTTTTAAAAGCGGACTTTGTGTTCCACATGAATATTTTCAGCCATATGAATACTTGCCTATTTTAGCTAATAACTGGGATTGTATTACGACCGACCGTCTATTGAATGTTCAGAAATTTATTGATCAACTTGTTGCAAAGCGAACCTCTAAAAATGGATGGCTGGGCATTAATTTGCATGGTGATCATATTGCATTGTTTGAGCAGTTTCAGGAGAGATTACCAAGTGTAAACAAGCATTTTGTTCATGTTATTCGACTTGATACGATTGCTGAGGCTGTTTCTTATGAAATTGCAATGCAGACTGGTCAGTGGAGTAGCCATTTTGAGCAATTTGCAGAGCCTAAATATGACTTTGAGAAAATTAATCATAGGCTAGAAACCATAAATAAGGAGAACACGCTGATACAATCATATCTAAATTTAAATGGTTACAATTGTAAAAGGGTTGTTTATGAGGAATTTGCTAAGAATCCCCGACCATTTATTCGAGAAATTATTCCAGAAAACCTTATTGAAGATTTGAATATTAGTTCTAGTATGGTTCGACAATCTTCATCACGAAACCGAGATTGGATACAGAGTTTTAGCAAAAATTTCGTTTCATCTGGAGGTAATGTCAATGATAAAGAAAAAAGAAGACCAACTTGTTTGTCTAGAATATATAGATATTTTCGGTTTAATTAGATGCATCAAATTCCTTTGGTGGCGTGATTATGAAAGAACCAATTTATATAACTGTGTTGCGTAAAGTTGCTTTGTGGTAAAAAAATTGTGTGAAGGAAATAGGTTGGAAAATGAAGAGTATAGAGCGTTTCATTTTTTTATAGTCAATTGGAGATATTAAGTAAAACCAGTTAAATATTTGAATTTAAAGTGCGAGGGTATTATGTCTAAAGGAATTATATACATTAATTCATCACATGAGAATTTGAAATATGTTAAGGAGTCGGAAGAGTCGGCTAAAAGCTTTAAAGAATATATTCCTGATGCTGAATATATTCTTTATACAGATGCGGTTTCTTTTAAAAGCGATGTTTTCGATGAAATACGACCAACAAATTTTGATATGCCTGAAATACTACACAATACTGATCATAAAAACGGTCAAATGGTTGCTAAACATAGGGCGCTCTTGGAGTCGAAATACGATAAGATTATGTATCTCGGTAGTGACACCTACGCACTAAATAAAGATGTAAGTAGCTTGTTCGATTTATTAGATAGGTTTGATGTAGCTGCTTCACACGCGCCATGGAGGATTAATACTACTGCAGGGAATACATCAATTCCAGAGATACCAGTAAGTTATCCAGAATTTAATTGTGATGTGGTTCTTTATAACAAGAACGAAAAAATCATGGAAATGTTACAGTCGTGGAAAGATATGTATTTGAATCATGAATTTCAACATCCCCATGATCAGGGCGCTTTTCGCTACTTGATGTATTTTAGTGAATTGAGAATTGCGACATTACCAGAAGAGTATAATTATCGAGGCAAGCAGTGGAGGAAAGATACGGTGATATTACAAAATAGAGACTTGTTACCTGAATATTTAAAAAAACAGGATGGGAATTATAAACAAAAAGAACTGAGCTTGTTTTCTCGTTTTTTAAAATATTTAAATAGCTAATAATTCTGGTAATGAAGTGGTCTAATAATTCCGGACATCTTGTTAAGGTAGTAAGATGCCATAACGAGGTGAAATATGACAGCAGAAAAGAGACAGAGACGACGCTTTCCTGAAGACTTTAAACGTGAAGCAGTTGCCCTGGTAACTGAACAGGGATACAAAGTTGCTGAAGCCACCAGGAGCTTAGATATCCATGAGAACGTCCTCCGGTATTAGAAGAAACAATATGCGCAGGAAGAGGATGGTGAGGCTCTGGATTTAGACGAACGCGAAGAACTAAAACGCTTACGACATGAGAATCGTGAACTGCGAATGGAGAAAGAAATTCTAAAAAAGGCGTCGGCGTACTTCGCGAAAGAAATGAAGTGAAGTGCGCCTTCATTCAGAATCATGCCTTTAATTATCCTGTCACCTTCTTGTGCCGGGTGATTGGAGTTAAACATAGATCTTACTATGATTGGCGAGGCCGCGGCGGTAAAGTGATTCCATCAGGAGAACTGCAGTTACGACGTCGAATGAAAGAGTTATTTCATGTCTCCCGTAAAAGCCTTGGTAGTCGTATGATGATGCAGAACCTGCGTGATGAGGGTTTTGATATTGGTCGATATCGTGTACGAATGCTAATGAAATCAATGGGCCTTGTAGTAAAACACAAGCGCAAGCACAAAGTGACCACAGATAGTAAACATAAACTGCCTGTTGCTGAGAATATCCTGGATAGACAGTTTTATCCGACAGCGCCTAATCAAGTATGGGCGACCGATATCACCTATTTGTGGACGCAGGAAGGATGGGTTTATCTGGCCGTAGTCATTGATCTATGCTCTCGTCGTGTCATTGGCTGGGCAATGGATAAGCGTATGGCCAAGGCGCTAGTGATTCGAGCCTTAATGATGGCTATCAACTTAAGAAAGCCACCAGCTGGCTTGATTCACCACTCGGATAGAGGAAGCCAGTATGCCAGCCACGCTTATCAATTATTGCTAAAGCTGGAATTACCAGACTTTCATGGACACTATAGCTCAGAAGAACCACGAATTGGGGGTGATGAGTGTCCAAGAAGCAGAGAGAAAAATGTCCGCCAACTATACAAATTCATAAAAGCAAATCAGTGCAAACACAACGTCAGGATGATGTGTCGTCTGCTTGAGGTTGCGCCCAGTGGCTACTATGCTTGGTTAAAGAATCCGATTTCTGACCGAGCTAAAGAAGACAAACGTCTATTGAAACTGATTCGGGCATCGTTCGAAGCCAGCCAGGGAGTCTATGGCTCACCTCGGGTTTTTCTCGATCTTCGTGAGGCAGGAGAAACCTGTAGCAAACATCGCGTCGCACGACTGATGCGTGAAAATAATATTCGCGCACAGGCGGGCTACAGGACTCGTCGTTATGTCGCAGGAAAGCCAGCGGTGAGGTATAGGACAAATAAACGGCCTGTTGAGAGTAGATTTCCTCACTGATACTGC
>JANQUV010000069.1:0-1520 GCA_030730585.1 Haliea sp.
GTCGAATTTGCTGGTAACGCGCCGCTGGTTTTGTACACTAAGTGCTTGGGTTTGCAGGATCAATAGGGGCCTTGAGCCAAGCCCACAACACGCTCCTACAATAAGATAGAGGAATGCACTATGCAGGCTGATACGCTGGATAAACTTCTTGCGCACTGGGCGCGGGAAACCCCCGACCGGGTCTGGTTGAAAGACCTGCAGCCAGAAGGTTCTTGCGATATTACCTGGCGTGAGGCCGCCGATACGGTGAACGCAATGGCTGCGATGCTGGAGCACCACTTCGGCCAGGGCCAGCGAATGACGCTGCTATCGCGCAATTGCGCGCACTGGTTTCTCGCCGATCTTGCGATTATCACTTCGGGCAATATTACGGTGAGCATGTTTACCACGCTGCCGGCATCCACGGCGCAGTACATAATGGATTTCACCGAGAGCCGCGTGCTTATCGTTGGTGAAACAAGCAACTGGGAGGCGGTTCGGCAGGTATTGCCTGAGGGCATTACTCTTATCGCGCTACCTGGTGTGGAACTGGATGAGCCGCATCTCAAGTGGGAGGCACTCTTGGCAGAGTGGCGAGGCAGAGCTCCAGCCTACACCTGCCAGCCTGACGACGTCATTTCCCTGGTGTTTACCTCGGGAACCACCGGGCTGCCCAAGGGCGTGATTCAGACCCACCGCAGCAACCTCCTGCCGATTGCACGTTTTCGCGACACCTTTGGTACCCGCGATGAGGCGCGCTATTTTTCCTACCTGCCGCTGTCGCATATCGCCGAGCGGCAGATTGTGGAGTTCTCCTCCCTAACCTGCTGTGGAGAGGTTAGTTTTAACCAGAGCCTTGAAACGCTGGCGGCGGATCTGCAGCGAACACGTCCGCATATGTTCTTTGGCCCGCCACGGGTGTGGGAACAGTTGAAGCAGGCGGTGATCGGCAAATTCGGTGGGCCCGAGGTATTGGACCAGATGCTGGCGCAGGACCGTGAAGGTATCGGCCGACTGGTTCTTGAAGGCCTGGGGCTGGAGCAGGTGGAGTATTGTCTGGTGGCGGCCGCGCCCACGCCGCCTTCATTGATTCATTGGTGGGAACAGCTCGGCTTAATCCTCATGGAGGGCTTTGGCCAGACTGAGGCGATGGGCGTGATTGTGAGCGGGCATGGTTCAAGGCGAGTTGGGTCTATCGGAAAGCCCATTGGTGAGGTGGAGTTTCTTATTACGGACGAGGGCGAACTCGCCATACGGGCCGATGGTTGCACGCCTGGTTACTACAATCAACCTGAGAAAACCGCTGAGCTTATCCGCGATGGTTGGCTGCATACCGGCGATAAAGCGCGAGTTGACGAAGACGGCTTCGTGTTCCTTACCGGACGAGTGAAAGAGTACTTCAAGACGATTCAAGGCAAGTTTGTTGCTCCACCGCCCATTGAAGGTGAGTTTGCCAAGAACCCACACACTGAGCAGCACTGCTTGCTGGGGCGAGGTTACTCCAAGACGGTCATGGTTGCCGTGCTAAACGAAGCGGCGCG
>JANQUV010000069.1:1620-6841 GCA_030730585.1 Haliea sp.
CAGGCTGAGGCGGAAATTGCTCAGGCGATTCATCAGGCCGTTGAGAGCATTAACGCTTCCGTGGAGAAGCACGCGCGGATTGGTGCGGTTATTTTGTCGCGCAGTGAGTGGACGATTGATAACGAAGTCCTCACCCCCACCCTTAAAATTCGCCGCGACAAGGTGGAGGAGCGCTACGGTGAACTCGCCGAAAGTCTGGCTCGCAACTCGGCAGAGTCGCGCGAAATGCTACTGCATTGGGCCGATTAACCACTAAAGCCCCAGGGCCCTTTGTGCCTCGGGGCGCAGTGTTCTACTCGGGCACTTCACGCGCGCCGGTCGGCGCGAGCACTGGCTATGTCTGAAACTCGTCTTGCCCCAGGGTTTCTGCTGGGAGTAAATCGCCTATGGCATCTTAGGGGCCTCGCGGGTCAAGTGCAAACCCTGTGGGTGCGGATTCGGTCGCCGCAGCGGAGAAGGGGACCTGGTCTTCAGCGGCGACTATTTGCTCTCGATCGCGTGTTTGTGCCGCGAGATACACAGCAAACACCAGGCACAGTGCGGAGAACGACCAAAACAGAGCGGTGGCGTCGTACAGGCTCATTAATTGCCCAAGCAATACAGGTGCGGAGGCCGCGCCGAGCGCGTTCAGCAGCAATACCGACGTCCCAATTTCAACAAACTCTTCGGCTGAAGAGTTGTCGGCGGCAGTGGCCAGGGAAATTGCGTAGAGCGGCATGGTCATTGCGCCGAACATGAAGACGGCCACGAGGTGCAGGCTATGTTGTACTGTTAGGGCAACGGTAGCAGAAGCCACAATGGCGGCAACACTTAAAAAGAGCAGAATGTAGCGCCGATCAATACGGTCAGAGAGCCAGCCAACAGGGTACTGGAACAAGGCGCCGCCAGCGATACCGGCAGTGATGAACCAGGTAACATCTGCCATGCTCTGCCCGTAGCGCCGAGCAAATACAGCACCCAGCGCCCAGAAACTGCCGACAACAAGGCCCGACAACAGGGCGCCAGCGAAGGCCGCGCGGGAGCGCCTATAAAGCAAGTTGAAGTGAATTCGGGTCGATTGGATCGGCGCTGGGGCCAGACGGCTGGTTAGGCCCACAGGCACAATCGACAGTGCCATAAAAATTGCCGCGAGAATAAAGGGCGTAGCGCTGTCCACCGGGCCCACGTTGATGAGTATCTGGCCCACGGCCATCGCCGCAAGAATGATAAAGGTGTAAATGGCCAGCACCTGACCGCGCGATTCGGCGCTGGTCTGGTCGTTTAGCCAGCTTTCTATCACCGTATACAGGCCGCAGATCATGGCTCCAGTCAGGAATCGCAACAGCAACCATGGCACCCAGCCATCAAAGGTCTCCAGGGCCAGAATGGCGCTCATCATCATTGCCGTGAGTACAGCGAAGCTGCGAATGTGGCCCACCTTGGCAATAATTCTTGGGATCAAGAGGCAGCCTGCAACAAAACCCAGAAAGTAAGCCGAAGCGCTTACGCCGATGATAAAGTCGGATAAGCCGATGCTCGTGGCTCTCAAAGGCAACAGGGTCAGCTGCATACCCTGGCCCACCAGCAGCAAGGCGGTTGAGAGCAGCAGAGATGTGAGGGTGAAGAGTGTTCTCATGAGGGCGCGTGTGCTCGTAGAGTGCCGTTGCACAACAAGGTCAGGGTACACGCTTTGGCGGTGTCAAAGAACCGCCTAATTTGGCAAAAAAAACCCGGCAAGAGCCGGGCGAAAGGGACCGAGTTCCCAGGGGGGGATTAATTCAGGAACTCGGCTCTGGTGCTTGGATCTGACTTGAATGCGCCGCCGAGCGAGGTGGTGCGGGTTCTGGAATTGCTGTCCATAACGCCTCTGGACTTCACGCAATAATGCATCGCATCGATGGTTACGGCGACATCATCGGTCTCAAGTAGAGTCTGCAGCGCCACGAGTACCTGTTGAGTAAGGCGTTCCTGAACTTGTGGGCGTTGAGAAAAAAAGCGCACAATGCGGTTGATTTTGGAAAGGCCAATGACTTTGCCAGCCGGAATATAAGCTACTCGCGCCTGCCCATCAATCGTGACGAAGTGATGCTCGCAGGTACTGACGACATCGATATTACTTACCTGGACCATTTCCTCCACCTGCATTTTATTCGCAATAACAGAGATTTTAGGAAACTTGCCGTAATCCAGACCCGAGAAAATTTCGTCAACGTACATTTTGGCAATGCGGTGAGGAGTTTCCGCCAAGCTGTCGTCGTTCAGGTCAAGGCCCAGGGTGCGTGTTATGTCAGTAAACGACTGCATGATGCGGCGATACTTTTCATCGCGTGACAGGCCGTTGTAGACGAGAGGGGTCTCCAACCCGCGCTCTAGCAGTGCATTACGCACCAGAGCCGCCTCGGTCGACATTTTGCCAGGGAAGGGAATATTTCCAGCCAGTGCAGTTTCCATGTCGTATCTCCAGTACGTTTGAAGTTAGGTACGATAAGGTTCACTGTGTGGATTACCCCGGTGTTGCTGAGCTTGGACAGTTCCCGGACAATTTGTGGACAAAATCGGGTCAACAAGTCGGCGGCAAGTGCAAAGGAGACTAGCAGTAATGAACAAGCAACGTCTGAGAGTAGGAATGATGGGGTTCGGCCAGATTGGCCGGCAGGTCTATGACTTGGCTGCCCTCAGTGACGATATTGAAATTGTCGCCATTGCTGACATCGGTGATCCAAGTATTTTGCATTATTTGCTGTGCTCGGAAATGTCTCACGCTGACGATTATCAGCTAGAAGGCAATTTCCTTGTTAATGCGGCGTTTCGCTCCCGCTTGTTGCGCACGGATACACCGGTAGAAATGCCCTGGGATGTGTTTGGTGTGGATATTGTAATCGATGCCACCGGCAAATTTCGTGACCGGCATTCGATGCAGCAGCATCTGGACGGCGGCGCGCCGCGCGTTCTGTTGCGTACCCTGCCCAGCGATCACATCGACCGCCTGGTGATGCCAGGTATCAATGCCCACAGTATTCACGCTGATGACCGCATGGTGTCGGCAGGTTCTGCGACGACGACGGCACTGTGTCTGCTACTACACGCGCTTTCTCGCGATTTCGAGCTCGACTGTGGCAGCATGACCACGGTGCACTCCTATACCTCGGATCAGGTGCTGCAAGATTATGCAGGCAGTGATTTCAGGCGCAGCCGCTCGGCGGCGGAAAATATTATTCCCAATCATCACGACGCCGGTGCCTGGCTGGGGCACGTGCTGCCTGCGCTGGCGGGCAAAGTACTGACCTCTGCGCTTAACGTACCCATTCACCAGGGATGTCTGTTGGATGTGAACCTGGTGTTCAAAGATGCCGCGATTACTGCAGATGCGGTGAATGACTGCCTGCGGCGGCGCGCTGCCGACTACCCGGGCATGGTAGCCGTGGTGGAGGACCCGGTTGTGTCCTCCGATGTCATTGGCAACCCCCATTCTCTTGTGTTTGACACCTGCGGCACCATCAAGGCAGGCGCTAATACGATTAAGGCACTGGGCTGGTATGAAACACTGGGGCACGCCGGGCGTCTGTTGGATGTGGCGCGGTTGTATGCTGCGTTGGACCACTGCAAGGAGGCTGCGTGATGCGCGTTGCAATAAACGGTTTTGGGCGCATCGGCCGCTCGGTATTTCGTATCCTGGAAGAGGTGCCTGACATCCAGGTGGTGGTGATTAACGATTTGTTTGATCACGCGGCCCTGCGTTACTTACTCAACTACGATACCGTGATGGGGCCTTTTGGCAAGGCGCTTACATTGGAAGGCGACGAGTTTGTCACCCCGGGCGGCCGCTGCAAGCTGATCAGCGAGCGCGATCCCGCTGCGCTCCCATGGGCTGCAATGGGCATCGACGTGGTGGTGGAGGCAACGGGGGCGTTCCGCAAGCGTGCGCAGCTTGAGGCACACTTACAGGCCGGAGCGCGGCGCGTGGTGTTGACGGTGCCGGCCGCTGACCCTATCGATTACACGATTGTGCTGGGCGTCAATGACGCTGGGCTTACGCCCGAACACAGGATTATTTCCAACGCCAGTTGTACCACCAATTGCCTGGCACCCATGGCCAGCGTGCTGGATAGCGCGTTTGGTATTGTGGAGGGCGTGATCAACACCGTGCATGCATATACCAATGACCAGCGCCTGGCCGACGTGCCGCACTCCGACTGGCGGCGCAGCAGGGCCGCGGCGGAAAACACCATACCTACGTCTACCGGTGCGGCGAAAGCCGTGGGTGAGGTGCTACCGCAGCTCAAGGGGCGTTTACACGGCATCGCTTCCCGCGTGCCGGTGCCTGACGGTTCGGTGGTGGATTTGTTTGTTACCTTGGCGCGGCCGGTGACGGTTGATGCAGTGCACGAAGCCGTGCGGTCGGCGGCCAACTCTGCGCAGCTGCAGGGAATTCTTGCGTTCAGTGATCGCCCAATTGTGTCGACGGATATCATCGGAAACCCACATTCCTCGATTTACGATGCAGGGTTCACCGCTGTGGTGAACGAGCGCTACCTGCGCGTCTTGAACTGGTATGACAATGAATGGGGATATTCAGCCCGGGTATGTGATCTTTTGCGGAGGTTGAGTCAGTGGTAGGCACCCGGGAAGCCGGCAGCGGTGAGCGCACGGACTATAGTGAGTTACGCAGCAACGTCAATTTTCTCGGCCATTTACTGGGCGATACGATCGCGCAGGCAAATGGCGCTCCTTTTCTGGAGCTGGTGGAGAAAATTCGCGGTTTGTCGAAATCCGCGCGCACCGGTGGTGAAGATGCGGCGCACGCCGAACTGCTTGAGGTTCTGCGCAGCTTGGATAATGAACAGCTGGTGCCTGTCGCGAGGGCGTTTAGCCAGTTTTTGAACCTCGCCAACATTGCCGAGCAGCATCATACGGTATCACGCCGGATGGACCCGCTGTTTTCGGCTTCGCGCAACCTGACCGAGAGTTTTGGCGCCTTGCAGGAGGAGGGCGTCTCCTCCTCGGCCATTGTTGCTGCGGTGGAGGCCTTGCGCATTGACTTGGTACTCACTGCGCACCCCACTGAAATCATGCGCCGCACCCTTATTCACAAGCAGACCGAGATTGGCCGCTGCCTGTCCCAGCTTGAGCTAAGCGGGCTGACCCAGCGTGAGCAGGATCAATTGCACACCCGGCTGCGCGAGCTGATTGCACAGATCTGGTATGGCGACGACTTCCGCACGGAACGGCCTTCACCGGTGGA
>JANQUV010000069.1:6941-20559 GCA_030730585.1 Haliea sp.
CATAGCGCTGTATTTGCGCGACGTGACTCAGCTGGTGGAAGAGCTATCGATGACGGTGTGTGATGCGCCGCTGGCAGCGGCAGCGCAGGGTTCACATGAACCATACCGCAGCGTGCTGCGTGCATTGCGTGAGCGCCTCAAAGCCGACCTGGAAGCGATCGAGGCGGCCCTGGCGGGTGCGCCGGGGGACGAGCGGGTGTTGCTCACTCAGGACGATATTTGGCAGACGCTGGCGCTGTGTTATCACTCGTTGCAGGCCTGTGGCATGCAGGTGATTGCCGACGGTGCGCTGCTTGACCTGCTGCGTCGCGCGCGCTGTTTTGGCGTGCATCTGGTGCGCCACGATGTACGTCAGGACAGTGCGCGGCATACCGAAGTGTTATCGGAGTTAACCACGTGGCTGGAGCTGGGGGACTACGCCGCATGGGATGAAGACGCGCGCTGTGCATTCTTGCGTCAGGAATTGGCCAGCCGGCGGCCTTTGTTGTCCCCGCGCTGGGCCCCGGGCGAAGCGGTTGCCGAGGTGCTGGCAACCTTTGCAGTGGTTGCGCGGCAGCCGCCTGAGGCCCTGGGTGCCTATGTGATTTCCATGGCACGGCAAGCCTCCGACGTGCTTGCTGTACATCTGCTATTGCGCGAGGCAGGGTGTCCCTTCGATTTGCCGGTGGTGCCATTGTTCGAAACACTGGATGACCTGTACCGCGCACGGGAGGTGGTTTCGGCGTTGCTCGCCGACCCGTGGTATCGGGGGCACGTGCAGGGCCAGCTCATGGTTATGATCGGCTATTCGGACTCTGCCAAGGATGCCGGTGTACTGGCCGCCGCCTGGGCCCAGTACCGCGCTCAGGAAGAATTGCTCGGCGTGTGCGCTGCCCACGGCGTGCGCTTGACGCTGTTCCACGGCCGCGGCGGCACCATAGGGCGCGGCGGCGCGCCGGCACAGGTGGCGTTGCTGTCGCAGCCTCCGGGCTCCCTGGAGCAGGGTTTGCGGGTGACAGAGCAAGGTGAAATGATCCGCACCAAGTTGGGTTGGACGTCGCTCGCGGTCAAAACGCTGGCGCTCTACACCAGTGCTATCTGTCGGGCAAACCTGCAGACACCGCCGGCACCGCAGCAGGGCTGGCGCGATCTCATGGAAGAGCTGGCAGCAGGTTCCTGTGCTGAATACCGCCGGGTTATTCGTGAAGAACCGGATTTTATCGAATATTTCCGCCATGCCACACCGGAGCAGGAGCTGGCGGGGTTACCGCTGGGTTCGCGGCCGGCTCGGCGCCGCGGTGGCGATGGAATTGAGAGCCTGCGGGCGATCCCCTGGATATTCGCCTGGTCCCAGAACCGCTTGATGTTGCCCGCCTGGCTGGGCGCAGGTGCGGCCTTGCAGAGCGCGCTGGCTGCGGGCCATGCAGAGCGATTGCGTGACATGGCCGCGAGCTGGCCCTTTTTTGCCACGCGGCTGTCTATGTTGGAGATGGTGTATGCCAAAGCGGACAGTGGCCTCTCGGCGCATTACGACGCCAGCTTGGTGCCCGCTGAATTGCGCCCGCTGGGGCAAGCTTTGCGGGCATCACTGCAGCGCGATGTGGCAACCGTGCTGGAAATCAGCGGCAGTGAAACCCTGCTGGCCGACTCGCCGTGGATTCGTGAATCAATTCAGCTGCGCAATATCTACACCGATCCGCTCAACGTGTTGCAGGCAGAACTGCTGCAGCGGCAACGCAAAGCCCCTCAAAATGTGCTTGAGCAAGCCATTATGGTCACATTTGCGGGCATTGCAGCGGGGATGCGTAATACGGGTTGATGCCTTGCCGGGTAGCCTGGCTATTGTGCTGCGTGTGGCGAGATACACGTGATGCAGGCAGTCAGCGACTGTTCACAGCTTGATGTGCGCTCGCGGAAATAGTGTTATCTTCCGCAAGGATTCCCATCAACCAGAAATGAGATACATCATGACTTGCATGCCCCGCCTATTGACCTTTTGTCTGCTCTTTTTAGTGGCACTTGCACCACTTGCCAAGGCCGACAATTACTCGGAAGCGTTAGACTCTTTTCGCAGTGCCGGTGGGAGCGAAGCTTACTTTGAAGCAGCTTATGGCTATGTTCTGTTCCCCACCATTGGCAAAGGAGGCATCGGTATTGGCGGTGCGCGCGGCAATGGTAAAGTGTATCGCCAAGGGCAATATATCGGCGACTCCAGCATGACCCAGCTGACCTTGGGCTTTCAACTGGGCGCTCAGGCGTTTAGCCAGATTATCTTCTTTGAAAATGCCACGGCTGTGGATCAGTTTATCAGCGGCAACTTTGAGTTTGGCGCACAGGCAACCGCCGTTGCATTGACGGCGGGCGTTTCTGCCGAAGCGAGCACCGGCGGCGGCGTCAGCGCTGGCGTGAGTGGCGGCCGCAATGATGCCTCTACTGCGCATCTGGGTTACCGCAAGGGTATGGCCGTGTTTACGATTGCCAAGGGTGGCCTGATGTATGAGGCAACGCTGGGTGGCCAAAAGTTCAGCTACACACCGAGCAATTAAGCACTAAGCTTCCGGTAGCTCCCCTCGGGCCTGCTCCAGGGCCTGTGCTGGTGTGTCACCCACAAGGATGACATGCCAGCGGCAGGGCCCATGTGCACCCAAAACAAGTTGAGCCTCCACGTCCGCTGTGCTCGATGGCCCGGCAATAAATTGAATACCCCGTGGCCAGGCTCCTGCCCCCGTCTCAATCCTGATTTTTGCCCAGGCGTCTTCGAGTGTAGCGACTACATCTTCTCGATTGACCAAGACCAGGTGGTCTTCCGGGAGTAGGTTGTTACGCCCAGGGTTGGCGCGCCCGGTGAAGGTCACGATGGCGCCGGTTTCAGCCACGCCCAGCCGAGCATAGCTGAGGGCTGCGGCATCGCCGGGCTCAGCGGCGCCAAAACGCGGCAGGACCCCGCCGTCGCGCCACGGCATTGCAGCCAATCTTGGGTCATTACCTGCCACCAGCTTGTGGGTGCGAAAGCGCTTGTACAAGTAACGCCCGATGGCTCGCACGGCGGCACCACGGTCCAGGGCTAGTTCCAGAGTGCCTTTATTAGCCAATACGTTCGCAATAAAAGCTGTGTGCAGGTCTGCATGGGGCATCCTGGCCGCCGTGGCATAGCCAATAGTAGCCAAAGCTCGTGCAATCTCTGCGGGCTCGGCAGGGGCAGGGCTTCGCTCGCGTAGGCGAGCGAATAATGCAGCACGGACGGATTCAGCCACGACGTCCCCCTCGACGCTTGCGCGCGGCATACTGGCGCATAAACGTTCCGCCCGCCTCGGGTGCAGGAAAGTCCCTCTGGCTGGTCCAGCCCGATGCGAAGGGCATTCGGCGAAAAGCGCCTCTGCGCTTGCCTAGTAAACCCAATGCGCTCATGCTCCAGCCGGTGAGGCGCTGATATAAGACAGGCTGACGCAGCAGCCATGCATGCAAGCGCAAGCCACGGCGCCAACGCGCGGGCTTGAGTTGTTGCGCACTCTCCTCTTGGCGCAGGTCGCGCAGGAGGTCTGGGAGGGGAATATTGGCCGGGCACACTTCAGCGCAACGCCCGCAGCTGGTGCAGGCGTTGGGGAGGTCGTGGCTTTGCTCCAGTGAGGTCAGCAGCGGCGTGAGCACAGAGCCCATCGGGCCTGGATAGACCCACCCGTAAGCGTGTCCGCCAACGCCAATGTAGATAGGGCAGTGGTTTAGGCAGGCACCGCAGCGAATGCAATCCAGTATCTCGTGATAGTCACTCGCCAAAATGTCGCTGCGCTTGTTGTCGAGCAGAATGATGTGGGTCTCTAGCGGTCCATCGACATCGTCCTCGCGCCGTGGGCCGGAGTAGAAACTGGTGTAGCAGGTATGAGATTGGCCGGTCGCAGAGCGTACCAACAGCCTTTGCAACGCCATGGCATCTTCTGCGCGCGGCAGGAGGCGCTCAAACGTGGTACAGATGATCAAGACGGGGGGGAGGTTGGCACATAAATCTCCGTTGCCCTCGTTGGTCACCAGCATCGTAGTGCCATGTTCTGCAATGAGCGCGTTCGCGCCAATGATGCCGACATCCGCGGCCAGAAACCTTTCCCGTAGTACGCCGCGCGCCTCCTCCACAATGTCGCTCACCGACTCCAAAGCACGTTCGCCGAGTTTGTGCTTGGCGAGGAAGAGTTCCCGCACTTCTGCCAGCGATTTGTGAAAGGCGGGGCCGACAATATGGCTGGGTGCTTCGCCGGCTTGCTGAATAATGTACTCGCCGAGATCCGTTTCCAGCACTTCCAGGCCAGCTTTTAATAGCAGCTCGTTGAGGCCGGTTTCTTCGGTGACCATCGATTTGCCTTTGGCCACGCGCCTCGCGTTATGCGTCTGACAGATTGACAGCACGGTGCTGTTGAGCTGCTCCGCAGTGGCGGCGAAGTGCACTTGATTGCCGTGCGCTACTGCAGCCTCCTCAAACTGTTGCAAGTAGTGAGCGAGGTGTTCGGTGGTGTGCCCACGCACCCGCTTCATGTGGGCCCTCAAGCCATCGAAATCGCCATAGGCGTTGGCGGCTGCATCGCGGGCCGCGGGCATAAACTGCCCTAACAGATCGCGCCTTTCGACTTTGTCCTTTGCTCTGAGGGCCTCATGAGCTTGTTGCAGAAAATCCTGGCTGGCGACTTTCATTGGCGGCCCTCGCCAATGCCCGGCCCTTTAGGGTTGCCCGCCAGCAGTTCGGCGATATGTCGGATTTCGAGGTCCAGCCCTCGTCGCTTGGCACGCCCGGCAAGGTGTAGCAGGCAGCCAAGGTCGCCGCCTGCCAACACCTTGGCGCCGCTGGCTACCGCGTGGTTCAGTTTGTCATCGGCCATTTTTCCGGAAATTTCGGGCATACGGGCGCAAAAGGTGCCACCAAAGCCACAGCAGACCTGGTTTTCCGTGAGCTCCTGCACTTGCACGCCGCATTGTTCTTGCAGCAGTTGCCGGGGCTGCTGTTGAATGCCCATTTCGCGCAGGCCAGCGCAACCGTCGTGGTAGGTGACTGCGGCTTCCAGCGCTGCGCGTTTCGGAGCAGGCAGGAGCGCCACTTCAGTGAGGAAGCGCGTTAACTCCCAGGTTTTGGCGGAAAGCGCCAACGCACGCTCGCGCCATTCACCTTCAAACAGGGCGGGGTAGTGATGGCTGAGCATGCCGGCGCAGGAGCCGGATGGGATCACCACGTAGTCGAAAGGTTCAAAGGTTTCAATAACCGCCTGCGCTACCGGAACGGCTGCGTCAATTTCCCCGCTGTTGTAAGCGGGCTGCCCACAGCAGGTTTGTTGTTCAGGAACCGTTACGCGACAACCTGCACGCTCCAATAAGCGTATGGCTGAAAAGCCCACCGATGGACGCATGAGGTCAGCTAGGCAGGTGACCATGAGCGCAACATCTCGCCTGGGCCGGCTGCGCTTGCGTTTTGCTTGTGGTTTGTCCATCCGAAGCGCGTGCTCCCTGTCGCTGGTGCTGCTGTGCTATACGGTGCCAGTAAAATTTCAGTATACCGAAATTGATCTGTTCGCGCCGCGCCCTGTTCTCATCTCCAGGTAAAGAATTCCAGCACCACGGCTGCGGTGATGAAAACCGTGAGCGCCGCTGCCACGCGAGCTAATACGTCGTGTGTTTCTACCAAGGTCACCAGGATACTGAGTGAGTCTGCGGGCCCGGCGCCGGACAACAACAACTCGACTTTGGGCCACTTGGCGGGGTCGAACACCGGCTTGGCCTTGCTGCCAATGTAGACCAGAACGCCCTCAATCTTGAGGGTGTGGGGGTGCCGCTGAATCTGAATGCCATTGCCAATGTGGTACACACCGCGGTGGTCTACCAGCACCACTTGCTGCCCGAGCAGCCCGATATGGCCTCGCAGCACAGCAACGCTTGACCGCTGCTTACCCTGTGCTGCTTTCAGCCAGTGCACTTGGCTAAACTTTTTGCCGAGTAGCGGCGCATGGCGGCCGCGATCGGCGACCAGCACCCGCTGCCGGGTGTACTGCCAGAGGCCAAAACAGAGGGCGAGCAGGGCGGCTACAATGCAGAGGTGACGACTGCTAGCCATTATATTCGCGCGCAGATGGGAAGAGCGGCTGCGCTGTTGTTCCAGCGCGTTGAGCTCTTGCGACTCAAACCGTGTGCCCGCAACGCCCTCCGCGGCATAGCGCAGCAGTGAGTGGGTGTTCGGTTCCAGTAGAAGTATTCGGTCACCCCAGGCGGCCAGCGCAATGGCTCCGTTGGGCGAAGGCGGTAGTACCGGCGGCAGGGCGCTCCATTGCCCGTCGAAGCGGAATACGGCGCGCAGTGCCGAATCGGGATTCTCCATGATCACCCACCAAAAGGCGCCGACTCGCGCAAAGTCCCGCACCCGGGTAAGCTCTGCAGCCAGTGCCGCCTCAGGCAGTAATAGCAGTTCGTCCAGCTGCATGGCAAAGGCCGAAGTTTCATACCGGAACACGCCCAGCGCAGGCCCGGCTGCGCTGTTGATAAACAGCAGGCCGTCATCGATACGCAGCACCGGGGCAGCGGGCAGCGTTACCGTCTGTTTTGTCACTGTATTACCTGCAACGTCTACACGCAGTAGCAGCCCGCTGCTGCTGTCGGCCAAAATGATATCGGTACTGTTGGGGATACGGACGGCGGCGTCTGCATGCCAGTGGCCTTCGGTGCCTGTGAATGCTCTGCACTGACGTTCCTCCATGCGGCAGCGATAGAGGTTGCCGCTGGCGGCAGGGTCAGGGGCAACCTGTATCAACCACTCATCAGCGCTCAGCCACAGCAGCTGCATTACGTCGTCGGTTAGCCCGAGCTCAGTGATGGTTAGCGTATCCGCCTGGGCGCCGGATCGGTCGTGTAACAGTAATAGCGTTGTCGTGGCTAACATCAGGTCGCCATTGGTGGCGGCCGCTGCAGTCACTAGGGGTGGCACCGCCGCAGGCTGCGGCAGCAGTCGATCCAGGCCAGCCAATCCACCAAGTAAACACAGGGCAAGCAGCGCAACAGCCAGCGCACGATGCGCCCGATCTCTGGCTAGCAGTGCGCGCTCGGCGGAGGGTGCTGGAGACCGATAGGGCTTCAGATCGTAGGGGTTCGGGCCCCAGCGAGCAGTTGATGTAGGGATGGGTTTCTGAGTGTTTTTTGCCGCGGCCTGCAGCGTTAATGTTGCAGAGGCAGAGGCAGACGGCGGGGCGCTTGTTGCTGCGGGGCTGGTGGATGCGTCTCCCGCGCTCTGCAGGCCAGCTTGCAGGCCCAGTCCACGCATTTTGGCGTACCAGACAGCCGCCGGCTTCTGTTCCAGGTTACGCCGTAAAATGATGCTGTCACCGCTAAAAAATCGCTCGAGACGCGCAGGGTCCTGAATTTGAAACAACCTGCTGAAATGGGCGCGCGCAAGCACCGGGTCAGTGCCCGGCAGGATTTCTCCCTTGAAGGTGAGGTTGAACCTTTGCACCGCGGGTTTTGCCCCTGTCAGTCGATCGCCACCTCCTCGAAGGTGAGCCCTGCGCGCGCTGTGAGCCTGCCATACAAGTGCTCACCCAGCGCAGAGGCCGGCGTCCAGAAACCGCCTGTTGCGGTCAGTGGGTCCTGCGCAAGGCAGGCTGCCGCTTCACCCAGCATGCGTGCTGTGGAACCGTATCCGGGATCAAGCTGTCCGGCGACGCGTACGCGCAGGTCACAGGCGCTATCGGTGGGGTGCAAGCCGTGAAAGAACAGCTCATAGTGCCCAGCTTCGCGTTGTTCCCTGCTTGGCCCTTCGCCTGGAGCCGGTAAAAAACGCGCCAGCAGTTTGCGCACTGGTGTGGTTGCCAGGCCAAGCATCGCACCACCCATTGCCAGCGTATTGCGCAATGCCTGGGCGCGGGACTTACACAGCTGCGCCTCATCAAAACGGAAGTCGTCTCCCCAAGGCATGCCCAGCAAATGGTGGCTGCGGCGCACCACCCGGCCGTTGATCGCAGCCATGATAAAAGGCGATGTCCAGCTGTGAAAATCGCTGTCATAGCGTGCCGTGGACTGGTCCCGCTGATCGGGCCCGGTAGTGCCTGCAGGGCATAGGGCGTAGGGGTCTGTGAGTAACTTGCGTACGGAGCTGTCGCGCTTTGCCTCATCGAGTACCTCTAGCATGCTGGCTACGGTGCCGCCGCTGGCAGTACCTCGGTTACGACCTACGCGGGACTTGACATGCCGAGCGCTAACACCGTGGCGTGTCAGCATTTGACGCTGTAAAAACCAGGTGCCCATATCGGAGGGTATAGAGTCGAAGCCGCAGCTGTGGACGAGCCGGGCACCGCTCGCGACAGCCGCTGCCTGGTATTGCGGGATGACCCGCGCCATCCACTGCACTTCTCCGGTCAGATCGCAGTAGTGTGTGCCGGTTTCTGCGCACAGGGCGACCAAGGGTGTGCCGTGGCGTGCATAGGGCCCTACGGTGCTGCAAATGACGCGGCCGCGCTCAACCATCGCACGCAGGCTGTTATCGTCGTCGCTGTCTGCTATTAGCAGAGGCACTTCGACGCCGCTGGTGTAGGCGAGTAGTGATTGTTGTACGGCTTGCAGTTTTGCTTCACTGCGTCCTCCCAGAGCCCATCGCAAGGAGTTATCAGCGCCGTAAGTCGTTGCAAGATATTCAGCAACCAGCTGCCCGGTGAAACCGGTGGCTCCCCAGAGAATAATGTCGAAGTCAGATTCCGGGATCGTCATAAGGTCTTGTCCTGTTTCATTTTTAGTGGATGCCGTACATCATTTTTTTCAGTAAGGGCGACAGCAGGAATTGCAGCACCGCAACGCCCAAGCCAACGTACAGTAGGTTGGTAAACAAGTCGGTATAGGTGGCCAGTGCAGTCGCTACATCGGCAGCTCCTGAGTTAGCGTCTATGGCAGCCAGTTTGGAAAGCTGTGCGGCAACATGTTGCGAATAGGCAGTGGCCAGGAACCAGGCCCCCATCATCACGCCCACCACTCCCGGCACCGACAGTTTAGTGACCGCTGACAGCCCGACCGGCGACAGGCAGAGCTCACCCGCGGTGTGCAGCAAGTACGCCAATACCATCCAGTAACCGATCACCAGGCCAGCCTCGTTGGGCGAAGCCGCACCCATAACCAGCGCCCCAAAGCCGAGGCCTGCGAGGCCAACACCCAGGCCGAACTTCACCGGGGTAGAAGGCTCTATGCCGCGCCGCCCCATCGTAGTCCAGAGCCAGGCGAAGACGGGAGCCAGCAGGAAAATAAAGAACGAATTGAAAAAGCCAAACTGTGATGCGGTGAAATTGATGCCGAACACGTTGCGGTCCATCACTCGGTCGGCATACAGGGTCATCGACGCGGCGCTTTGCTCGAACAGCGACCAGAACACGACACTGCAGATGGTCAGAGCCATCAGGGCCAGCATACGGCTGCGCTCGACGGGGTTACAGCGGAAGGTAATGAACCAGGCGATACCTGCCAAAACGATGACCGCCAACACGTTCAACAAAACGCCAACGGCGCCGTGGAACTGCAGCATTTGCCAGGCGGCGACAACACCACCGAGCGCCCCCAGGTAAATAGCCCATTCCTTATTAACACCGGGTAGCGCGCGTTCCGTAAGCCTTTCGGGTGCCGGGGGTTCGGCATACCCTTCGAGATACTTCTGGCCGCGCAGAAAAGTCACCAGCCCGAATAACATGCCGATGCCTGCGACACCGAAGCCATAGCCCCAGCCGTAGGTGACGCCAAGGTAGCCGCAGAGCAGAGTGGCGGTTAGCGCGCCAAGGTTAATGCCCATGTAGAAGATGGTGAAACCGGCATCGCGGCGCGGGTCGTCAATGGCATAGAGGCGGCCCACCAGTGTGGAAATATTCGGCTTGAGAAAGCCCACGCCGACGACAATCAATGCAAGAGAAAAGTAGAACACCTGCAGGGCGCGATCGTCACGCACAATGGTATCGCCCACAAGCCGCGCCTGCTCGCCCTCCACCGCCATGCCCAAATGGCCCAGCACCAGAAGCAACCCACCAAACACGACGGATTTGCGCATGCCCAGGTAGCGGTCGGCGAGCAGCCCGCCAATGACCGGCATGGCGTACACCAGCGCGGCATAGCCCCCGAGGACTTCCAGCCCGTTGGCATCGGAAAACAAGTGGTACTTGGTGAGGTACAGTAGCAAAAGGTATTTCATGCCGTAGAACGAAAAGCGCTCCCACAGCTCGGTGGTGAAACACACATAAAGGCCAAGCGGGTGGCCGAAGAAGGCGGTGTCGTTGAGTGTATTATTATTCATGGATGTTGGAGTCCTTCCACAGCTTCCTGACATTTCGGGGGGTGAGGGCCTCGGGCTCAGCGTCGGAGAATACCACTCCTCTCGCGACTTTGCGCTGCTCTACGTGATGCGATGATTTATTACGGCCGCAGCGGCAAAGCCCGGGTTTCAAGGCAGTGACCTAGGCAGCTTAACAGCCTCGGTTGCTCGGCAGAATACGTTGTCGGACCGTATTACCCACAATGTAGCCGCTCTGATATCGGGTTCGCAGTATCCGCAAGAGGCGATATCTACACGGCGCGTTGGGATCACCTCGGTGTGCGCCCGGCCGACGTGGGCGTCGAGTTCAAAGCCGCTCGGGATGAATCCATGGCGCTTTAGACGCTGTCACGCTCGCTTCAGCCTGCTTATTGATTCAAGTCAAATCACCGGCGTGAAATGGTGAAGGGTGACCAGGACTGGCTGACAGGCATCAGCTCCAGCGAGTTGACATTGAGGTGCGGTGGCAGTGTTGCCAGCCAGAACACGGTGTCGGCGATGTCTTCCGGTTGAATGGGGTCGGCGCCTGCGTAGAGCGCGTCGTATGCGGCCTGGTCACCGCCGGTGCGCACCAGTGTGAATTCGCTTTCCGAAAGCCCAGGTGCCAGGCAGCTCACTCGCACGCCGGTGCCTTGCAGATCACTGCGCAGGGCGAGGGAGAACTGCTCGACGAAGGCTTTGCTGCCGCAGTAAACATTGCCGCCGGGATATGGCCAGTGCCCTGCGACGGACCCAATATTGATAACGCTGCTGCCGCTGCCGCGGGCCACCAAGGTTGGCAGCAGGGCGTGGGTCACGGTGGTCAGGCCCTTGATGTTGGTATCTATCATGCGGTGCCACTGTTCCAGGTCACTGTGCTGTGCGGGTGCGGTGCCCAGCGCAAGTCCGGCGTTGTTGACCAATACATGCACATCGCTGAAGGGCTCGGGCAGCGCGGTGACCGCCGCCTGCACAGCCGGTGTGTCGCGCACATCAAGGCAGATGCTGTACACAGCGCAGTGCGCTTCTAGTTCAGCCTGCAGCTGCTCCAGCCGGTCACTGCGGCGGCCGCTGAGAACGAGGTTCCAGCCAGCGTTGGCGAAACGGCGCGCGCAGGCGCGGCCAAAGCCGGAGGTGGCGCCAGTGATAAATGCGGTGTTGGGCATAGCGTTAACCTTTTGTGCGAATTGGGCGGGCTCAGGCGGCAACGGCGATGGTGTGATCTTCGGTTCGTGTGGGCGTGTGTGCGCTAATGGCCGCGCAGATCGCCTCCGGGTCCGTGAGCCGTTTGGCGTCAGCAAAGAGTGCTGCGGCCTGAGGATAATAGTGACGCAGGTAGCCCAACCATTGCTTGACCGGCCCGGCTGCGTGGCGCTCGGCGCAGTGCAGACGCTTCTGTTGGGCGAAAACCTGCAGCAACTCTGATATGTCCAGCCAGCGTAGTGCCGGGGCGTCGATGCCATCAATCGTTGCTCGTACCAGCCTGGGCAGGTCCGGCCTGCACAGCACACCGCGGCCCAGCATCAGGTCTGCGCAGTGGCTCGCAGCACGGGCGCGCCGGCTGTCGTCCGGGCTCCAGATTTCGCCGTTGGCGATCACCGGAAAATCCACCAGTTCAACCGCCCGCGCAATTTCATCCCACCAGGCCGGTGGCTTGTAGCCATCGCTGCGAGTGCGGGCATGGATGGCGAGCTCGTCCACGCCGGCATCGGCCAGTGCGCGCACATTATCCAAAAAGGGCGACCGGTCCTCAAAACCCAGGCGAATCTTGGCGGTCACCGGAATGCTGGCCGGCACCGCCCGGCGCACGGCTGCCGCGATGGCGCCCACCCGCAGCGGTTCGCGCAGCAATATCGCACCGCCGTCGGACCGGTTGACGGTTTTCGCCGGGCAACCAAAGTTGATGTCGATTCCGGGGGCACCGAGTTCCGCCGCCCTTGCGGCGTTGTCCGCCATCGGCTGCGCTTGCCCGCCCAGCAACTGCAGGAAAACCGGTACGCCGGATGACGTCTGGCCACCCTCGCGCAATTCTGGGCACAGGCGATGGAACACGCGCGGTGGCAGCAGGCGGTCGCTGACGCGCACAAACTCCGTCACACAGCGATCCAGCCCGCCCAGCTCTGTCAGCAAAGCGCGCATGCTGGCGTCGATAACGCCTTCCATGGGGGCGAGAATGAGTCGCACATTAGGTCTCCGTTTAACGCGACAGTATACATTTGCAGGCTTTCGGGGTTAAGCCCGCTGGCTCAGGTAAAGGAGCGATTTACCCGTTGGCACCTCGCTGCCAAGATGATTTATGATGCAACGAGAAACTGAATCAGGAAGCGGTTTTGCGCGAAGACGAGCTTTTCATGCAGGGTGTAGAGTTGATGCTGTTTGGCGTCAGTACCGTGGTGATATTTCTTTCACTGCTGGTGCTGGCCATTGGCCTGGCGTCACGCGTGATTCAGCGCTTTTTCCCCGAGGCCGTGCCGGCCCAGCCCGCGCGGCAAGGGCGCAGCCCGGTAGCTCCCCGTACGTCAGGGCCGACAGTCGATGCGCAGCGAAGCGCGGTTATCGCTGCGGCTGTGCATCAGCACCGCAAACGTCACCGCAATGGCTGAGCCTTCTCCCGGGAGATTGAAACCGCATGGCTGACAATAAACGCCCCTTGGGCATTACCGACGTAGTGCTGCGTGATGGCAATCAGTCGCTGCTGGCTACCCGGGTTCGCCTCGCGGACATGCTGCCGGTGGCTGCAGAGCTGGATACCGTGGGTTTCTGGTCCGTGGAAACCTGGGGCGGCGCAACGTTCGATGCCTGTATTCGCTACTTGGGCGAGGATCCCTGGGAGCGCATTCGCGAGTTCAAGAAAGCGATGCCCAATACGCGCCAGCAGATGCTGCTGCGTGGCCAGAACATTCTCGGCTATCGCCACTACGCCGATGACGTGGTAGAGCGCTTTGTGGAGCGTGCTGCCATCAACGGTGTCGATGTGTTTCGCGTGTTCGATGCCATGAACGACATGCGCAATATCGAGGTGGCGCTAAGGGCGGTAAAGGCAGTGGAACGCCATGCCCAGGGAACGATCTCCTACACCCTGAGCCCTGTGCACACCTTGGACGGCTGGGTGGATCAGGGTAAGCGCATTGAGGATATGGGTGCCGATTCTATTGCGATAAAGGACATGGCGGGGCTGCTGCGCCCTTACGTGGGCTATGAACTGGTGCGCCGGCTTAAGGAAAGTTGCAACATTCCTATCCACATGCAGTGCCATGCCACCACCGGCCTGTCGACCGCAACAATACTCAAGTGCGTGGAGGCGGGTATCGACAATGTGGACACTTCCATCTCGTCGATGTCGATGACCTATGGCCACTCGCC
>JANQUV010000069.1:20659-27284 GCA_030730585.1 Haliea sp.
GCCGCTCCGGTGCCAGCGCCGCTGGCCGGAAACATTTTCAAGGTGAGTGTGCAGGTGGGCGACACGGTGTCTGCGGGGCAGGTGATCGTGCTGCTCGAAGCCATGAAAATGGAGACGGAAGTGCGCGCGCCGCAGGACGGCAAGGTGGCGAGCGTAGAGGTCAAGGCGGGTGATGTCGTCGCGGTTGGCGACACTTTGATTACATTGGCCTGACCGCCATGGATAATTTGCTGCGTCTGTGGGATTCCACCGGGCTGGCCCATTTCCAGCCGGGCCAGGTGGTGATGATCCTGATTGGCCTGGGCCTACTGTTTCTGGCCATCCGCAAGCAGTTCGAACCCCTGTTGCTGGTGCCGATTGGGTTTGGTGGTGTACTGGCCAACATTCCGGGTGCTGGCCTGGCTTATTCAGCAGCGGAAAACGCTCTGCACAGCGGCGACCCTGTTGTGCTGGCGGAGATGGCCCGCGTGCTGGGGCAGGCGGTGGCCAGTGACGCCGAATCACTATTGCACGCGCTGGGCATGGCGGCGTTGCCTGCCCAGCACGCGGCCGCGAGCGCCGCCGAGGCCGCAGGGTTCGGCAACGGCATGCTATACACGTTTTACACAGTCTCCATTGCGAGTGGCGTCGCGCCTTTGGTGATCTTTATGGGCGTTGGCGCGATGACCGATTTTGGGCCGCTGTTGGCCAACCCGCGTACGCTGTTCCTGGGCGCTGCCGCACAGTTTGGTATTTTCGTTACCGTGTTGGGTGCCGTGGGCTTGAGTTCGCTGGGTATCATGGACTTCAGTTTGGCCGATGCTGCTGCCATCGGTATTATCGGCGGCGCTGACGGTCCCACCGCGATTTACGTTGCCAGCCTGTTGGCGCCTGATCTGCTCGGCGCGATCGCAGTGGCTGCGTACTCCTATATGGCTCTGGTGCCGCTGATCCAGCCACCCATCATGCGTGCGCTCACCACCCAGGCCGAGCGGGAAATTGTCATGACGCAGTTGCGTGAGGTGTCGCAGCGGGAAAAAATCGTGTTTCCGCTGATGCTGCTTATTCTGGTAGCGCTGCTGCTGCCGGCGGCCGCGCCCCTGCTGGGTATGTTCTGTTTCGGCAACCTGATGAAGGAGTGCGGTGTGGTGAAGCGCCTGAGCGACGCCGCTCAGAACGCGTTAATCAATATCACTACGATTTTCCTCGGGTTGTCGGTGGGCTCGAAGCTAGTTGCCGACAAGTTCCTCGATATTGAGACCCTCGGCATCATGCTGCTCGGCGTGCTCGCGTTTGCAATCGGGACGGCCTCTGGCGTACTGATTGCCAAGTTAATGAACCGGTTTGGAAGCCATCCCCTTAACCCTTTGATTGGTTCGGCGGGCGTGTCCGCTGTGCCGATGGCGGCGCGGGTCAGCAATCGTTTGGGTCTGGAGGCGAACCCCAGCAACTACCTGCTAATGCACGCAATGGGCCCTAACGTGGCCGGGGTTATTGGCTCTGCGGTGGCGGCGGGCGTGATGATCAGCCTGGTTGGCGGTTAGGCCATGGGCCGGCCTGGGCTGTTTTGCACGTTGGCCGGCCGAGAATTGGTGTGTGCTGGATTAATTTTGTACACTGCGCGCTTGTGAACAGCTGAGTCCGAGGGCGCATGAACCCCAATTACCTTGATTTTGAACAGCCCATTGCCGAGCTTGAGGTCAAGATCGAAGAGCTGCAGCTTGTGGGGACTGATGCTGACATCAATATCAGCGAAGAAATTCGCACACTGCGTGAAAAAAGCACCAAACTTACGGAAAAGATTTACGCCAACCTGAGCCCTTGGGACATCGTCAAGGTCGCGCGCCATCCGCGGCGCCCCTATACCCTGGATTATATTTCCCGCGTGTTTACCGACTTCGATGAGCTGCATGGTGATCGCCACTTTGGCGATGATCGCGCGATTGTTGGCGGCACAGCGCGCCTTAACGGTCGCCCGGTCATGGTTATCGGCCAGGAAAAGGGCAGGGCGGTAAAAGACAAAGTGTTGCGCAACTTTGGCATGCCCAAGCCGGAAGGTTATCGCAAGGCATTGCGGTTAATGTCCATGGCCGAACGTTTCAAAATGCCGGTGGTTACGCTCATCGACACTCCCGGAGCGTACCCGGGCATTGACTCCGAGGAGCGCGGCATCAGCGAAGCCATCGCGCAAAACCTGGCGGTAATGTCACGCTTGGCCACGCCGATTGTGTGCGTGGTGATAGGCGAGGGCAGCTCGGGCGGGGCACTGGGGATCGGCGTGGGTGACCACCTCGCGATGCTGCAGTACGCGACCTACTTCGTTATTTCCCCGGAAGGCTGTGCCAACATTATTTGGAAAAGCACGGCGAATGCGCCGGAAGCGGCGGCTGCCATGGGCGTCACCTCCAAGGTGTTGCAGGATCTGGGCATCGTCGATGCCACTATCCCTGAGCCTATGGGCGGCGCGCACCGCAATGTCGACTTGATGGCCGAACGCATTCAGGCTCACCTGATCAAGGAGCTCGACCGCCTTGAGCAGTCCTCAGTCGAGGATATGCTTGAGCAGCGTTACCAGCGCCTGATGTCCTACGGCAACTGACCGTAAGTCAGCCCGGTGTTGTGACGCCCTACCTGACTTCGTTTGACAGTGGCGCGCTGGACGCCGCACTGGCGCCGTGGCGCGCGGCCTCGCGCTGGCTGGTGGCATTCAGCGGTGGGCTGGATTCCGCTGTTTTGTTACATGCGCTTTGCGCGCAGAGTTCCAGCGGGGTAACGCCAACGCTTCTGGCTATTCACATTAATCACCAGCTACACCCCGCGGCGGACGACTGGCAGCGGCAGGCGGAAGTGTTCTGTGCTCAATTAGATGTGCCGCTTGAGGTGCGCACGGTGACCGTGTGTCAAGCGGGTGCCGGGCTAGAGGCGGCTGCTCGCGAGGCACGTTACGCGGCGCTGGAGTCGATTGTCGCCGCGGGTGATGTCATGTTCTTCGCCCACCACCAGGATGACCAGGTAGAAACCGTCTTGCTGCGTTGGTTGCGTGGCGCTGGCCTGCGTGGTTTGCAGGGCATGCCCGCCCAGCGTACCCTGGGCCGAGGGCAGCTGGCCAGGCCGTTGCTTGAAATGCCGCGCAGCGCTCTGGCGGCGTACGCTGCTGCGCATACGCTTAGCTGGGTTGATGACCCCTCCAACACCGACACCTCACTGGACCGCAACTACCTGCGCCATACAGTGTTGCCGGCAATGGCACAGCGCTGGCCGGGATACCGGGGCAGCGTGGTGCGTTCTGCGCACCAGCTGGGCGTGGCGGAAAGCGTCCTTGATAGCCTGCTACCCGCGCCGCGGCGGCTTTCCAGTGTGCTCGATGACCCCGGGCTTGCAGTGGATGACCTGCTTGCGCTGCCTGCAGCGACGGCCGCGATGGCACTGCGTAACTGGCTGCTGGGCCTGCGGCTGCCGCTGCCTCCCACGGAAATGCTGGCAGAGTTTCTGCGCCAGCTCCGCCGCGGAGGTGGCAGCCCACTGCTGGCTTGGCGTGGGCAGAGTTTGCGCCGTTTCGGGGAGGGTGTGTTTCTGTTGCCCTGCATTAACGAGCGGGACAAAGCCGGCACGCGGCTTGCGCCGGGTGGTGATCTGCTGCTCGCGGATGGTGGCCGCTTGCAGCTTGAGCCGGCGAGGGAAAAACCGGGATTACTGCTTGCGCAGGGCGAGGCACTGACGGTGGAGTGGCGTCACGGCGGTGAGCGCTGCCGCCTGCCTGGCCGCGCCGGCAACCGGCGTCTGAAGACACTATTACAGGACGAAGCCATTCCGCCATGGTGGCGTGAGCACATTCCTTTGCTCTATCTGGACGGCGTGCTGGTAGCCGTGGCGGATCTCTGGCTGTGTGACGGCCCTTGGCTTGCGCCCGAGGGCGGTGCCGCTGCCTGGCGGGTGCGCTGGACACGAAATACAGTCGCTACAGCGGATTGAGCTCACAAGGCCTTTCTGGTACCCTGATTTCCCATCTTTTTGCAGGTCTTGTGGGCCTTGGATGCAGCGTTTTTGCCTCCGCCTGCCGGCCCCGTGATGCCCTTGTTCACAGCGTACAGATAGGCTTTGCATGACGCGTTATGTCTTCGTCACCGGTGGTGTGGTTTCTTCTTTGGGCAAAGGGATTGCAGCGGCATCGCTCGCAGCGGTGCTCGAGGCGCGTGGCATCAAGGTCACCTTGCTGAAACTCGACCCTTACATTAATGTCGACCCCGGGACGATGAGCCCGTTCCAGCACGGCGAGGTGTTCGTCACTGACGACGGTGCCGAAACGGACCTTGATCTGGGGCACTATGAGCGCTTCACGCACACCACCATGAAGCGCACCAACAACTTCACCACCGGCCGGGTTTACAATACCGTTCTGAAAAAGGAGCGCCGGGGTGACTATTTGGGCGGGACGGTGCAGGTGATTCCGCACATTACCGACGAGATCAAGCGCCGGGTGATCCTCGGTGCCGGTGATGCCGACGTGGCAATTGTTGAAATCGGCGGTACGGTAGGCGACATCGAAAGTTTGCCCTTCCTCGAAGCGGCTCGCCAGTTGCGCGTAGAGGTAGGTTCCAGCCGCGCTTTGCTAATGCATCTGACGCTGGTGCCCTACATTGCCACCGCCGGTGAGATCAAGACCAAGCCTACCCAGCACTCGGTGAAAGAGCTGCGCTCTATCGGCCTGCAGCCAGACATTCTGCTCTGCCGTTGTTCGGTGCCGATTGAAGAAAGTGCCTGCAAGAAAATCTCCCTGTTCACTAACGTGGAAGAGCGCGCGGTGATTCCTTTGCTGGATGTCGACTCCATTTACCGTATCCCCGGCATGCTGCACGCCTATGGCCTGGATGAATTCGTGGTTGAGCGCTTCAAGCTCGATTGCCCGCCGGCCGACCTCGCGGAATGGGACGATGTGTTGCGTCGCGAGTTCAGCGAAAAGCGCGGCAGCGTGCGCATTGCCATGGTCGGCAAGTACATGGATCTGCTCGACGCCTACAAGTCGCTGAACGAAGCGCTGAAACATGCCGGTTTGCAGGCTCTGGTTGATGTCAAAATCGATTACATCGACGCCGAGGATATTGAACGTCACGGCACTTCAGTGTTGGCCGGCGCCGATGCCATTTTAGTGCCTGGCGGCTTCGGGGACCGAGGGGTTGAGGGCAAAATTACTGCGGTGCGCTACGCTCGTGAAAACCGCGTGCCATTCCTCGGCATCTGCCTCGGCATGCACGTGGCACTCATTGAGTACGCACGTCATGTGGTGGGGCTGGCCGGCGCGAACTCCACTGAGATGGAGCCCTCTACGCCGCATCCTATCGTGGCGCTCATTACCGAGTGGCAAAATGCCGATGGGTCCACGCAGCAGCGTGACGAAAGCTCCGACTTGGGTGGCACCATGCGCCTGGGTGCGCAAACCTGCTACCTGCAGCCGGATTCTCAGGTGCGTGCCATTTATGGTCATGACACGGCGGTGGAACGTCATCGTCACCGTTACGAAATCAACAACAACTACGTGCCTCAGTTAACCGCCGCCGGCGTGCGGGTCGGTGGCTGGTCTGCCGACAATGCGTTGGTGGAGATGATTGAGTTGCCGGATCACCCCTGGTTCATTGCCTGCCAGTTTCACCCGGAATTTACCTCGAGGCCGCGCGGCGGCCATCCGCTGTTCACCAGCTATGTCGAGGCCGCGTTGGCCCATGCTCAGGCCTGATTGGGCACAGGGGTGCCGATAATGAGCGTACGCATAGAGCAGCTGGGCGCCATCTCTATCGGTAATAGCGAGCCGTTTGTGCTGTTTGGCGGCGTCAACGTGCTGGAAAGCCGGGACTTTGCGCTGCGCGTGGCGGATCACTATGTGTCTGTCTGCCAGCGCTTGTCCATTCCTCTGGTTTTCAAGGCTTCATTCGACAAAGCCAATCGTTCCTCAATACATTCCTTTCGGGGCCCGGGTTTGGACGAGGGCCTGGCGATACTGGCTGCGGTCAAAGCGGAATTCGGTGTGCCACTGATCACCGATGTGCATGCTCCAGAGCAGGCTGCGCCCGTGGCAGAAGTCTGCGACATTATTCAGCTGCCTGCGTTTCTCGCGCGCCAGACTGACCTGGTGGCTGCGATGGCGGCCACTGGTGCAATCATCAACATCAAGAAACCCCAGTTTCTCAGCCCCTCTCAGATGTCCAACGTGGTCGATAAGTTTGTCGAATGTGGCAACGGCCGCCTGCTTATCTGCGAGCGCGGCAGCAATTTTGGCTACGACAATCTCGTGGTCGATATGCTCGGTTTTGGCGTGATGAAGCAGGCCTGCGACAACCGCCCGCTGATCTTTGATGTCACTCACGCGCTGCAGTGCCGCGACCCCTCCGGCGCAGCTTCCGGTGGCCGCCGCGCGCAAGTGTTGGAGTTGGCGCGAGCAGGCATGGCCTTGGGTTTAGCTGGGCTGTTTCTTGAGGCTCACCCGGAGCCTTCGCGTGCTCTGTGCGACGGCCCCAGTGCATTGGCGCTGCATCAGTTGGAGCCATTTTTGGCCCAGGTGCAGGCCGTCGACAGGCTGGTCAAGCAGCTGCCACCCCTGATAATTGATTGAACTTTGCCATCTGGAGTTGATGCAATGAGCAAAATTGCCCAC
>JANQUV010000070.1 GCA_030730585.1 Haliea sp.
GAAGGAGACTACCAGGTAAAACTACGCAACCTGGTGCGTTTTCTGGAGCAAGGCGATAAGGCCAAGGTTACGCTGCGGTTTCGCGGTCGTGAAATGGCTCACCAGGAAATCGGCATGGAGCTACTCAAACGAGTAGAAGCTGATCTGGCCGAATTGGGCGCTGTCGAGCAATTCCCGAAAATGGAAGGCAGGCAGTTAACCATGGTGATCGCACCCAAGAAGAAGAACTAGGGCCTGTGAATGCCTTCTTTCTTCACTTTTTATTGATACCAATGCGGAGTATCTGACGATGCCAAAAGCAAAAATTCACAGCGGGGCAGCCAAGCGTTTCAAGAAAACGGCTGGTGGTTATAAGCGTAAAAGCGCTTATAAGAGCCATATCCTGACCAAGATGACCACTAAGCGCAAGCGCCAGCTGCGTGGAACCTCTATGGTTCACGCCAGCGACAAGGTGCACGTAGACCGCATGATGCGGGCCTGCTGACGCTTAACCATCTGACCTTAGGAGTAGACTATGCCTCGCGTAAAACGTGGTGTAACGGCACATCGCCGTCACAAGAAGATCTTAAAACAGGCCAAGGGTTACTATGGTGCCCGCAGCCGTGTGTTTCGTGTTGCCAAGCAGGCTGTTACCAAGGCCGGCCAGTATGCATACCGTGACCGTCGTCAGCGCAAGCGTCAGTTCCGCGCGCTGTGGATTACGCGTATCAATGCCCAGTCCCGTGCGAACGGCCTGAGCTACAGCCGCCTGATCAATGGCCTGAAGAAAGCCGATATCGGCTTGGATCGTCGCGTCCTGTCGGACCTGGCGGTGCATGATAAGCCGGCTTTTGCAGCGATTGTGGAGCAAGCTAAGGCCGCATTGGCCTAAGCCCACCCTGCCGCTTGCGCGGCTCGCTGGTGACATGTGTGAGACCAGGAAAGGGAAAGGGCGGAGCTCTTTCCCTTTTTTGCTTGTAGGGTGGCGCAGGTGTTGAGCGCTACCGAAGGCTGTTGCATTTGTATCTTGGTAGTGGAGTCGTCGTTTGGCGCGTGATGGCGGGCTCCAGCGGACTCGCCGCAAGTACATCCCTGTAGGCTCGACAGCGACATCCATGTCGCTGACGGCCCGCCGGAGCCCGCCATCACGCGCCGCACTAACCGCGCCCGGCTCGGGATCGCAGGTTATGAACATATTAACAACGGAATGAAGAACACATGGACAACTTGACACCTCTGGCTGAAGAGGCCAAAAACGCCGTTGCCAGTGCCGCCGACAGTGCGGCTCTTGAGCAGTTGCGCGTCGACTTCCTCGGCAAGAAAGGGCGCGTTACCGAACTGCTCAAAGGCCTCGGCCAGCTTTCCGCGGAAGAGCGGCCGGCGGCAGGCGCCAGAATCAATGTAGTCAAACAGGAGCTGCAGGCGCTGATCAACGAGCGCAAGGCCGCACTGGAAGCCGCGGCACTCGCCGAGCAGCTTGGACGGGAAACTCTCGACGTGACGCTGCCCGGCCGTGGCCAGAGCATCGGGGGCATCCACCCCGTGACCCGAACTATTGAACGTATGGAGGACTTCTTTGCGGCAGTCGGGTTCGAAGTGGTCGAGGGCCCCGAGATCGAGGACGATTACCACAACTTTGAAGCACTGAACATTCCGGCCCACCACCCGGCCCGCGCGATGCACGACACCTTCTACGTCGACCCGACCACGGTGCTCCGTACCCACACCTCGCCCGTGCAGGTGCGGGTGATGGAGAACAATCAGCCGCCGCTGCGGGTGATTTGCCCGGGACGGGTCTACCGTTGCGACTCCGACCTCACTCATACGCCGATGTTCCACCAGGTCGAAGGCTTGCTGGTGGATGAGCGTTCCAGTTTTGCCGATCTCAAGGGCCTGATTGAAGATTTCCTGCGCGTGTTCTTCGAGAAGGACCTCTCAGTCCGCTTTCGCCCCTCTTATTTTCCGTTCACCGAGCCTTCGGCTGAAGTGGATATCCAATGCGTGAACTGTGCAGGTGCCGGCTGCCGTGTGTGCAGCCAGACCGGCTGGCTTGAGGTGATGGGTTGCGGCATGGTGCACCCTCGGGTGCTGGAGGGGTCGGGTATCGACCCCGAGCGCTTTACCGGTTTTGCCTTCGGCATGGGGGTGGAGCGCCTTGCGATGTTGCGCTATGGCGTGAACGACCTGCGCCTGTTTTTCGAGAACGACCTGCGCTTCCTTGAGCAGTTCTAGCAGACCACGGAGAATCGATCAGTGAAAATCAGTGAACAATGGCTCCGGGAATGGGTGAGCCCTGCGCTTTCGACCGATGAACTGGCGCACCAGATCACCATGGCCGGGCTGGAAGTTGACGCCGTTGACCCGGTGGCGGGGCACTTCAGTAGTGTGATCGTCGCCGAAATCGTGGAAGCCGTGCAGCACCCCGATGCCGACAAGCTGCGTGTGTGTACCGTCAATGCGGGTGCGGAAACGGTGCAGATCGTCTGTGGCGCACCCAATGCCCGCGCTGGCATCAAGGTGCCTCTGGCGCAGGTAGGTGCGGTGCTCCCGGGCGACTTTAAAATCAAGAAAGCCAAACTGCGTGGGGTTGAGTCGCGGGGCATGTTGTGCGCGGAAGCCGAGTTGGGGCTTTCCGATGCCAGCGAGGGCCTGATGGAGCTTCCCACAGATGCGCCGGTGGGCGCTGATTTGCGTGACTACCTGCAGCTTGACGATAATCTGATCGAAATTGGCCTCACGCCCAATCGGGCAGATTGCCTGGGAATTGCGGGCATCGCCCGTGAAGTGGGGTTGCTCAACAACCTGCCGGTTGTTGCCGTACCCTGTGACCCGGTGCCGGCAACCATTGCCGATTCGCTGACGGTGACCCTTGAGGCGCCAGAGCGTTGCCCGCGCTATGCAGGGCGCGTGATCCGCAATGTAGATGTCTCGCGCCCCTCGCCACTCTGGCTGCAGGAGAAGCTGCGTCGCTGCGGCTTGCGCAGCATTGATGCGGTGGTGGACGTCACCAATTACGTCCTGCTTGAACTCGGCCAACCAATGCACGCTTTCGACCTGGGCAAGCTGCATGAGGGAATCATCGTGCGCACGGCGCGAGCCGGTGAGTCCCTGCAGCTGCTGGACGGGCAAACGGTGGAGTTAAGCGCCGATACACTGGTGATTGCAGATCACAGCGGCCCGCTGGCAATGGCGGGCATTATGGGTGGCGAGCCTAGCTCGGTGGGAGAGAGCACCCGGCACCTGTTTCTAGAGTCGGCATTTTTCTCGCCAGGGCAGCTGGCGGGTGAGGCGCGCCGCTACGGTTTGCATACGGACTCCTCGCACCGCTTCGAGCGCGGAGTTGACTTTGCTTTGCAGCGCCGCGCGCTGGAACGGGCCACCCAGCTCATCCTTGACGTTGTGGGGGGCGAAGCGGGCCCGGTGACTGAAAGCGTTTCCGCGGCGCACCTGCCCGAGAGGCCCGATGTTGTACTGCGCCGCGCGCGCATCCTTCGCCTGCTCGGTTTTGAAATGGCTGACGCCGAAGTCGAACGCATTCTGACAGGCCTCGGGCTGGGCGTATCGGCTATTGATGACGGGTGGCGTTGTAGCGTGCCCAGCTGGCGTTTTGACATCAGTATTGAGGCAGATGTGCTGGAGGAGCTGGCGAGGGTTTATGGCTATAACCGTTTGCCAGTGAGCCATGTACAGGCAGATCTGGTGATCCCGGCGCAGTCCGAGACGCGCCTTTCCCTGCGCGGTGTGCGCCGTCACCTGAGCGCCCGCGGCTATCGCGAGGCCATCACCTACAGCTTCGTAGATCGTAAACTGCAGCAGCTGTTCGATCCTGAGGTTACGCCCATTGCGCTGCAGAACCCTATTTCCGCCGAGATGGCGGTAATGCGCAGCAGCCTTCTGCCCGGGCTGGTCAGCGCCGTGCAGCGCAGCGCCCATCGGCAGCAGCCGCGTGTTCGCCTGTTTGAGACCGGCCTGCGTTTTCTCCCCGGCCCGGAAGGAAACGGGCTCCAGGGTTTGCGCCAAACGCCTTCGCTGGGCCTGGTGATCAGTGGTCGCCGTTTCGACGAGTCCTGGTCGGTGACCTCCAGTGCGGCTGATTTCTACGACATCAAGGGCGATATCGAGAGCCTGCTGGGCCTGGGCCGTTGTGCGGAGCAGTTTACATTTGCCGCAGCGACGCACCCGGCATTGCATCCAGGGCAGACGGCAGCCATCAGCCGTAACGGTGAGCAAGTGGGGATTGTTGGAGCCCTGCACCCTGACGTACTGGGTGCGCTGGATATCGCCGGCCCGGTACTGGCCTGTGAGCTGGACCTCAATGCCCTGCTGGCGGCACAGCTACCGGTATTCAGCGAGTTGTCGCGCTTCCCTGAGGTGCGCCGTGATATTGCGATTATTGTCGACAAGCACGTACCGGCCGCAGAGCTCATGCAGGATGTGACAGCGGCGGCAGGGGCTTACCTGCGTCAGTTAAGGTTGTTTGATGTCTATGAAGGCAAAGGTATTGATCCTAAAAGAAAAAGCCTTGCATTTGGTTTGACTTTCAGAGATCAATCGCGCACTCTAAGCGACGATGTGGTTAACCAGTCCATGAATCAAGTGATTGATTCCTTGGAAAAAAACTATAATGCTGAGCTCAGGAACCAGGCGCTGTAACGACGATGACAGCTCTCACCAAATCCGAAATGGCCGAACGCCTGTTTGAAGAGCTTGGGCTCAACAAACGTGAGGCCAAGGAAATTGTGGAGCTGTTTTTTGAGGAAATTCGCGCCAGTCTGGAGGGCAACGAGCAGGTGAAGCTTTCGGGCTTTGGCAATTTCGACCTGCGCGACAAAAGCCAGCGTCCCGGTCGTAATCCCAAGACCGGGGAAGAAATTCCAATTTCAGCGCGGCGGGTAGTCACCTTCCGTCCTGGGCAAAAGTTGAAGGCGCGAGTAGAAGAACATGCTGGAACCGAGTCACAATAACGAATTGCCGGCCATCCCCGGGAAGCGCTATTTCACCATCGGCGAAGTGAGCGAGCTGTGTGCTGTAAAGCCTCATGTGTTGCGCTATTGGGAACAGGAATTCCCACAGCTCAAGCCGGTCAAGCGCCGCGGTAACCGCCGCTACTATCAGCGCGAAGACGTGCTGACCATCCGCCAAATCCGCAGTCTGCTGTACGATCAGGGCTACACCATTGGCGGCGCGCGTCAGCGCATGACCACTGAAGAACCCGATGCAGTGCAACTGGACATGCAGGCGGTGATCAAAGAGACCATTGAAGAACTGGAAGACGTGCTGAAGGTGCTCGCTCCGGGCAAATAAGCTTGTTATCAGGGCCCCATTCAGTATAATGCCGGCCTCGCATTCGCGACTTCTCGGGGCGTAGCGCAGCCTGGTAGCGCACCACACTGGGGGTGTGGTGGTCGCAG
>JANQUV010000071.1 GCA_030730585.1 Haliea sp.
TGTGAGCCTTCTTCGCGCTTGCGTGCTGTTACGACGACTTCTTCCAGCAGGGCGGAGGTGCTACGGCGCGCTTCTTCCTGGCCTTGTGCCACGGTAGAAAACGATGTGGCCATCACCGTGCCAAGTAGCGCTGAGACGCCAATCGCAAGTGGGCTCTTTTTCATAAACTGGGGTGAGTGTGTACGTTTCATGCGGGTAACTCCTTATGGTTATTACTAAGCGGTGTAGTGTGTTTCGTGCCGTGGGCGCATTTCCCCCTGTTAGCGCTACGTTGTTGTTTTCATGCCAAAGTGTCGTGTGTTTAGGCGTGCTGCACAACTGAATTATTACCGGTTTTAAGCGGTGCAGAGCCGCAAGTTTACACCTGACACATGTGCAGTTAAATGTTAACCCGAGTGTGCGCAAAAAGCACCCCATAATCCCCCAGCGTAGTCCAACTACGGGTAGGCGTGTTGGCGTAGTCTGTTATCATGTGTCGCATTGAAAAGTTGCTCGAGTTGGCCAATGCACACCACGCTGCACAATCTCCAAACGCGTAATTCTGCTGCGCGCCTGACCGTGCCCGCGCCGTCGGGTGACGACCTGGAGCAAATCCTGCAAGCTGCACTGCGCGCGCCAGACCACGCCTGGTTGCGTCCCTGGCGTTTTATTGTCATTGAAGGCGAGCGCCGGGAGGATTTCGGCGGAGTGCTGGAAAGGTGTTTGCTGCAGCGTGATCCAGGTGTGGACGCTGTGATCCGGGAAAAGACGCGCGTGTCCCCAATGCGGGCACCCTTGCTATTGGTGGTGGTTGCGCGCCTGCAAGAGCATCCCAAGGTTCCATTTTCGGAACAGCGCTTGTCTGCAGGTTGTGCGGCACATGCGGCACTGCTAGCCGCCGAAGCACTGGGCTATGCCGGAATATGGCGCACGGGTAGCGCGGCCTCTGACCCCTATGTGGGCGCCGCGCTGGGGCTGGAGAGTAGCGAGGAAGTGATTGCTTTCCTGTACTTGGGGACCCGCGAAGGCAATGCAAAAAATTTACCGGTGCTGAAGACCGCGGATTTCGTTAACCGCTGGTAGAACCTGCGCTATTTTTTGACAGGAGTGAAGTTGCCATGGCAATACCTGATTTTCAGACACTGGCATTGAGCATACAAGACCATGTTGCCACCGTTGCCCTGAATCGGCCTGAAAAAGCCAATTCGATGAACACAGTGATGTGGCCCGAACTGCAAACCTGCTTTGAATGGCTGGATGCGGCACCCGAGGTGCGTGTGGTGATTCTGTCAGGCAACGGCAAACACTTTTGTGCCGGGCTGGACCTTGCGATGTTCAGCGAACTGAAGGGCGCGTCCAGCGACCCGGCGCGGCAGTCAGACGAGTTTCGCCGTAATGTACTGCGTATGCAGGATAACCTGAGCGCGATTGAGCGTTGCAGGAAACCTGTTTTGGCTGCAATCCACAACACCTGCATCGGCGGCGGAGTCGATTTGGTGTGCTGCTGCGACATGCGTTACGCAACTGAAGATGCGTGGTTTGCGATCCGCGAAATCGATATCGGTATGACGGCCGATGTTGGCACCTTGCAGCGCATGCCAAAGCTGGTGGCCGACGGTATTGTGCGCGAATTGGCGTATACCGGGCGCAACCTAGGCGCCCATGAGGCGCGGGAAATTGGCTTTGTTAACCGCGTGTTCCCGGATCAGGAAACGCTGTTGCGGGAAGTCACGGAGATTGCGCGCAGTATTGCCAGCAAATCGCCGTTGGCGGTGCGCGGCACCAAGGAAATGATCCTTTATACTCGTGATCACAGTGTCCAGGATGGCCTGAATTACATTGCCACCTGGAATGCCGGCATGCTCAGCCAAGTGGATTTAATGGCGGGGGTTAGCGCTCAGGCAACGCGGCAACAGGCGACGTTTGAGGACTAAAGGCAGTTACGCTGCCGCCGGATAGCCGCAGCAGAGGTCACCGCCAGGGAGCCAAAGCACGGCTGGAACGAGAAGCTTGGACTTCAGCCGTGCTCTGGCTAGCTAGCAGCGGTGTCGGTGTTTCTGGCTCAGGGATTGCCGGGCCACTTTTCCATTTCCACGAAGGGGTGAAGCGCCAGGGCAATACCCTCGTTGACGAAAGAATCACTTTCCAGAATGTTGCGACGCCGCACAAAACGGCCACCGGAAGAACGGGCATCAATAGCGTCGGTGACGTCCAGGCCACCGACGCTTGCGAACAGGCGCTTGAGTTCCATGTCGTAGATGCTGATTTGCAGGGAGGCGACCGCTGCACCCTGGTTCCAGTCAAAATCTGTGGACACGCCGCTACCTGGGCCTTGCATCGAGGGCTTGCGCGTGACGCCATGCCAACGCGCAACACGCTGCAGCCCTGAAGAAAACGGCACTTCTGACTCCAACAAATCGGTAAATACGATGGCGTCGACATCCGTTGTTTCGCGCAGCTGGTCGCGTACGCTCTGCATAATTTGTATAAAGGTGTTCATGTTCATGCGCCCGGTTGTAGGATCCACGGGGTCCCCGTAGGCGCGCACGGCGGTGTTCCAGTGTTGCGTGAATTCTCGTTGTGGGACAACCTTGTAACCTTCATTTTTGAGGTAGGTGGCTACCATGCCGTCAATACGCGGCGCTTCTTTTTCCAGATAGCTGCGTGAAGGGGCGCCAAGATTGACATGGGCAATGACGACGGTCTTGACCTTCAACTGGGCCATGTGTTCCTGGTCGAGTTCGTAGGGAAATACGGTGGGGTTATAGGTGGCACCGCCGCAGGCGGCGAGGCCAATGGTCAATAATAGTAGTGTGCCAATGCGGCTCACGCGCCGGAAATAACGCATACTCACTCCAGTTCGTTTATAGTGCCCCCATGGTAGCAAAATCTCGCAGGAGAGACAGCGATAATGGCAGCTGCAGTCTTCGACTCGGTGGCAGGTGACGGCCCCGACGTAGTGCTTTTGCACGGTTTGTTTGGTATGGGAAGTAATCTCGGAGCCTTGGCCCGGGGCTTGCAGCATGACTATAGGGTGCACAGCCTTGATCTTCCGAATCACGGCCGCTCAGCGTGGACCAACAGTATGGCGCTGCCGGAGCTGGCGCAGGCGGTGCAGCAATGGATGGTGCATCGCGGGCTGGAAACGGCGCACTTTGTAGGCCATTCACTGGGTGGAAAAGTTGCCATGCAGCTGGCTCTCGAAGCGCCTTACCGTGTCGACGCTCTGGTGGTCGCTGATATAGCGCCTGTGGCTTACCCCCCCTCACACGATGCGGTGTTCGCCGCTATTGGCGCGGTCGCTGAAGCGGCCTGCCGCAGCCGTAGCGAGGCGGCTACTTTAATGGCTCAGCACCTGCGGGAAGAAGGTGTTATTCAGTTTCTACTGCTGAGCCTGCAACGCGATGAGGCCGGCGTATACCGCTGGCGTTTTAATCACCCGGTGCTGCTCTCACAATATGCAGCGCTCAGAGCCGCGCCTGAACCCTCCGCCGCTTTCGACGGCCGCACTTTGTTTATCCGCGGCACCGAGTCCGACTACGTAAGTGACGCTTACCGCCCGCAAATTGAACAGTTGTTCCCGCAGGCAGAGATCATCGACATGGCCGGCTGCGGGCATTGGTTGCACGCGGAGCAACCTGGTCGGTTTAACCAACACGTCGGCGCATTTCTTGATGGATAGACGGCCTCTAGAAGCCCACAAAGAGCGAGCGAGTATCCCATGACCTTCACCTTGGGTGATGTGTTTGCGCTGATGGTACTCGGCTTGGCGTTCGGCTGGTTTTTGGGTGCTATTCGGGTGCGCGAGTTGGCGGTGGCCGCGGTTGTGCAGGCCGGTAAGCGTGACGACTTTCAGCTCTTGGACCAGAGCGTCCACCTCAACCGGATGTCAATGAGCCGCGATGACCAGCGCCATTGGCGCGTGTGGCGTCAGTATCGGTTTGATTACAGCTTTGATGGCGTGGAGCGCCATGAAGGCTATGTGATTATGCTGGGCAAGCGCTTGCAGGCGGTGATCGTGCGGGAGCCGGAAGCCACATTGCACTAGGCTGTCACCCCGCCTGAAGGCGCTGCCAGCCAAGCCGCAGAAACAGGGCAGCCCCAAGTGCTATAAGGCTGACGCTGAGTGCCCGGTTAATAAGGTGGGCTAGCGCTGCGGCCACTCCGCCTTGTCGCCCGCTGTGCAGCGTGGCGCGCAGTATCACGGCGAGGCTGGGCCCTGGGGCCATGGCTCCAAGCTGGCAAATGCCCAGCAGCGAAAGCCAGGTCGTGATGGTCATGTCAAGCTGCGCGGCAGGTCAAGTAACAGTGTCTAGCCCTCATCTTTTTTCCACAGATTCTGTGGATAAGTCAGTGTATAATTTGTTTAACGCCGCCTCAAAGCCAATGACCGGGGGCTATGTTACAGATTGGTTAAAAAGTAGTCAAACGGTAAATATTTAATTAAATCAACAAGTTAAGATTGTTTTGTGAGGCTGTGCATTGGCTTTCGAGGCTAAGCTAGCTGCGAACACGTGGGTCACCTCCAATGTGTATAACCTTTTTGCTTGTGCTACCGAAGGTAACTCATACAGTGTGCCGGAAACAGGCCGCCGGGGTCGTTGGCGGTAACACGCAGACAACATTGAAAAGACCCCTTGCCCCGTAGCGTTTGGCCAAACGTCAACATTAATTTCTTATGTTACCGGCATGTAACGCCGAAGTAGTAGTGTGCTATTCGCCTCTATAGATGCAGCCCGAGGTGCAGGTTTCGCGAATCTCAATCTGCGAGAGCTGCTCCAGGGATGGCTTCAGTTCATTCCAAATCCAGCGGGCGATATTTTCGCTGGTCGGATTCTCCAGCCCCGGTATGTCATTCAGATAAAAATGATCCAGCCTTTCCAGTACCGGTTTGAAGGCACTCTTGATGTCCCCAAAGTCCATTACCCAGCCACTGGGGTCATGTGCTTCCCCGGTTACCACCAGCCTGACCTGGAAGGAGTGCCCATGCAATCGTTCGCACTTGTGCCCAGCGGGTACGTTGGGCAGCCGATGTGCCGCCTCAAAGTGAAACTCCTTGAAAATCTCCATAATGCGTGGCCTTTTTGTTTCCATAATCTGATGGCATGGACGGCGCGTGGCGCATACGCTGGCCCTTGTGGCGAAACGCGAAATAGTACTACCAAACACGGCTTTTTTCAGCGTTGCAAAAAACTCTCACTTTTTATTGTGGAACGTTTGACAGCCTTTTTTTTATCTCTATAATGCGCCTCTCGGTTAGGGGGTGGTTAGCTCAGCTGGGAGAGCATCTGCCTTACAAGCAGAGGGTCGGCGGTTCGATCCCGTCACCACCCACCATTTACCGAAAGAGTTCTGGAGCGGTAGTTCAGTTGGTTAGAATACCGGCCTGTCACGCCGGGGGTCGCGGG
>JANQUV010000072.1 GCA_030730585.1 Haliea sp.
CGCGGCACGGTTGAAACGCCGGCCTTTATGCCGGTGGGTACCTACGGCACGGTCAAGGGGATGCTGCCGCGAGATATTCGGGCGATTGGCGCCGAAATTATTCTGGGTAATACCTTTCACCTTTGGCTGCGGCCCGGCACCTCGATTATTGAGCAGCACGGCGACCTGCATGATTTTATGGGCTGGGGCGGCCCTATTCTCACTGATTCCGGCGGCTTTCAGGTATTCAGCCTGGGTGCGATGCGCAAGATTTCTGAGCAGGGCGTGCACTTCCAGTCGCCGGTGGATGGGTCCAAGGTGTTTCTCGACCCCGAGAAGTCCATGGTGATTCAGCGCAGCCTAGGCTCTGATATCGTGATGATCTTTGACGAATGCACTCCGTACCCGGCAACGCAGCACGAGGCGCGAGCGTCCATGGAGCTTTCTTTGCGGTGGGCCCAGCGTAGCCGAGCGGCGCACGGGGATAGCGCAGCGGCGCTGTTTGGGATTGTGCAGGGCGGCATGTATGACGGCCTGCGCGCGGAGTCTCTGGCCGGCCTTGAGGCAATCGGGTTTGACGGCTACGCGGTGGGCGGCTTGTCTGTTGGTGAGCCCAAGGAAGACATGATTACGGTGCTTGAGGCGCTGCAGCACCGGCTGCCGGAGAACAAGCCTCGATACCTGATGGGTGTGGGTACACCGTCCGACTTGTTGCAGGGCGTGCTCAGGGGAATTGATATGTTCGACTGCGTCATGCCCACACGCAACGCCCGCAATGGATTTATCTTTACCTCTCGTGGTGTGCTCAAGCTGCGCAATGCGCGACACAAAACAAGCACGTTGCCACTGGATGAGTGTTGCGATTGTTATACCTGTCAGAATTTCTCTCGTGCTTATCTGCATCACTTGGATAAGTGTAACGAGATACTTGGGTCGCAGCTGAACACGATTCACAACCTGCGCTACTACCAAAACCATATGGCTGGGATTCGTGCGGCGATTGAGCAAGGCACGCTGGCTGTTTTCGCGGCACAGTTTTATGCAGCGCAGGCAGAGGGTGTATAGCCGGTGACTAGTACAGACTTGTTGTTTGAGCGCCTGCGCAAGGGTTTACCCTTGCAGCGCCCAGAGTGGTCTGGTAGCGGTCGTCAGGCGGGCGTGTTGGTGGCGCTCACCGATGAGCCCAGGCCGCGCGTGCTGCTCGGCCGGCGCGCGCTACATTTGTCATTACATCCAGGCGAGGTGGCGTTTCCGGGTGGTAAGCGCGAGCCTACGGATGTTGGGCCCTGGGATACCGCGTTGCGCGAAGCCTTTGAGGAAGTGGGCTGCCCGCCGGAGCGCGTGTGTCCGCTGGGTGAGCTGCCTACGCTGCTGACGCGCAGTGGTTACACTATTCACCCCTGCGTGGCTGTGATTCCCGCCGATTTGCCGTTGCGTGCCGACCCGAGTGAAGTGGCGGAGCTGCTTTTACCGCCGCTGGCGGGTTTTGCCGACGCTGCAGGTTGGCACGTGCAGCACTTGTTGGAACCCGGTACAGGCCGCTCACAGCCGGTGCCCCATTTTCGACTAACGCATGATACGGTATGGGGAACGTCTGCTCGCGCGCTGCTGATTCTGGCGAACCTGGGTTTGCATGCGCAGCTTGATTTGTCGACTTTTAAGGAGGACAACGAATGAAATATGCTCTGGATGGGAAGGAGGTCACTCTGGTGGGTGGCGGCCATTTTATTGCACCTAACGCGGCGGTCATCGGTGATGTCACGCTGCATGAAAACAGCAGCGTCTGGTTCAGTTGCGTGTTGCGGGGTGACGCCGAACGCATTGAAGTGGGCGCTGGTAGCAATATTCAAGATGGTGCGGTACTGCATGCGGACCCGGGTTTCCCCATGATCGTGGGAGCCAATGTCACCGTTGGGCACAAAGCCATGTTGCACGGTTGCACCATCGGCGACGGTGCCTTGGTGGGCATTGGTGCTATTGTCTTGAACGGTGCGAACGTGGGGCGTAACTGCCTGATCGGCGCTGGTGCTTTGGTTACCGAAGGTATGGAAATACCGGACGGTAGCCTGGTGCTTGGCTCCCCGGCCAAAGTGAAGCGGCAGTTTTCAGAGCAGGAGCAGGCGGCGGTTGGGCTTAATGCGCAGCACTATGTGCAGAACGCGGCGCGCTTTCAGCATGGGCTACAGGAGCAGGAATAATGTCTGAGGCAGACCCCGCATCCCCTTGCATCTCGGTGTGCTTGTTGGATGAAAACGATATTTGCGTAGGCTGCTATCGCAGCGCCACTGAAATCACCGACTGGTTTATGGCCAGCTCAGCGCAGAGACGCGAGATGTTGCAATTGGCGGCAGAGCGCCGTCTTGCGGACGACAAGGTACAGCTGCGCTAAACCGTTCTGCAGCTCGAAAGCACTAACGCTTGCCTTTGCCCTGAGCCGAAACAGGGGCAGCCAATACCGACTGGACAACGTTGCCTTGCAATTCCAGAATTTCCAGTCGATAACCGGCAATGGCGAGGCACGCGTTGCCTGCGGGAAAGGATTCCAGGTATTCAAGAATTAACCCGCTCAGGGTTTTTGGCCCGTCCGTGGGTAAGTCCCAGTTCAGCGCTTTATTCACGTCACGCAGGTTGGCGTTGCCGGCGATAATATAGCTGCCGTCGCGCTGGGCAAAGATACTGTCTCCTGTGTCGCTCATGCGCGAAGTGAACTCGCCCACAATCTCTTCCAGAATATCCTCCAGTCCAACGATGCCCCTCACTTCACCGTACTCGTCTACCACAATCGCCAGGCGCAGCTTGTTCTTCTGAAAGTGCAGCAGCTGTGTGTGCAGAGGGGTGCTTTCAGGGATGAAGTAGGAGGTATCTATTTCTCGCTCCAGGGCGCCGCGATCCAGGCCGTGCTTATCAATAATGCGGCTGATATTGCGCATATGCAGCACGCCGACGATGTTGTTGATGTCATCGCGCCACACTGGCAAGCGGGTGTGGGTCGTGGCCTGCAGGCAGCGCAGAATGTCGTCATCGCTGTCGTCCAAGTCAACGCCGTATACCTCGTTGCGCGGCACCATCACGTCGTCGACGGTGACCTCTTCCAGGTCAAGAATGTTCAGCAGCATGCCCCGGTGGCGCGGGGGGATGAGCGCGCCGGCTTCGGTCACAATTGTGCGCAGTTCTTCAGAAGACACATGTTCTTCCTTGGCGGCCCCTGGGTCGATGCCCAGCAAGCGCAGCAAACCGTTGGTGACGCCGTTCACCAGCCAGACCACGGGATACATCGCCTTCATCAGCGGTAGCAAGATGACGCTGGCGGGGAAAGCGATGCGCTCCGGGTGCAATGCGGCAATCGTTTTGGGGGTGATTTCCGCGAAGACCAGAATAATCAGCGTCAAGCTGATGGTGGCGATGGCGATACCGGCGTCGCCCCACAAGCGTATCGCGATCACGGTAGCGATGGCTGAAGCCAGAATATTGACCAGATTATTGCCGATCAGAATCAACCCGATCAGCCGATCCGGTCGGTCCAGCAGCTTGCTGGCACGGCGTGCACCTCTATGCTTCTGCTTTCTCAGGTGTTTCAGCCGGTATCGGTTAAGCGACATCATGCTGGTTTCAGAGCTGGAGAAGAAAGCTGAGAGAAGAATGAGCACAACCAATAAGGCTGTGAGGAGACCCAGCGGGGCTTCGTTCAAAGCGGGGGAGAACCTTTTATATGAAAGAGCTGCGCATCTTGAACAAAAAGCTGTATGGGGGCAACCCTAACATACCGATACAGCGACAGGGCAAACCTGCGGGCTAGCCTCTTTGCAACACCAGTTCCAGCACCAGCTTGGAGCCGAGGAAGGCCAGCATAAGCACAATAAAACCGCCTAAGGTAAAGCGCACCGCTGTTTGGCTGCGCCAGCCGAGCTGGTAGCGGCCCCAAAGCAGGGTGGAGTAAACCACCCAGGCGATGAGCGTGAGTACGGTTTTGTGCACCAGGTGCTGGGCAAAGAAGTCATCGACATACAGGAAGCCAGAAGCAATAGCGATGCTCAGCAGAATCACTCCCATCCACACCAGTTCGAAAAGCATGGTTTCCATCAGCTGTAATGGCGGCAGGAAGCTGACAATGCCGGTGGCCCGGTGCTGCTTTAACTGCCGGTCCTGTACGGCGAGCAAGGCGGCTTGCACGGCCGCCAGCGTCAGTACCGCGTACGCCAGGATGGAGGCGGCGATATGCACCAACAAGCCGTTACCCAGTTCTTCAGGGGTTGTGCCGGTTTGTGGTGCGAACGCGGAAATCAATACCGTAGAGGCAGACAGTGGCAGCAACACGATCAGCAGATTCTGTAGTGGCCTGCGCACCAGCCAGGCGATGCAGGCCAGATTGATTACCAAGGAAATTAAGGCGAGGATCCGGTAGAGCCCGAGATGGACACTGTGGTCGTCAAAAATGCTGTTCCAGGCGACAACAGCGTGGCAGACCAAGGCCACGATGCCCAGCGTGATCACGGAGGCGCTGAGACGCGGCTTGCGCTGCAGAATGTGCATCAGATGCACGGCTGCTGCGGCCATGTATAGCAGTGCGGCAGCGATAGCGAGCATGGGCAGCGGCATGGTTGGGGGTTAGACCCGGGTGGCGTATACTGCAGTCCTTTGTACCGATTTGTCCGTCTAGAAGCAATAGTTGCTGCCTGTTACCGAGAGTCCTGCCGATGTTCGAGAGCCTGTCCGATCGCCTTTCCCAGAGTTTGCGTGCCATTTCCGGCAAGGCACGCCTGACCGAAGACAACATTCAGGAGACCCTGCGCGAAGTGCGTATGGCTCTGCTGGAGGCGGATGTTGCCTTGCCGGTAGTCAAAGAGTTCGTGGAGGCGGTGAAACAGCGTGCGCTGGGTCAGGAGGTCAGTAAAAGCTTAAGCCCTGGCCAGGCCTTCCTGCGCATCGTGCAGGCCGAGCTGGAATCGGTGATGGGTACGGCGAATGAAGGCTTGAACCTCGCTACTCAGCCGCCGGCAGTCATTTTGATGGCTGGCCTGCAGGGTGCGGGTAAAACCACTTCGGTTGCCAAGCTGGCGCGCCTGCTTAGGGAGCGCGACAAAAAGTCGGTGACGGTGGCCAGTGCCGACGTTTATCGCCCGGCGGCCATCAAGCAGCTGGAAACGTTGGCGGCAGAGGTGGGGGTGGACTTTTTCCCCAGCGATGCGACACAGGCGCCCGTCGATATCGTCAGGGCAGCTATGGAGCACGCACGTATTCGCTTCAGTGATGTGTTGATTATCGATACCGCGGGCCGTCTTGCCATAGATGAGGCGATGATGGTGGAGATTGCCGAGCTGCACCGCGTGGCACAGCCGGTGGAAACGCTCTTCGTCGTTGACGCCATGACCGGCCAGGATGCCGCTAACACGGCGAAAGCCTTTGGTGAGGCACTGCCTCTCACCGGCGTCATTCTAACCAAGGTGGACGCCGACACGCGCGGCGGCGCCGCGCTGTCTGTGCGCACTATCACCGGCAAGCCGATCAAGTTCCTCGGTGTAGGCGAAAAAACGCAGGCTCTGGATCCCTTCCACCCGGACCGTCTGGCTTCACGCATTCTCGGCATGGGCGATGTGCTGTCGCTGATCGAAGAGGCGGAGCAGAAGGTCGACAAGGAAAAAGCCGAGCGTCTGGCCCGGAAAGTCAAAAAAGGTGGCCGCTTCGATTTGGAAGATTTTCGTGACCAGCTGCAGCAGATGAACAACATGGGCGGCATCACCAACATGCTCGACAAGTTGCCGGGCATGGGAAATATGGCGCAAATGGCGCAGCAAAATCTGGATATGAAAATGTTTACGCGCATGGAGGTCATGATCAACTCCATGACGGTTAAGGAGCGGCGCAACCCGGATATCATCGCCGGGTCGCGCAAGCGCCGCATTTGTCTGGGTTCTGGCACGCAAGTGCAGGATCTGAACCGTCTGCTGAAACAACACAAGCAGATGCAAAAAATGATGAAGAAAATGAAAGGCGGCGGCATGGAGCGGATGATGCGCGGGCTGGGCGGCATGATGCCACCGGGCGGCGGCGGCGGTTTTCCGTTTCGCTGAGCGTGGTGGTAAGCCCCCAGAATCCTTGAAAATTTCCTCGGTGCGGGGCTTTTAAATTTTGCCCAAGTTCCGTATGATACGCCACCTTTGCGGCCGTAGTGCCGGTGTTTGTCGTGGATGAGGCGGCAGGTTAGCCGCAGATCCCGACTCATTTTCAGGAAATTACGGAATATGGTAACAATTCGTCTTTCTCGTGGTGGTGCCAAGAAGCGCCCTTTCTATCACCTGACGGTCACTGACAGCCGCAAGTCGCGCGATGGTCGCTTCATTGAGCGCGTGGGTTTCTTTAACCCGGTCGCCCGTGGCCAGGAAGTCCGCTTGAATGTAGACGCCGAGCGCGTTGCTTTCTGGCAGGGCCAAGGCGCGCAGATGTCTGATCGCGTCGCTAAACTGGTTAAAGAGGCCAGCGCAGCTGCCTGAGCCAAAAATGAGTGACGCCGCTGCCGAGCGTCTTGTGGTGGGCCGGATTTCTGGCTGCTACGGGATCAAGGGCTGGGTTCGGATTCACTCGTATACCGAGCCGATGGAAAATTTCCTTGGCTTCGGTGGCTGGAAGGTGCATCGCCGTACCGGGCTTGAACCCATAGAGTTCGAGGCGGGGCGCAGGCAAGGCAAGGGGTTGGTCGCCCATATTCGTGGTGTTGATGACCGCGATCTGGCCGAAACCTTCCAGGGGCTGGAAATCAGCGTGGACAGCGATAAGCTGCCCGAGTTGGAAGAAGGTGACTATTACTGGCATCAACTGCAGGGCTTGCAGGTGTGGTGCCATACGGAAAACGGTCAGGTTTTGCTCGGCGAAGTCGACTACCTGCTGGAGACCGGAGCAAACGACGTGCTGGTGGTAAAGGCCTGTGAAGGTGGCATTGACCAGCGTGAACGCCTTATTCCCTGGCTGCCCGGTACAACGGTGCGGCAGGTGGATGTAGAGGCGGGCCTTATTGAAGTCGATTGGTTTCCGGAAGATTAGGGCCAATTGGCGGGAGGCAGGTGGCGCACATGCAGATTGCCGTGGTAAGCCTGTTCCCGGAGATGTTCAGTGCAGTCAGCGAGCACGGTATTACCGGGCGCGCAGTACAGCAGGGCTTGGTGAGCGTAAGCTTCAGCAACCCGCGCGACTTCACTAAAGACAGGCACCGCACCGTGGACGACCGGCCCTTTGGCGGCGGCCCTGGTATGGTGATGAAAGTAGAGCCTCTCGAGTGCGCGATACACGCGGCGAGAGAGCAGGCAGGGCAGGCGGGCAGAGTGATTTACCTGTCGCCGCAAGGCCAGCGCTTTGATCACAGCAAGGCGGTTAGCCTGGCGCAGGAATCGGCGCTGGTGTTGGTCGCCGGCCGGTACGAAGGCGTAGATGAGCGTTTGATTGAGCGCGAGGTCGACGAGGAATTATCCATCGGCGACTACGTGCTCTCAGGCGGCGAACTGGCGGCGATGGTGGTGATGGATGCGGTGATTCGCCAGCTGCCGGGGGTTTTAGGACATGCGCTGTCGGCACAGGAAGATTCCTTCGTTGATGGTTTGCTGGATTGCCCGCACTACACCCGCCCGGAAACGTATCGGGAGCAGGCAGTGCCAGAGGTATTGCTGAGCGGCGATCACGAGCGGATACGCCGTTGGCGCCTCAAGCAGGCCTTGGGTCGCACGTTTGAACGGCGGCCCGAGCTGCTGGAGCGCAGGGCCTTGACGGCCGAAGAACAGGAATTGCTGGCGCTATATTGCCAGGAACACAAGTGAGTTGATTCGTTAGCTGTGAAGCTACGCACGGTAAATGACAGGAGCGCGCCATGAGCACCAACAAGATTATCTCTCAGCTTGACGCTGAACAGATGCAAAAAGATTTGCCTGAGTTCAGCCCCGGTGACACCGTGGTCGTGCAGGTTAAAGTGAAGGAAGGGACTCGCGAGCGCCTGCAGGCATTCGAGGGCGTGTGTATTGCCAAGCGCAATCGCGGCTTGAACTCTGCTTTTACTGTACGCAAAATCTCCCACGGCGTGGGCGTTGAGCGTACCTTCCAGGCGTACAGCCAGTTGATCGACAGCGTGACGGTTAAGCGTCGCGGTGATGTGCGTCAAGCCAAGCTGTATTACTTGCGCGAGCTGTCCGGCAAGGCAGCCCGTATCAAGGAAAAGCTGGGCGCCAAATAAGGCGTCAGGTCAGCTTCGAAAGCGGCCCTTGTGGCCGCTTTTTTGTGTTGCGGCCGGTGACTGTTTTGCGCCGCAGTAAACGGTGCTAGTCTTGCAGCCCATGCTTGACCACTCACCCTCTGCACATCCGGCCATTGAGCAGTACATCGATGCTCTGTGGATGGAGAAAGGCCTGAGTGATAACACACTTAACGCCTATCGCCGCGATCTCGGCCAGTATCAAGCCTGGCTTGCAGCGCGCGAGGGCAGCCTGTTGGAAGCGGACCGGATAGACTTGCAGGCCTATTTGGGCGCCTGTCTGGGCAAGGGGCAGTCACCGCGCTCCACGGCGCGATTTATGTCCTGCGCGCGTGGTTTTTATCGCTACCTTTTGCGTGAGGGCCGGCTGGATGCAGACCCCACACTGGATATCGACAGCCCGCAGCTGGGGCGCCCCTTGCCCAAGTCATTGTCCGAACACGACGTGGAGCGCCTGTTGGCGGCACCAGACACGGGCGATCCCTTAGAGTTTCGCGATCGCGCCATGTTGGAGTTGCTGTATGCCTGCGGTTTGCGGGTATCGGAGCTCACCGGCCTGCAGTTGGTGCAGGTTAGCTTGAACCAGGGTGTAGTGCGGGTGTTTGGTAAAGGCAGTAAGGAGCGCCTGGTGCCGATGGGTGAGGAGGCGTTGAGCTGGCTGCAGCGGTTTTTAGTCGGCCCACGAACACAGCTGCTTAGGGGCTTGCCCAGCGAGGCGGTGTTTCCAAGCCGCCGCGGCGCCATGATGACTCGCCAAGCGTTCTGGTATCGTATTAAAATTTACGCGCTGCGGGCGGGAATCACGAAACCCTTGTCGCCGCATACGCTGCGTCACGCGTTTGCAACGCATTTGCTGAACCACGGCGCTGATCTGCGAGTCGTGCAGATGTTGCTGGGGCACAGCGACTTAACCACCACGCAAATTTATACCCATGTTGCCCGGCAGCGAATGCAGGAGCTGCATGCCAAGCACCACCCTCGTGGCTGAGGAACTTGTCACTGGTGGCGCGTTCCAAACAGCCGCGGCACCATGAATCCCGGCGGCACCGGCCGCCCGTTATTGAGGAATACCCATGATCAAACAAGTTGTCTGCGTCGCGCTGGCTTGCCTGCTTGCAGGCTTTGCTTTATCGGCCAAGGCTGTGGAGCCGGTGCCGGCAGAGGTTGTAGATTCACTACGGCAGATGCTGGAAAGCCCTGGCGACGGTTTGAAAGTGGGCGCCGTTGAACACAGCGAAATCGAAGGTATGTACGCGGTGCAGTTCGTTGACGGCCCGCGGGTGTATGCGAGCAAAAATGGCCAGTTTTTTATTGTGGGCGACTTGTACGCCGTTGGCCCCGGTGGCTACGTCAACTTGGCAGAGAAGCGTCGCGATGGTCAGCGTACCGAGCAACTGGCGGCGTTGGATACGAAGGACATGATCATCTTTCCGGCAGAGGGTGAAGCCCGTTCGCACATTACGGTGTTCACCGATATCACCTGTTTTTACTGCCAGAAACTGCATCGCGAAGTTCCTGAGCTGAACAAGCGCGGTGTGGAGGTGCGCTATCTGGCTTACCCGCGTTCGGGCCTGGCCTCAGACGGCTACCGTAAATTGGCAACCGCGTGGTGCGCGAGCGACCGCGGGGATGCCCTCACCCGTCTCAAGAACGGTGAACCTTTGCCTGATAATGTCTGTCAGGGCTCGCCGGTTGCCGACCAATACGAGCTTGGCCAAGGCATGGGGGTACGCGGTACCCCGGCGATTATTACGGCGACCGGCAAGATGATCCCCGGCTATCAGTCTACCGATGAACTGATGGTGACACTCGGGCTGGAATAGCGTCCTGTCCCACGTTCTGTGGGGCCTCTTTCGTTGACAGGCAACGGTCTACTGCGTACTGTTTGCCACCTTTTTTTAGTTTGCGGTTCTTTATGAGCCGCCCAACCGAGTCAGTGTGCCGTGGAAGACCAGTTTCAGCGTATTCAGCGCCTCCCCCCTTATGTGTTTAATATTATCGGCGAACTGAAGCAACAGGCGCGCGCAGCGGGCCAGGACATTATCGACTTCGGCATGGGTAATCCGGACCAGCCCACCCCGTCGCACATTGTGGACAAGCTGGTGGAGACTGCCCGCCGCGGTGATACCCATCGCTATTCTCAGTCCAAGGGCATCCCGCGCCTGCGCAAGGCGATTTGTGACTGGTACCAGCGCCGCTACAACGTAACCCTGGACCCTGCCAGTGAGGCGATTGTCACGCTGGGCTCGAAAGAAGGTTTGGCGCACTTGGCCTTGGCTACCACGGGCCCGGGTGATGCCATTTTGGTCCCCAATCCGGCTTACCCGATTCATCCTTACGGGTTCGTAATTTCCGGGGCGGACATCCGTCACGTGCCCATGGGTGACGAGCGCAGTTTTTTTGATGAGTTGGAAAACGCTATTCGTAATAGCTGGCCCAAGCCCAAAATGCTGGTGCTCAGTTTTCCTTCCAACCCTACGGGGCAGGTGGTGGAGCTTGAATTCTTCGAACGCGTGATTGCGATCGCCCGCGAGCATCAAATTTGGGTGGTGCAGGATCTCGCTTATGCTGATCTGTGCTACGACGGCTACGTCGCGCCTTCAATTCTGCAAGTGGAAGGTTCCCGTGAAGTGGCGGTAGAGTTTTTTAGCATGTCCAAGAGCTACAATATGCCTGGTTGGCGGGTTGGGTTTTGCTGTGGCAACCGTCAGTTGGTGGGTGCCTTGGGCCGAATGAAGTCTTACCTCGATTACGGCATGTTCACGCCGATTCAGGTGGCGGCCATTGCAGCTTTGGAGGGCGACCAAACCTGCGTGCAGGAAATCAATGCCATGTACAAGGCCCGCCGCGATGTCTTGTGCAGTGGTTTGAACGCGCTGGGCTGGCCGGTAACGCCGCCGCGCGCCACCATGTTCGTTTGGGCGCGAATTCCGGAGTGTTATCAGGCCTTGGGCTCGATCGAGTTCAGCAAACGGTTGCTGCAGGAGGCACAGGTTGCCGTGTCACCGGGCGTCGGTTTTGGTGAATACGGGGAGGGCTACGTGCGCTTTGGCCTGATTGAGAACGAACACCGCACGCGCCAGGCTTTGCGCAATATCAAGCGTATGTTTCGCGCCGACGGTTACGCGTGAGTCGCGTGAACATCACCGCAGCAACAGGGGATAGTGTAGTGCAACCCGTAAGAATTGGGCTTTGTGGTTTGGGTACCGTGGGTAGCGGTACGTTTAACCTGCTGCAGGAAAATGCCGAGGCGATTGCGGCACGTGCACAGGCGCCGCTGGCGATTGTGCATATCGGTGCGCGCAGAGACAATCCCGCTTGCGATACGGGCGACGTGCGGGTTAGCCGCGATATTTTTGCGGTGGTGGCAGACCCCGAGGTCGACGTTTTGGTCGAGCTCATCGGTGGCACCACCGTCGCCCGCGAGCTGGTCGAGGCGGCCATTCGCTCAGGCAAGCACGTGGTGACAGCGAACAAGGCCTTGATCGCGGAATATGGCAATGAGCTGTTTGCGCTGGCTGCCGAGCATAATGTCGCCTTGCGCTATGAGGCGGCCGTGGCCGGTGGAATCCCCATTATCAAAGCGCTACGCGAAGGCCTGGCAGGCAATCATATTGAATGGTTGGCCGGCATCATTAACGGCACCGGCAACTTTATTTTGAGCGAAATGCGCGAGCACCGCCGGGAATTCTCCGATGTGTTGGCCGAAGCGCAGGCGCTGGGCTATGCCGAAGCCGATCCTGCTTTTGACGTAGAGGGCATTGACGCCGCGCACAAGCTGGTCATTCTGGCCTCTATTGCTTTTGGTATACCGTTGCAGTTTGCTTCGGTGTACACCGAAGGCATCACCCGCCTTACACCGCAAGATTTGGACTATGCGGAGGAGTTGGGTTACCGGGTGAAACACTTAGGCATTGCCAAGCAGGGCCCACGCGGCGTGGAATTGCGCGTTCATCCCACCCTGATTCCCGCCGACCGCCTGCTTGCCAATGTGAATGGCGTGAAGAATGCGGTGCTTGTTGAAGGCAGTGCCGTTGGGCCTACCTTGTATTATGGGGCTGGCGCTGGTGGCAAGCCTACCGCCTCTGCGGTGGTCGCTGACCTCGTCGACCTGGCGCGAGACCTGAGCGCGGGGCAGGTTAGCCGCGTGCCCTCACTGTCCTTTGCCAATGAGGCGCTGCGCGACCTTCCCATTGTGCCCATGGCCGAGGTGGAAACACCGTGGTATCTGCGTATGGAGGCGGAAGACCGCACCGGTGTGCTGTCGCGCATTGCGACGATATTCAGTGATCACGGCATCAGTATTGAGGCCTTGATCCAGAAAGCGCCTGCTGCAGGGCAGACAACGGTGCCGCTGATTGTGCTGACTAACCTGGCGGCACAGGGCCGTGTCGATGCGGCGGTGACGCAAATTGAGGCGCTCGATACTATTGCTGGCCAGGTGGTCAGAATTCGCGTCGAGTTTCTGGACGGCTAACGGGAGCGCGCATGCAATATATCAGCACCAGGGGGCAGGCCCCCACACTGAACTTCGAACAAGTCCTGTTGACGGGCTTGGCGTCTGACGGCGGCCTTTACGTGCCCGCCACGCTGCCGCATTTCAGCCCGGAGGATATCGCGGCCATGGCCGGCATGGACTATCCGCAGCTGGCACAGCGCATCATCGAGCCGTTTGTGGGGGATTGTATTCCCGCCGACGACCTGCGTGAGATCATTGTCGATACCTACGCGGTGTTTCGTCACGGCGCGGTAGCACCGCTGGTACAGATAGGCCACAACCAGTGGATATTGGAGTTGTTTCACGGGCCAACGCTGGCGTTCAAGGACTTTGCTTTACAGCTGCTGGGCCGCTTGTTGGACTACGTGCTGGAGCGCCGCCACCAGCGGGTGGTGATTATGGGTGCCACCTCGGGCGATACCGGGTCTGCGGCCATTGAGGGCTGCAAGCGCTGCAAAAATATCGATATCTTCATTCTGCACCCCCACGACCGCGTATCTGCAGTGCAGCGCCGCCAGATGACCACGGTGGTGGGTGACAACATTCACAATTTGGCGGTGCAGGGCAACTTTGACGATTGCCAGGCGATGGTTAAAGCCAGCTTTGGCGACCGCAGCTTTCTTCCGGATGACCTCGGCCTGGTCGCAGTCAACTCTATTAACTGGGCGCGCATCATGGCCCAGATTGTGTATTACTTTTATGCCGCCGTTGCGCTTGGCAGCCCAGCGCGGCCTGTTGCTTTTTCAGTGCCTACCGGGAATTTTGGCGATATCTTTGCCGGCTATCTGGCGCATCAAATGGGCCTGCCCGTGTCCCAGCTGATTATCGCGACCAACCGTAACGATGTGTTGCACCGGGTTATGACTACGGCGACCTATGGCCGTCAGACACTGGAGCAAACCCTGTCCCCAAGCATGGATATTACGGTCTCCAGTAATTTTGAGCGCTTGCTGTTTGATCTTTACGATCGCGACGGCGCGGCGGTTGCCGAGCTGATGCGGGGTTTCGATCACGGCGATGTGCATTTCTCCGACACCGCCATGGCGCGTGCCCGATCGCTGTTCTCCAGCTATCGCGTGCCTGACGAAGAAACCTGCGCGCAAATTGCAGCTCTGTGGCGTGAGTCAGAGTATCTGATTGACCCGCATACGGCGATCGGCGTGAAAGCCGCGCTGGCGTCGGGCATTGGTGAGGGTATTCCCGTGGTGACACTCGCAACGGCGCACCCGGCCAAGTTCCCGCAGGCCATTCAACGTGCCGTGGTGGGCTGTGAGCCGCCACTGCCCCTGCATTTGGCGGACTTGTTCGATCGCCGCGAGCGCTTTGAGGTGTTGCCCTGTGATCTTGCGGCCGTGCAGGCCTTCATGGCGAACAATCTGGGCGCCTGAGCGCCTGCCAGGTGATTCGTCGTGTTGTTCGCAGAGCGGTTGCGCCTGCTGCCACTTTGGTGGCAGGTGGTGTGCCTCCCTTACTGGCCAAGGTCTACGCCAATCGCGGCGTCAATAATCCTGCCGAGCTAAAACTACCCCTGAGCGATTTGCTGCCGCCGCACACGCTAAAGGGTGCCGCGGCTGCAGGAAACCTGCTGGCAGACGCCCTGGCGAGCGGTCAACGTCTGCTGATTATTGGTGATTTTGACGCCGATGGTGCCACCAGTACCGCGCTGGCGATAACTGCACTGCGCGCGTTGGGTGCGGCTGACGTTGATTATCTCGTCCCCAACCGCTTTGAATACGGCTATGGGCTGACCCCTGAAATTGTCGCGTTGGCGGCCACGCGTCAGCCGCATCTGATCATCACCGTGGACAATGGAATCGCGAGCCTGGACGGCGTTGCTGCAGCGAATGCGCTGGGCATTGCGACACTGGTGACGGACCATCACTTGGCCGGTGCCGAGTTGCCTGCGGCTGCGGTTATTGTGAACCCGAACCAGCCGGGCTGCGATTTCGCCAGCAAGGCGCTGGCGGGAGTGGGCGTGATTTTTTACGTCATGTTGGCGCTGCGCGCGGAACTGCGCCAGCGTGGCTGGTTTGAGCGCAAAGGCATTGCCGAACCGAATCTTGCCGAATATCTGGACCTGGTGGCCTTGGGCACCGTGGCCGACGTGGTGCCGCTGGATCGCAATAACCGAATTCTTGTGGCCGCCGGCCTGCAACGCATCCGCCGCGGCCAGGCGCGCCCGGGCATCATGGCCTTGCTGGATGTGGCGGGGCGCAATCCTGCCAACACAGTGGCCTCCGACCTTGGGTTTACCGTGGGCCCCCGGCTCAATGCAGCGGGCCGCCTAGATGATATGTCGGTGGGTATTGAGTGTTTGCTGGCGCCCACCCCCCAGCGCGCCATGGATTACGCGCAGCGCTTGCAGCGGCTGAATGAAGAGCGGCGCCGCATCGAGCAGGGCATGCAGGAGGAGGCGCTTGCCTTGCTGGAGCAACTTCCCCCGGTGGCCGATGGCGATGGTGCTCCGGCGGGCATTACTCTCTATGAGCGCGGCTGGCATCAGGGCGTTATCGGCATTCTTGCTTCACGGGTGAAAGAACGCCTGCATCGCCCGACCATCGTGTTCGCAGATGCGGACCCGGATGGGCACGAAATCAAGGGTTCTGCACGGTCCATTCAAGGCATTCATATTCGCGATGTGCTGGATGCGGTAGCGACCCGGCATCCGGGTTTGCTGACCCGCTTTGGTGGCCACGCCATGGCCGCAGGTTTAACGCTATCGGGGGCGCATTACGCGGCCTTTGCCACAGCCTTTGTTGCCGAGGTGGAGCGTCACGGCCGGGACGTGGACCTGGAGGCGGTGCTGGAATCCGATGGCGAGCTGGGTGAGGGTGACTTCGATTTGGTGCTAGCGGAAGCGCTGCGTGTTGGCGGGCCCTGGGGCCAGCATTTCCCGGAGCCATTGTTTGATGGTGATTTTCGCATCGTACAGCAGCGCCTGGTTGGGGAGCGGCATCTCAAGCTCGTTTTTGGCCTGCCGGGCTCCAACGAGGTGGTCGATGCCATCGCGTTTAACATTGACTTGGAACAGTGGCCGGACCCGGGCAGAGAATGGGTGCGCGCCGCTTATCGGCTGGACGTGAATGAATTTCGCGGGCGGCGCAGTCTCCAGCTTATTGTAGAGCAGCTGGAGTGACTGTGGGCTGCATGCCTGCCTTGTGCTGCCGGTGGCCTGTTTTTTCCCGCTACGGTACACTGCGCGCCATTTCCTGCTGGACACGTTCACCATGTTAGAGATCAATCCGTTACTGCAAACCCTCAAGGACATCGAGGCACGCACCGCCGTGCTCAGGGGGTATCTTTGACTTCGATAGCCGCAAGGAACGCCTCGCTGAAGTAGAGCTGGAACTGGCCGAACCCAGCGTCTGGGATAATCCAGAGCGCGCCCAGGAGCTGGGCCGCGAACGCGCCGCGCTGGAAAAAATCGTGTCTACGATTGAGCAGCTCGACGGTGCCACAGGGGATGCGGCTGACTTGTTGGAACTGGCGGCGGTCGAGGACGACGAGGGCACGGTAGCCGAAGTGCGCGCCGACATCGACACCCTGCTGAAGTCCCTTGAGCAGCTGGAATTTCGCCGCATGTTTTCCGGTGAAATGGACCCGAACAATGCCTACCTTGACGTCCAGTCCGGCTCCGGTGGCACCGAAGCCCAGGACTGGGCGGAAATGCTATTGCGCATGTATTTGCGTTGGGGCGAGGCCAGCGGCTTTAAAACAGACTTGATTGAGGTGTCGGCGGGTGAAGTCGCGGGCATCAAGAGCGCCACAATCCATTTTGAGGGCGAGTACGCTTTTGGCTGGTTGCGCACCGAAACGGGTGTGCACCGCTTGGTGCGCAAATCCCCCTTTGACTCCGGTAATCGTCGTCACACGTCGTTTGTGTCGGTCTTTGTGTCGCCAGAGATCGACGACAATATCGAAATCGACATCAACCCGGCTGATCTGCGGGTGGACACCTATCGTTCCAGTGGTGCCGGTGGCCAGCACGTAAACAAGACCGACTCCGCGGTGCGTATCACGCACAACCCGAGCGGTGTGGTGGCATCTTGCCAAACGGAGCGCTCCCAGCATCAGAACCGGGACCGTGCGATGAAGATGCTGCGCGCCAAGCTGTATGAGCTGGAGATGCAAAAGCGCAACGCCGCCAAACAAGCGACCGAGGACAGCAAGGCGGATATTGGCTGGGGCAGCCAGATACGCTCTTATGTGTTGGACCAGTCGCGCATCAAGGATCTCCGTACCGGCGTCGAGACGAGCAATACTCAGGCGGTGCTGGACGGTGATATCGATCTGTTTATCGAAGCCTCGCTGAAGAAGGGGCTGTAGGACATTATCATGAGTGAGCAGGACAAGGCCCCGCGCGGCCCGGAAGAAGAGAACAAGTTAGTGGCCGAGCGGCGGGGTAAACTGACTCAGCTGCGTACGCAACGCAACGCGTTCCCGAATGATTTTCGGCGCAGCGGCTGGGCGGCAGACCTGCAGCGGGAATTCGGTGCCAGTGGCAAAGAGCAGTTGGAGCAGGACGACCAGCACTTTGCCGTGGCCGGGCGCTTAATACGCAACCGTGGTGCGTTCCTGCTAATTCAGGACGGTTCCGGGCAGATCCAGCTATACCTGAATCGTAAGGGGTTGGATGAGGCCACATTGGCCGAGATCAAAAGCTGGGATCTGGGCGATATCGTCTGTGCTCAGGGCCCGCTGCATAAGTCCGGCAAGGGTGACCTCTATATCAACATGACCACGGCCCGGCTGCTCACCAAGGCGCTGCGGCCGCTGCCGGACAAATACCACGGGCTGTCGGACCAGGAGCTGCGCTATCGGCAGCGCTATGTGGACCTGATTGTTAACGCCGAGTCGCGCGCTGTGTTTACGCTGCGCTCACGCATTGTGCGCTTTATTCGCGACTACATGGACGGCCGCGGTTTCATGGAAGTGGAAACGCCCATGATGCAGGTGATTCCCGGCGGTGCTGCGGCAAAGCCTTTTGTGACGCACCACAACGCGCTGGATATGGACATGTACCTGCGCATTGCCCCCGAGCTGTATCTCAAGCGCTTGGTGGTTGGGGGCTTAGAGCAAGTGTTTGAGATCAACCGCAGCTTCCGCAACGAGGGGCTGTCCACGCGTCATAACCCTGAGTTCACCATGTTGGAGTTTTATTGGGCCTATGCCGATTACCGCGATGCCATGGACTTGACGGAAGACATGCTGCGTCAGCTCACTGCCACGGTGCTGGGCGATACCCGAGTCGAGTACGAAGGTTCACACTATGATTTTTCGCAGCCCTTTGCGCGTATGACGGTGTTCGAGTCCATTTTGTCCCACAACCCTGGAATGAACGCCGCCGCATTGAGCGACGAGCAGGGCGCGCGCGCCATCGCCAGCGATCTGGGTATCCCGTTGAAAGATAGCTGGGGCCTGGGCAAGGTGCAGATCGAAATTTTTGAAAAAACGGTAGAGCACCGCCTGGATCAGCCCACCTTTATCACCGCCTATCCTACGGAAGTGTCGCCCCTGGCCCGGCGCAGTGATGCCGACCCATTTGTGACCGAGCGTTTCGAGTTCTTTGTGGGTGGCCGCGAATTGGCGAACGGCTTTTCGGAATTGAACGATGCGGAGGACCAGGCCGAGCGTTTTCGTGCCCAGGTTGCGGAGAAGGACGCAGGGGATGAGGAGGCTATGCATTTCGATGCAGACTACATCCGCGCGCTGGAATATGGCATGCCGCCCACTGCAGGAGAGGGCATTGGCATCGACCGGCTGGTGATGCTGCTTACTGATTCGCCCTCTATTCGTGATGTTCTCCTGTTCCCTCATATGCGGCCTGAATGAGCACTGGCCTGGTCGCGAGTTTGGCTTAGCAGCCCCTGTCTCACGGTGTTACACTCCACGCTGACTGGAGAGGCTGAGGACATTCCCTGTGCGCACTTTTTTGACCTCACTGTTTGTCGTCGGTGTGTTGGGTTTGCTGTCCGCCTGCGCGGTGGCCCCGCCGGGAGCGGCCTTCCCTGGAGCGGCCCTGCCTGGAGCGGCCGCAGGGGCAGGTGAGGCGCCCACAGTGCAGGCAGCCACGGAGAAAGCGTCCACACCGGAGCTGACGCTGAACTTGGCAACCGGCAAGGAGTGCCAGTGCGTGAGCGCGCCAAGCCGGGATTACACGTTTCTCGAACGCGGCTACCGGGCCCTGAGTGAGGGTGATCCCGTTGCTGCGCTACAGCACTTCCAGCGCTACAAACGCCTTGAGGTGGAGCCCGCAGCGCAGTGGGAAGCGGATATCGCGATTGCCTATCTGGGTATGCTGCCCGACAGCCCCTTTTACGACCACGACGCCGCAGAAGAGACATTTCGTCGCTTGGTCGCGCAGCTTAAAGCCGATATGCATGTACATCCAACAGCACTGCTGATGCGCGATTCGCTAGGGGCTTTTGCCTTGCTGAACAGGCATATTGACGACCTTGAGAGCAGCAATGCGACATTGCGTGAAGATCTGCAAAAACGTGAAGAGGCCATCAAGCGCCTGCGTGAACTGACACTGGGGCCGTCGCGGGCAGCTCAACCGTAAACGTGGCGCCGGCCCCCGGCGCGCTGGCCACGGTGATATGGCCGCCCATCAGCTCGCAGTACTCACGGCAAATTGCCAACCCCAGGCCGGTGCCGCCGTAATTCGCACTAATGGCGTCTTCTGCCTGCACAAAGGCATCAAAAATGCGCGCTTGTTGCGCGGCATCCATCCCAATCCCCGTATCGCGCACGATGAACTGTAGCCAGGGTTCGCCGGCGCGCTGAAAATGGCTGGCCTCCAGGTAAATGTCGCCATCGCGAGTAAACTTGCAGGCGTTACTCAGCAGGTTGAGAAAAATTTGCCGAAAGCGCGTGGCGTCGGCGTGCATTGGCGGCAGGCCTGACCAGTCTGGCAGGTGCAGTCGATTCTCACGCTCACGCAGTAAGGGAATCATGGCGTCGCAGACTTGTTGAAGGATGTCGCCCGCCGCAAACGTTTCCAGATGCAGCGTCATCTTCCCGGTTTCAATCTTCGACAGATCAAGAATGTCGTTGATCAGCGCGAGTAGCTGGCGCCCGGAGCGTACAATTTTGTCCAAGTCGCTTTGAAACTGAGCGCGGTCTATTTCTCCCGCGTCCCCCAATTCGTCCTGCAGCATTTCGCTATAGCCGATAATGGCATTGAGCGGTGTGCGCAGCTCATGGCTGACGTTGGCCAGAAAGCGGCTTTTGGCGGCGTTGGCATCGTCTGCGTCGTCTTTCGCCTGGCGCACATCCTCGATAGCCCGGCGCAGTTTGTCGGACATGTCGTTAAAGGCTTTGGCCAGGTCGCCGAGTTCACCGCGGTCGTCGAAATCGGCGATACGGTAGTCGAGGTCACCCATGCCGATCTGCTCGGTGCCGCGCTTCAGGCGCTTCAAGGAGCGCTTGGTATAGCGCAGCAGAAAGAATCCCAGCAGTGCGGTGAGAAAGATCGTGGCGATAAAGCCGATGACGGTGATGCGGTCGGTGAGCGCAATGGTGCGGTCAATAATGGTGGAGCGTTGCGCAGCAATAAACGCTTGGCGCTGTTCCAGCTGTCGTAGGTGTTCCAGGGTTTCTACGAAGGGTAGCGGGTCGTCAATGTCACTGTCGAAGTTGGGGTCGTTGAAATTTCGATAGAACGCCAGCCAGCTGTCCAACAAATAGCGGCCGGCCTGCTGCAGGCGTTCGTACTGTGGCCGCGTGACCTCACTGGTCAGTGCGCCCAGCTCTTCCAGTTTGCGTTCGATACTGGCGATGTCGGCCTCGGCATCGGCCAGCTCCTGGGCATCGAGCATGTCACCGGTGGTTTCGCGCAGCGTCTCCAGCACCAGAATCTGCTGCCGCTGGTTTTCCAGCAGCTGGGCGGCATCGGTTGACAGCTGTGCGGCGGTCACCGAGCTGCGGTAGGCGAGCATGCTTTCCTGGCGCGCGTAGCTGCCCCAGAAGTGTGTGCCCACGTTGATCGAAAATAGCACGAGGATTGTGCACAGGGACAGGGTAAGGCGGCGTCGCAGGCTCATGCAGGCAGCAACCGTTGAATCTTGGCCATGAGCTCGGGAAAGTCGATCGGCTTGGTCGCGTAATCATCGCAGCCGGCGGCCAGTGCGCTTTTGCGGTCTGTCTCCATGGCATGCGCGGTGAGTGCAATGATCGGAATATCCTTCAAGTGGGCATCCAGGCGGGCCTGGCGGCAGGCACTCCAGCCATCCAGCACTGGCAGGTTCATGTCCATTAGCACCAGGGCCGGTTGCTCGCTGGCCATCATCTGCAAGGCCTGTTGTCCGTCAGCCGCGGTGATGACGCTGAGGCCAGCGCGGGTGAGCCGGCGGGCGAGCATCTCGCAATTGATTTCGTTGTCCTCGACCAGCAGGATTCGTATGCCTTCAAACATGGGTGGCCTCCTCAATACGGTGTACCACTACAATGCGGTCCAGCCCGCGGGCGTCGAGTTCGCGCCGGTTGCTCAGCGTATAATTCCCGCTCAGCGCAACGGCGGTGCTATCGGAGATCAGAATTTCGCCACCCTCGCAGTGGTCTTCAATGCGCGATGTCACGTTCATGGGGTGGCCGACAAAGCCGTACTTACTGCGCCGTTCGGAGCCGATGTTGCCGGCAATGACGGCGCCGGTATTCAGCGCGATGCCGGTAGTCAGGGCCGGCAGGCCGGCCGCCTGATTGTCGGCGTTGATGCCCTCCATGGCCGCCTGCATGGCCAGCGCACAGCGGACCGCGCGGTCGGCATCGTCATCACGCCGCTGAGGTGCGCCGAACACGGTGAGAATTGCGTCACCGATGAATTCATCGATGGTGCCATTGTGAGCCATGATGATGTCAGTCATGGTGCCCAGGTAGCGGTTCAGCATGGCGACCACCTCGGCAGGCGCGAGGTGCTCACTCAAGCTGGTGAAGCCGCGAATGTCGGACATCATAATGGTGACTTCGCGCAGGTCGCCGCCCAGCTCCAGCCCTTCAGGCCGCTCCAGAATATCGGTGACAATTTCATCCGAAAGGTAACGGCCGAAGGTGGCCCGGATGAATTTTTCATTGCGTTCGAGCTGCTGGCGGTACTGCTCCTCGCGGTCGTGCCAGCGCTTGCGCTCAATGCCGGCCTTGATGCGCGCCTGCAGCAGCACCGGGTTAAAGGGTTTGAACAGGTAGTCATCGGCGCCGGCCTCAATGCAGGCGATGATGCCATCCATGTCCTGGCTGCCCGAAATGACGATTACCGGGGTCGCCCGCCAGTCGGGATTGGCCTTGATGCGGCTTAGCACCTCGCGGCCATCCATGTCCGGCATCATCAGGTCGAGCAACACCACATCCACATCGGTATCCGCCAGGGTGCGCAGGGCTTCGGCGCCGCTGGCAGCGGTAACCACCAGGTGGCCTGAGCGCGACAGGTAGCGCGCAACCAGCTCCCGGTTTTCCGCAAGGTCATCTACGGCGAGGATAAAACCGGGTTCCGCGGCAAGCGCAGAGTTGGTGTTGGCAGAGGTCCCTGTCGAGGTGCCGGTGTCGAGAGACTCGACCGCCGGTTCAGTGGCCGCATCAGCCTTGGCAATCGCTTGCAGCAGCGCGATGAGACTGTCGTTGAGCTTGGGTTGGCTGTGGCCGATATCTTCCAGCAACATTTCTGTGTAGCCGCGAATGGCGGCGAGTGTGTTCATAATGTCGTGTCGGCTACTATTCGCCGCTAACTGCTGGTCGAGGGTTACCGCGAGCTTGAAGACGCGCTGCAGATCCTCTGCTGCCGCTGCGGGCAACGGTTCGCCGGTGACGGCTGCCAGCGCGCGCACATCGGTGATGGCGCCACGTAATGGGTGGCTCCAGAGGGCGTCTGAATCGGTGCTGTTGTCGCTCACGTGGCCTAAGTTCCAGGTCGCTGGGTGTACTGCAGTATAGCGATGCACAGATTACTGTGGAAATTAGAGTTTCGTTCGTTATATAAGTACACAGCACTGCTGTTGGGGCTGGCGGCTTGCGGTAATCACGCTCACAGGTGTGCTTGCCGCGACACTTGAGGTAGTATGTCGCGACAGCTTCAGGAACAGGCTTTTGCATGAGGCAGGAATAACAAGCATGTTGCAGCAAGTAGAGATTTTCCAAGGACTCTCAAAAGAAGAACTGGACGCACTGGCCAGCAGCAGTACCAGCCGGTCGTTTCCAAAAAATACTGTCGTGATCCATGAAAATGATCCGGCCGACTCACTGTTTGTGATTGAGAGCGGCAAGGTCAAGGTTTACTGCAGTGACAAGAACGGTAAAGAGTTCATCATGAACACGCAGGGCGCCGGGGACTATTTCGGTGAGCTGGCGTTGTTGGATGACTCTTTACGGTCTGCCTCTGTGCGCACGGTGGAAAAGTGTTCTTTCTGCATTATCTTCAAGGAAGACTTCAACCGGGTGCTCGATGAACACCCAAGTATTGCGCGCAAGTTGATCAGCAACCTCGCTCAGCGAGTGCGTAAATTGACGGCAGACGTCAAAAGCCTGGCTTTGCAGGACGTCTACGGGCGAGTGGCGAACGTGCTCATGGATTTGTCGGAGGAGCGCGGCGACGGTACTCTGTTCATTCCCGAGAAGCTCACCCAGCAAGATATTGCAGATCGGGTGGGTGCATCACGTGAGATGGTAGCGCGCATCCTCAAGGACCTCACCATTGGTGAATATATCCGCTTTGAAGGCCGCCACATCATCATCAATACCCGCTTGCCGGCTAAATACTGACTCCGCCGCGGGAGCTACTTGGCTCCCAGTACGCGCAAGCGCAGTTCCCCTTGGTCAAGGCGCGCCGCAAGGTTGGCACCCTCAGGTACCTTGCTGGCATCACGCACAACATGCCCCTGTTCATCGCTCAGAATGCTGTAACCGCGTCGCAGCGTCGCCAGTGGGCTGACCGAATCCAGTAGCTGAGAAAGCTGTCCCAGCCGCGAGGATGACACCCGTAATTGCTGCTGTACGCCGCGCTGCAGTCGTTGTTCCAGTTTGTCCACATCGCCGCGCAGGCTGTGCAGTTGGGTGGCCGGCGAACGTGCCCGAAGCCGTCCTTCAAGCAAGGCCAAGTGACCGCGCTGCTCACGCCAGTGAGTGCGTTGTGCGCGCAGCAGGCGCTGTTCCAGCTCATCCAGCCTTTGTGCCTGTTCACGCAGCTGTTGCCCCGGGTGACGCAGCCGCTGGCGGAGGTGGTGGAGATCACGCCCCGAGCGCTCCAGGCGCAGGCGCATACGGCCCTCCAGAGCCTGCTCCCAACGCCGCAACTGAGCCTGGCGCTCGCGTTGGTCGGGGCTGAGCATTTCCGCGGCGGCGGATGGGGTAGCGGCGCGGTGGTCTGCCACCATATCCGCAATGCTGATGTCCACCTCGTGGCCGATGGCGCTAACGACGGGCAGCGCACTGGCAGCGATAGCTCGCGCAACCGCCTCTTCATTGAACGCCCAGAGATCTTCCAGCGACCCACCGCCGCGAGTGACCAGCAGCGCATCAAGGTGAATATCACCTGCCGCCTGCCAGCGGTTGGCCCGCGCAATAGCCGCGCAAATTTCTCCCACAGCCGCGTTCCCCTGCACCGCAACCGGCAGCAAAAATACCTGCATCGCAGGGTGGCGTCGTCGCAACACCGTAAGCACGTCATGAATAGCAGCGCCGGTAGGTGATGTGATGACGCCCAGGGCGCGCACTTCGGCCGGCAAAGGCCGCTTGTGCTCGGCGGCAAACAGCCCCTCAGCCTGAAGTTTGTCGCGCAGGCGTTCAAAAGCTGCCTGCAGCGCGCCAGCACCCGCGTGCTCCAGGTGTTCGGCAATCAGCTGGAACTCACCGCGCCCCTCATACAGAGACACCCGGCAACGCAGGCGAATAGCCATGCCATTGGCGGGTGTCACGCGCATGTGCTGGTTGCGGTTGCGAAACATGGCGCAGCGCACCTGGGCGCTACTGTCTTTCAGGGAGAAGTACCAATGCCCGGAAGAGGGTGCAGCAAAGTTGCTCACTTCCCCCTCCACCCACACATAGTCAAAGTGGCCTTCCAGCAGCCGCCTGGCCTCCCGGTTTAGCTGGCCAACGGTGAGGGTGGGCGGGTTAACGGAAGAAGAGGAATGCAGCACGGACTCTGGTTTACCTATAGTGGGTAGAAGATTTATAATTGCATGTTTAGCTGCAACCCGCCAGCCGGAGACACCCATGTTGCGTATCGCCCAGGAAGCCCTCACTTTCGATGACGTTCTGTTGCTCCCGGGGTACTCCGATGTCATCCCGAGTGATGTGTCGTTACGTACCCGCCTAACCCGCGGCATCGATCTTAATATCCCGCTCATCTCAGCGGCGATGGACACGGTGACCGAAGCGCGCCTGGCGATTGCGCTGGCGCAAGAAGGCGGCATAGGCATTATCCACAAGAGCATGACCATCGCCGAGCAGGCCGAGCAAGTGCGCCGGGTGAAGAAGTTCGAAAGCGGCGTGGTCAAGGATCCCATCACCATTCAGCAGAATGCCTCCCTGGCAGAGCTGCGTGAACTGACCAACGCTCACGGCTTCTCCGGCGTTCCGGTCCTTAACGGCAAGGACCTGGTAGGCATTGTGACCCGGCGTGATACACGCTTTGAGTCCGATCCCACCAAGTCGGTGTCGGAGTTGATGACGCCCAAAGACAAGCTGGTGACGGTGCGGGAAGGGGCCAGTTCTGAACAGGTCCAGCGCCTGCTGCACCTGCACCGCATCGAGAAGATTCTTGTCGTTAACGAGCACTTCGACCTGCGCGGCATGATTACCGTCAAGGACTTCGACAAGGCCGAGAGCTTTCCTATGGCCTGCAAGGATTCCTACGGACAGCTGCGGGTGGGCGCCTCCGTGGGTACCAGCCCCGATACCGCTGACCGTGTTGTGGCGCTCATCCGGGCGGGAGTGGATGTGCTGGTGGTGGACACTGCCCATGGCCATTCGCGCAATGTGCTGGATCGTGTGCGCCAGATCAAGGCGGACTACCCCTCCATGCAGGTCATCGGGGGCAATATTGCCACGGCGGCGGCGGCACTGGCGCTGGCCAAGGCGGGCGCCGACGGCGTGAAGGTGGGCATTGGCCCCGGGTCTATTTGCACCACCCGCATTGTTACCGGCACCGGCGTGCCACAGATCACCGCGATTTCCAATGTGGTGGCCGCGCTGGCCGAGTATGACATCCCGGTGATTTCTGACGGCGGTATCCGTTTTTCGGGTGATATCGCCAAGGCGCTGGTGGCGGGAGCCCATGCAGTGATGATGGGGAGCATGTTTGCCGGTACCGAAGAGGCCCCCGGTGAGGTTGAGCTCTACCAAGGGCGCACCTACAAGGCCTATCGGGGCATGGGCTCGCTGGGTGCCATGTCCAGCACACAAGGGTCTTCTGATCGCTACTTCCAAGACGCTGGCAAAGGCGCTGAAAAGCTCGTGCCTGAAGGCATCGAAGGCCGCGTGCCTTACAAAGGCCCGGTGTCGGCCATTATTCACCAACTGATGGGTGGCGTACGCTCGGCCATGGGCTATACCGGTAGCCCCACGGTTGATGATATGCGTACGCGACCCGAGTTCGTGCGTGTTACCGCCGCCGGTATGTCGGAAAGTCACGTGCACGATGTCTCTATCACCAAGGAAGCACCGAACTATCCGGTGCGCTAGGGCAAAACCCCAATGACAGCAGATATCCACGCCAGCCGAATCCTGATTCTGGATTTCGGCTCCCAGTACACCCAGCTGATTGCGCGCCGGGTACGGGAGGCGGGCGTATACAGCGAAATCCGCGCCTTCGACATGAGCGAGGAAGAGATTCGGGAGTTTGCCCCCAGCGGGGTCATCCTGTCCGGTGGGCCTGAGTCGGTTCCTGCGCCCGGGTCACCGCGGGCCCCCGCCTGTGTGTTTGAGTTGGGTGTGCCGGTGCTCGGCATCTGCTATGGCATGCAAACGATGGCAGAGCAGTTTGGTGGCCAGGTTAGCGCATCGCCCACCAGTGAATTTGGCTACGCGCAGATCCGGCTGACAAGCAGCACGGGGTTGTTCCACGATATTCGCGACCACTTCGACAGCGCTGGCAACAGCGTGTTGGATGTGTGGATGAGCCATGGCGACAAGGTGGTTGAGCTGCCGCCTGAATTTGAGTTGATGGCCGCCACGGACAGCTGCCCCATCGCCGGCATGGCGCA
>JANQUV010000073.1 GCA_030730585.1 Haliea sp.
ATGGCGGCTTGCTGTCAACGGCTGGCGATCTATTATTTCAGGGTAATGCGGACGGCGAGTTGGTCGCCTACCGCGCCGGCGATGGCGAGCGTTTGTGGAGTTTTGATGCGCAAACCGGCATCGTCGCGGCACCGGTGACTTTTACCGCGGGTGACAACCAGCTGGTGGCGGTCGCCGCAGGCTGGGGTGGCGCGTTTGCCTTGACCGGCGGTGAACTCGCCGGGCGCAGTGCGGGCTCTGTGACTCGTGCCCGTGTGCTGGCCTTCCGGCAGGGCGGTACGGCGGCTCTACCCGCGATTGCAGCTGTAACGGATGCGGGCGTAGAATTTTCAGCCGCCGCAGAGGGCGCTGTGTTGCCGTTGAGCGATGACGCCATAGCGGCGATTGAGCGTGGCCGTGTTGTGTTCATGCGCAATTGCCACATGTGCCATGGTGATCGCGCTGTCTCCGGCAGCAGCCTGCCGGATCTCCGTCATATGTCTGACGAAACCATTGCACAGTTCTCGGCGATCGTGCTCGGCGGCCTGCGTCATCAAGGCGGTATGCCAGGGTTCTCAGAGCGCTTAGAAGAAGCCAATACGGACGACTTGTTGGCTTATCTGCAGAATGCCCGCGCCATGGCCGACGCCGACTGAGTCAGTCTTTCATTGCCGCCGCGGCTGCCAGGTCTGGCAGCAGTTGGTCAATCAGTACTCTGCCTGCGGGTGGCAGAGTGGTGTTGCGTCGATAGACAATCCCTGGGCGAACGGTAATGTCGTTGAACCCGGGGAAATCAATTTCTACGAGCGTACCGTCGGCAATGGCGTCGCGTAGAATGGGCTCGGGGCCGCAGGTGATAAAGTCCGAGTGTAGTACCACCTTACCCAGCAGGCCGAAGTCTTCGCAGTAGACGCGGCAGGCGTTTGCGACAAACGCATCTGGGTCTGTATTTGGCGGTGCGTTATCGCGCAGCCATTCGATCCAGCGCCGTGGCAGAGAGGGCAGTGCGAGCGGGTAGTTGGGCAAGTCTGCTGTTGTCACAATGCCATGTTTGAGGAGTGGATGCCCCGGACGGCAGGCGGCAATAGAGCGTATCGGCGCCAATGGAATCGTTTCCAAATCCTCCTGCCCCTCAAGGCCGCCAATATCGGCAACCATCAAGTGTAAGTCCCCGGCACGCAACTGTTGTACCAGCCCGGCCCAGTTGTCTATGGCTACACGAATACTGAGCTTTGGGTGTTTAGACACCAAACGTGCCACGGCATCGGATATGGGGCCGCGCGCAACGATCGGCCCACTCCCCACCCGGAGTTCGCCACGCAGGCTGTCTGACAGAGCGTCCAGGCTGTGATGGATTTCGTCCAGCTCACGCATGATCTTCCCAGCGTGCTGCAACAGAACCTCACACTGAGGAGTGGGGTCGACACTTTGCGACTTGCGGTCAAACAACAGCACGCCCAATTGCTCTTCGAGATTCTTGACGCTCTTGGTCAGGGCAGGTTGGGTAATAAAAAGCGCGTCGGCAGCTTTGCGAAAACTGCGGTGCTTCGCCAGCATGAGCACGTAACGAAGTTGTCGGGTATCAATCGGATGCATTGCGGCGGCCCTATCGATCCAAGCCGCCCATCAGCATGTATTTGATTTCCAGATAGTCGTCGATTCCGTACTTGGAGCCTTCACGTCCGGAACCTGATTCCTTGACCCCGCCAAAGGGTGCCATCTCGTTGGAGATAATGCCTTCGTTGATGCCGACAATGCCGTATTCCAGCGCCTCCGCAACGCGCCATACGCGGCCAATGTCGCGCGTGTAGAAGTAGGACGCCAGCCCGAATTCGGTATCGTTCGCCAGTTCGATGGCCTCGGCCTCGGTGTGAAAGCGCACAATCGGCGCTACGGGGCCGAAGATCTCATTGCGGAACACCGCCATGTCGCGGGTGACTTCGGTAAGGATAGTCGGCTGGTAAAAACAGCCGCCCAGCGCGTGCTTGCCGCCGCCCAGCGCGACTTTTGCTCCGGCCTGCACCGAGGCCTGTACCAAGGCATCAACATCGTCCGCGGCGCCCGCATTCACCAAGGGGCCAATTTTGACGCCGTCGGCGAAACCATCACCTACGGTCAGCTCGCGGGCCGCAGCGATCAGCTTAGTGACGAAGCTGTCGTAGACACCGTCCTGCACCAGCAGGCGATTGGAGCATACGCAGGTTTGGCCTGAATTGCGGTACTTGGAGATCAGGGCCCCCTCGACAGCCGCATCGATGTCCGCGTCGTCAAAGACGATAAAGGGTGCGTTACCGCCCAGCTCCATCGACGTCTTCTTCACTGTATCCGCGCACTGTGCTTGCAGCATTTTGCCCACCGGCGTGGAGCCGGTAAACGTCAGCTTGCGCACCACGGGGTTGCTGGTCAATTCACCGCCAATGGCCGAGGAACTACCGGCGACAATGTTTAGAACGCCCGCCGGTACACCGGCACGTTCCGCCAGCACCGCCATCGCGAACGCGGAGAGCGGCGTTTCGCTGGCGGGCTTGATCACAATGCTGCAGCCGGCAGCAAGGGCCGGTGCGGCCTTGCGCGCAATCATCGCGTTGGGGAAATTCCAGGGCGTGATAGCGGCTACAACGCCCACCGGTTGCTTGATACAAACGATCCGCCTATCCGGCCCCGGGCCGGGAATCACATCGCCGTCGATGCGTTTGGCTTGCTCACCAAACCACTCGATGAACGAAGCGCCGTAGGCAACTTCACCGCGCGACTCAGCCAGTACCTTGCCTTGTTCCGCGGTCATAATGTGCGCCAGATCTTCCTGGTGCACCAACATCAGGTCGAACCACTTGCGCAGCACAGCGGCGCGCTGTTTGGCTGGTTGAGCCTTCCAGCTGTCCATGGCGACACGAGCCGCTTCAATAGCGCGCCGGGTTTCAGCCGCGCCCACTTTCGCTACCTGCGCGATGACCTCGCCGTTTGCAGGGTTGCTGACCGGGAAGGTGGCGCCATCGTCGGCGTCCACCCAAGCCCCATTAATGTAGGCGCGAGTTTGCAGCAGTGTGGGATCGGACAGTGACAGGCTCATGGTTGGCATCCTTATTCAGAGACGGCGTTACAGTATGGCTATGACTGTGACTTGTGCGTTTAGGCTCCCGAGTGTTCTGCCGACGATAGCGGCGGCGGAGCCTGTAAATCAATACCAACCTACTATAGCGACTCGGAGGGGCGTTTGTCCTGCTGCAGATCCTTTGTGGTTGGTGTGCAGTGGTTAGCGCGTTCGCCGACGCCGACCGCTCAGCTTGTGCTTGCGTACCAGCCCGCGCAGCTGGTCATAGCTCAGCCCCAAAGCCTCAGCGGCACGCCGTTGATTGTGGCCGTGGTCTTTCAGCGCTTGCTGTAGCAGGCGCCGCTCAATGGCCTGCATACGGGCGCTGAAATCGGTAATGCCCGGCGTCGCGAGCTCCACGCTTGCTGATATTTGTTTTGACACGTGGCCGTCAGCAGTCGGTGGCAAAGGCTCAAAGGGTGATATAAAGGGGTCCAGCACTATCTCCGCTACGGGCCTGCGGCTCTTGTCCCAGCGATGCAGCGAGCGCTCAACAGTATTCTTCAGCTCACGAATGTTCCCTGGCCACCCGTGGCTTTGTAGGGCTTTTAGAGCCTGTGTGGTGAACCCCGGAAACAGGGCCCAATCCAGTTCTTTGCACATATGTATGGCGAAATGCTGTGCCAGCTCGGGAATATCCTCTGTGCGTTGGCGCAGGGCAGGCAAATGCACAACGTCAAAGCTCAAACGATCCAGCAGGTCGGCGCGGAAAGTTCCAGCCTCTACCAGCGCGCGTAAATCGGCATGGGTGGCCGCCACCACACGCACATCCACTTGCAGGGTTTGCTGCCCACCCAGCCGCTCAAACTCCCCGTACTCCACCAAGCGCAGCAGCTTTTCCTGTACCGGCAGCGGCATGGTGCCCAGTTCGTCGAGGAACAGGGTGCCACCGTCTGCGCGTTCAAACCGCCCTTGGCGCAGCTTTGTGGCACCGGTGAAGGCACCTGGTTCATGGCCGAATAATTCGGAGTCGAGCAGGGTCTCAGCAAGCGCCGCGCAGTTCACTTTAACAAAGGGCGCAGCCCAACGTGGCGACAGGAAGTGAAGGCGCTCTGCGGCGAGCTCCTTGCCCGTACCTCGGTCTCCCCTGATTAGCACTGGCCGATTGATGCCGGCCAGTGCCGAGATGTGGTCCAGTGCGTGTGCGAGGGCCCTGGAGCTGCCTATGATGCCTTCCCCAGTCGACATAGGTAAATTAAACCTAATAAAATGAGTTTATGTTGCCTATATAAGGTTAATTTTACCTATAAATCAAGGAAGGCCTTCGAGAATTATGCCTGTTTTCGGTTTTTCTGTATGTAAAACAGGGTGTTAGTAGATCTGGCACGGATTCTGTATAGGTAGTGTTGAATCGCCAGTGATGGCATATGGCAAACGGGGCCCGCCCCGGGGAGAGCGCAGATGGGTATATTTTCGCGAATGAGCGACATCATTAATTCCAACCTCAATGCCCTGCTGGATCAGGCCGAGGATCCACAGAAAATGATTCGCCTGATCATCCAGGAAATGGAAGACACCTTGGTTGAGGTGCGCAGTTCGTCTGCTCGTGTGCTGGCGGACCGCAAGGCAGCGGCACGGCGTTTGAAGCAGGTGCAGGAAGAGGCGGAGAGCTGGGAGCTCAAAGCACGGCTGGCGGTTAACAAAGGGCGCGAGGATCTGGCGCGTGCCGCATTGCAAGAAAAGCATGCGATTGAGGACGAGATCGTCGTGGTGGAAACAGAGTTGCAGGCGGCGGACGAGCACATCGCTCAGCTCAGCACGGAAATTGGCCAGCTGCAGCAGAAGCTGTCGGATGCCAAGTCGCGGCAGCAAGCCCTGCTCATGCGCAGCCAAACCGTGGAGTCACGCATCAAGGTAAAGCGACAGATGCATCGCGAGGCACTGGATACCGCATTTCAGCGTTTCGAGCACTTTGAGCGCCGCATCGACAACCTGGAAAGCCAGTTAGAGTTGCTGGACGTTGGCCGCGATGTGGCGCCAGATCTTGCGGCAGAGATTGAGTCGCTGCAGCAAGATGAACGCATCAGTGATGAGCTGCAGCGTCTGAAGGCTGAGTTGCAGGGGGAGTTGAAGGCCGAATTGCAGGGGAGCCCGCAAGAGAAAGCATGACGCCTGCTATGATCACAGCATTGGTTTAGCTCGGCCCGGTTTTATCCCGGCCCCGTTCACTGTCTGAGGACATTGCTCATGCAATTTTGGCAATTCATGT
>JANQUV010000074.1 GCA_030730585.1 Haliea sp.
CCATGAAGTGGCCTTTCGCGGCGGGGCTGCCATCAGCGGGGCTGCCATCAGCGGGTGCATTGATCCCGCGCAATGCCTTGGTGTGGATTGTGATCAGCCAGTTCGCCCTGCTGGCGCCGCATCTTTTGCGGCTCCCGCTGTGGTTGGTTCTGGTGTATCTGGCCACGGCGGTGTGGCGGCTGATGGTGTTTCAGGGGCGCGCGTCTTTTCCCGGGCGTCGTGTGCGTGGCGTACTTGCGTTGGCCGGGTTTGGGGCCATTTACCTGAGTTACGGCAATCTCCTCGGCCTTGAGCCTACTGTGGCGCTGCTGCTGATTGCCTTTGCTTTCAAGTTGTTGGAATTGGTTAAACCGAAAGATGCCTACGTGCTGCTGTTCCTGGGCTACTTCATTTGCGTGATTGGTTTCCTGTTCAGCCAGGATTTACTGCTGGTATTTTATTCACTGCTCACTCTGGTTTTGGTTACCACGGGTTTGGTCGCGCTGCATCGGCCTCATGAAGACCATTTCCGCATGAGCAGCCTGCGTCAGCCGGCAGTGATGCTGGCACAGGCGTTCCCCTTGATGCTGGTGCTGTTCTTTCTGTTTCCGCGCATTGGGCCCTTATGGACCGTGCCAGTAAAAAGCCATGCGGCTAAAACCGGTGTTAGCGACTTTATGAAACCCGGCGATATTTCCTCGCTCAGTCAGTCTGCTGAAGTGGCGTTTCGGGTGCAGTTTGAGGGCGAGATTCCGCCGAAGTCTGAGCTCTATTGGCGGGGCCTGGTCTTTAGTGTGCTTGATGACGGTGCCTGGCGCAGCCTGCGCTATGGTGAACTACCAGGCCTCGAGCTGCGGCCCGCTCCCGTCGAGCCCACGGGGGACCTCTTGGCGTATACGGTATTGATGTTGCCGACCCAGCAAAACTGGCTGTACAGCCTTCGCTACGCCCGTGCGCAACAGGCGGGAATTCTCAGTACAGCGGATTATCGCCTCTATTCCACTATCGAAATTGAAGAGCAGTTACAGTACAGCGTGCGCAGTTGGCCTACAACGCTGCTCGAGAGCGAACTCTCCAGCTGGCGTCGGGCGACTGAATTGGCACTACCCACAGCGGGCAATATGGCCACCCGTGAATTGGCGCTGCGTATCCGTGCCACCGCTGCTGATGAGGCGGATTTTGTCGATGCTGTTTTGCGCTATTTTCGTCAGGAACCTTTCGTATACACGCTGCAACCGCCGCTGCTCGACAGCGTAAACCCCATGGACCAGTTTCTGTTTGAGAGCCGGCGCGGCTTTTGCGAACACTACGCCTACGCCTTCGTCTTGATGATGCGAGCGGGCGGTGTGCCCGCTCGGGTTGTGGCAGGCTACCAAGGGGGAGAAATCAACCCGGTTAACCGCACCGTGATTGTGCACCAGTTTGATGCGCATGCCTGGGCGGAGGTTTGGCTGCCCAATCGCGGCTGGGTGCGAGTGGACCCGACAGCAGCGGTATCGCCCGACAGAATTGAACTGGGGCTTGAGCAAGCGGTGGCCGGCGAGGGCAGTTTTCTGGCCAATTCGCCGCTGTCGCCGCTGCGTTATCGAGGGGTTAACTGGGTGAATATGCTGCGTCTGCGCTACGACGCTTTAACCTATCAGTGGCAGAGCTGGGTGGTAGGTTTTAACGGCGAGGAGCAGTACCGTTTGCTGCAGAATTTATTTGGCAGTGTGCGCGCGCCACTGTTTGCGGCGGTTGTGCTGACCAGCGGGGTTTTGGTGCTGGCGCCCGTGGCGTGGCTGCTGCTGCGTCGCCGCCGTGCCCGGCGTTTACCCCCAGAGCAGGCGGTGTACCTGCAATTTTGTGCGCAGATGGCCAGCCGTGGAATTGTGCGCGCGCCGGGCGAGGCGCCAGACAAATTTTGCCACCGTATCGATAAGGAGCTGCCCACTCTGAGCGCCTGGGCTCAACAGTTCACACGCGACTTCATGCAGTTAATGTACAGTGGGGATTCTCTCAAGCCACAATCACGCCAGCAGCTGCTGGCGCAGCTACAGCTGCAGCTGCGTCGGGGCCCCCGTGAAGCCCATTGAGGGGGCACTGTTGGTCTTTGTTTCTGCCTGCTACAGCAGGGCCCCATAATCCGCCTGTAGCTGGTCGAAGTTCAGCGAGGCAATAAAGCGTGAGAAGCTCATCCACGTCGCAAGCCCTGTAAGGTCGGCAAAGTGAGGGGGTAGGAATCGCGGTGGGCTCACTACACCTTCGTCAATTAGCAGCCGCCAATCCTTAATATCTTCCAACAGGATCTTGCCGCAAAACAGCACGGGAAGTGAATCCAGCTTGCCTGTGCTCATAGCCAGGCGGAGAAAGTTGTAGGTTTGTACGAATCCGCGCATGTACGCGAGGTCTTTGGTATAGGGTCGGCCCTCGGGTGTGCTGCCACGGAACACTCGAACAGCGATGCTGTAGCTGTCGTCGGCGCTCATGTTGTGGTCTTGCAGGTAGTGAAAGACTTCGAGGAAGTTGGCGCCGTTCTCCGCGAGGGTCACGGCGCGTACCCGGTTGATTAAGCGGTACAATCTGGGTGGGCTAGAGCGCATGGTGAGAATTTCGGTGAGTACGGCCAGGCCTTCCTGCGTGGTGGTAGCGGAAGGGGTGCCTTTGCTCAGGAACGTGCAAGCGTGTTGCGCCGTGCCGTTTAGCGTAGTGCCAAGGTGCACCCAGCCCTCATGGACTTCCAGTACATCAATATCCAATGCGTTAAACAGCGCGTCGCTGCGGATCTTAAGGTAGTCCGAACCCGCGGCCGCATCCGCGGTCATTTGGTCGTTTAGCAGCACGCGAATACCAGCATCCGGGAAGGCCTTTAACAGGCGCTCGTTGAGCATCGCGACGGCTTCGCCGGCGACAATAGTCTTCGGCGCTTCCTGCATTGAAGTATTCTGCAGCAGGTTGATGAGCGTCGCTTCCATGGCGGTGCCTAGGTCGGCGAGCGTGGGGTCGCCAGCGTGGAACACATCTGAGGATGAGCCATACAGGTCTTCCGAAATTTGCCCGAACTCAGGTTGGCCACGGACCTCCAGCATGTGGACCACACTGCGATATTCCCGGCACATGCGGCGCATGATCTGCGCCAGCGGGTTGAGTTGCCCTAGCTTGCGGGCGATATCACGCTCGATTTCCTGAAACTCAGCACGCTTGGTCGCCGGGTCAAAGTCCAAGGGGTTGTGCTGCCGGTAAAACTCCGCATCAACCCGCGGCAGCTCTCGGCAGCCGCCGGCAAAAAAGGACCTGCGCACCGCCGGGTTCCATTTGATGCCATCCAGAATGCGAATCGGGCGCTGGGCCTCCACAATGCGATCGGATAGCGCCCTGACAATAGCCAAGTACTGTGGGTCGGCAGTCATTGCTTGCGCTTTCGGCGCGGTTGCTTGCGCACCACAACAACGGCTCGCAGCCGGTTGCCGCCGAAGCGGCTCATCGCAGCGAACTCTTCTCGGGCAATCGGCAGGTACTGGCAGTCCAATGGCGCCTTGTTGTCATCACGTGACGAATGCGGGGCACCCAGGTCGTCCAGCTCAGGGTCATGCACATACAGGCAAGCCTCATCGTAACCGGACAGGACCACCCAATGCGGTGCCTTCTTGCTATCTAACCGGTAGGTTGAAATAAGAATAAGAATGTTCGCGCCGGCGTCAAACATGTTGAGCAGGCGCTCGTGCTCAATGTCTTCGTAATGTACCGCGACTTTGCGTACCGCGCACTGAGCCAGAAAACTGTCGTGTACCAGGCTCATAACGCGTTTTTTGTTCTCGTTTCGCACGCCGTCGATAAACAGTGGCCCGGGTGTGTTGACCCAGACCTCGCTGTGAAAGCCTCGACTCTTAGCGGCCAGCGCCAAGCCCAATGGATGACAGCCGCCATGCCCCGAAGTCATGAAAATGGTGGTTGCTTCCCGCCAAATCTCGATTTCCTCGAGAGGCGACGGCTGGTAGCCCTGTTTGAGGCCAGCCATGGCCATCATCAATGCAGCGGGTCCACAGGTGAATGGCAAGGTCTGTGCCAACCACGGCAGGTGACGCGGCGCTCCTTCGGGTTGGTACGCGCGTACACATTTTTCCATGCGCAGCGCATCGCTGTGGTCCTCATAGTAGTCATCGTAGCGGCCAAACTGCGTGTAACCGAGCTGTTCATACAGGCTTATTGCTGGCGCGTTGCTGGCCGCCACCTCCAGTCTCAGGTAGAGTGCGCCAGCCCTGCGCGCCTCCGTTTCAGCCTGCTTTAAAAGCTGGCGAGCTATTCCTCGGCCCTGTTGGCCCGGGGCTACTGCCAACGAGTACAAGCGCGCGAGGCGGGTGCCTTGTCGCAGTAGCACCAGGCAGTAACCGGCCAAGCGGGTGCCATCGCGGGCAACGAGGAATACACAGTCAGACCGTCGCAGCCAGCGTTTGAAGCTGCGTCGTGACAGGCGGTCGGTACGGAAGCAGGCGTTTTCTATGGCCAGCAGCGCCTCAAGATCATCCGGCAACGCTTTGTCTATGAGCAGCGCGTCAGTGTCTTGCACTGTGCTTTTCGGCCTGCGGTGTGCAATCGGTAGCGGCATGATGAGTCCGGATCAGAACAGCGTCCAATATAGTGTGTGTCGCCTGCAGCTGTCACTCGTGCCCGTCAGGCAGGTTGAAAACTACCAAAGTCACGCGGTAGCCTGTTAGGCTGGAATCTGGGGAAAATTTCCCCTTGCGTTTGCTCGGCAGCACCTTAGAATCGGCGCCGATTTGGCTACCCTTATACTTTATGCCGTTTATGAGCAACAGCTTCACCTGAGGTAACCAAGCCTCCTGGCGAAGCTCTACAGGAACACAGGAGGATCATGACAGATTCAACACAGCCAGGGCACGACTGGAGCGCAGCCGATAGCGCCGACCTTTATGGCATCAATGCCTGGGGTGCGGGCTACTACAGCATCTCCGATAGCGGGGATGCGCAGGTTACCGTCAACACGGCAGAGGGAGAGGCTACGGTTTCCTTGATGGACATCGTCGCGGGTATGCGCGCGCGTAGCCTGGAGATGCCCGCTGTGTTGCGCATCCGCAACGTGCTTGATCACCGGATCAAAGTGTTGAACGAGGCGTTTGCCAGCGCGATTGCTGGTGGAGGATACAACAACGTTTATCGCGGTGTATTCCCGATCAAGGTCAATCAGCAGTGCCATGTTATTGAAGAAATCGCTGATTATGGCAGCCGCTATCACCATGGGTTTGAGGCGGGCAGCAAAGCCGAGTTGACCATCGCCCTGAGCCAGCTGCGTGATACCGAGAGCCTGATAGTATGCAATGGCTATAAGGATTCAGAATTTATCGACCTTGGGCTGTACGCTCGGCGCATGGGTTACCCCTGTTTTTTTGTGCTTGAATCACTCAGTGAGCTGCGCATGATTATCGAGCGTAGCCGTGTGCTCGGGGTACAGCCCTTGATTGGCGTGCGCATGAAAAGTTCGGTCAAAGTCGATGGCCATTGGAGCCAGGACAGCGGCGACCGGTCCATTTTCGGCCTATCTACCGCGGCCCTGATTGCGGTGGTTGATGAATTGCGCTCGGCGGATATGCTGCACTGCTTGCAAATGCTGCATTGTCACCTGGGTTCTCAGGTACCGAATATCCGCAACGTACGTAACGGCGTGCTGGAAGCTTGCCGTTACTACGCCGGGTTGGTCGAAGAGGGCGCCCCGATGGGCTACCTGGACCTCGGTGGCGGCTTGGCGGTGGATTACGAAGGTGCCCGCACCAACAGCACTCACAGTATGAATTATCAGCTGGAAGAGTACTGTGTGAATATCGTGGAGAGTATTCGCGAGACCTTCGATCCTCTGGACATTGCGCACCCAATCATTATTTCCGAGTCGGGCCGTGCCACGGTGGCGTATTCTTCGCTCCTGCTCTTTAACGTCCTTGATGTACGTAGCTGCGAACCGATGGATTTGCCTGAGAGCATTGATGAGGATTGTGTTGAGCCGCTAAAACACATTCAGGAAGTGCTGCGGGTTGTTGCAGATTCCAATTTCCAGGAATGCTATAACGACGCGCTGTTTTACCGTGATGAAGTTCGCGATATGTTTAATCACGGCCAGGCAAGCTTGCGTGAACGCGCGATGGCTGAAGATATCTGCCTGGCCGTGCTGCAGCGCATTGCGCAGATACTCCCCGGCGTAACTCGTGTGCCGCCTGAGCTGGAGAATTTAGGTGAAGTGTTGTCGGATATTTACTACGGTAATTTCAGCCTGTTCCAGTCGCTTCCAGATATCTGGGCGATTGACCAGCTGTTTCCAATTATGCCCTTGCATCGACTGAGCGAAGAACCCAAGCGCCAGGCCATGATCGCCGATCTCACCTGCGACTGCGACGGGAAAATAGACAATTTCTCTCTTCCGGCCGGCACGTCGAAAACGCTGCCACTGCACTCTTTGTGTGAGGGTGAAGATTACATTCTGGGGGTGTTCCTGGTGGGCGCTTATCAGGAAACTTTGGGCGACCTGCACAATCTGTTTGGTGATACCAATGTGGTGAATGTCACCATTAATGCGGATGGCAGCTTTGACTTTGCCCGCGAGTTCCACGGTGACAGCATCTCCGATGTGCTCAGCTACGTGGAATACGAGCCCAAGCATATGCAGGAGCAATTCCGTCAGGTAGCGGAAAGCGCTGTACGCAGCGGGCGTATTTCAGTGGCTGAGCGTCAGGAGATTCTCCACGCGTTCCGCGAAAGTCTGCTGGGTTACACGTATTTTGAGCACCACTGACCTGGTCAGTGTTCACTCGGTGAGGTACGGCCAAACCTGTTCACGCTATTGTAAAGGAGCAAAACTATGTCCAAGGTGATAATTATCGGAGCAGGCGGCGTGGGCGCCGTGGTGGCACACAAGTGCGCCCAGTTGCCCGACGTGTTTAGTGACATTCTTTTGGCTAGCCGCACAGAGTCAAAATGTAAGGCGATCGCAGCCCAGATAGAGCGCCCCATTCGCACGGCTCAAGTCGACGCCGACAATGTGCCGGAGCTAACTGCCTTGCTGCAACGAGAGCAGCCGGAACTGGTGATCAACGTGGCGCTGCCGTACCAGGACCTGAGCATCATGGATGCCTGCCTGGCTGCAGGGGTGAATTACCTGGATACCGCGAACTACGAGCCGCAGGACACAGCTAAGTTTGAGTACCATTGGCAGTGGGCGTATCAGGAGCGCTTCCGTGGGGCCGGTTTGACTGCGCTGCTGGGCAGTGGGTTTGACCCTGGCGCAACCAACATCTTTACTGCATACCTTGCCAAGCACTACTTCGATGATATTCACGAGTTGGACATTGTTGACGTGAATGGCGGCGACCATGGCTATCCGTTTGCCACGAATTTCAATCCAGAAATCAATATTCGTGAAGTGACGGCAGAGTGCCGTCACTGGGAAGACGGTGCGTTTGTTACCACGCCTGCCATGTCTAAACAGGCGCGGTTCGAGTGCCCTGAAGCGGTGGGCACCTTCAATATCTATCGCATGTATCACGAAGAGCTGGAATCGTTGAGCAAGCATTTTCCGGGACTCAAACGCGCACAGTTCTGGATGAGTTTTTCTGAAAACTACCTCAAGCACCTGGAAGTGCTGGGTAACGTGGGTATGACAGGCATCGACCCTGTTGATTTCAATGGCCAGAAGATCGTGCCTATTCAGTTTTTGGCTTCCCTGTTGCCGGATCCCTCAACGCTGGGCCCACGAACGAGAGGCAAAACTTGCATTGGATGCATCGTTCGCGGTGTCAAGGATGGCCACGAGCGTGTGATGTACCTCTACAATATTTGCGACCACGAGGCCTGCTATCGCGAGGTCAAGTCGCAGGCGATTTCCTACACCACTGGCGTGCCGGCCATGATTGGCGCCAAGATGATTCTCGAAGGCCACTGGCGCAAGCCTGGTGTGTGGAATGTAGAGCAACACGACCCGGATCCTTTTATGGCTGCGATGAACGCGCATGGCCTGCCGTGGCATGTCGTTGAGCTCGACCCGGCGTTCACGCTGGACGTGGTGCAAGGCCAGGGTCTGTAGCGTGCAAATTCTGCAGTTCACCGACTTCAACAAGCTCGACCTCACGCGTTTGCCGTCGCCGTGCTACGTCATTGATGAGGTGGCAATTGAGCGCAACTTGAAAATTTTGCAGCAGGTTGCTGACGCCAGCGGCGCGAAGGTGCTGGCAGCGCTAAAAGCCTTCTCTTGCTGGCGTTTGGGCGAGCTAACGGCTCGTTACCTCAGCGGGAGCTGCGCCAGTGGCCTGCATGAAGCACGCTTGGCACATGAGGAATATGGCGGTGAGGTTCACGTCTTTGGCGCCGGCTACCACGAGGCTGACCTGCGTCATATTCTCGAATTTGCACACCACGTAGTATTCAATAGCTGCGCGCAATGGCTGCGGTTCAGGCCGCTCTGCCTGGAAGCCCAACAGCGTCGACCGTCTATGCGCTTTGGTTTGCGCATTAATCCTGAGCACTCCGAGGGTGATGTTCCTATCTACGACCCCTGCGCGCCGGGTTCGCGCCTTGGCATTCTGCGTTCACAGCTGGATGTCGACAGCCTGGAAGGCATAAGCGGCTTGCATTTTCACACACTCTGCGAGCATGACTTCCCGCCACTCGCGCGCACGCTGCTTGCCGTAGAAGACAAGTTTGGTGACCTGCTGCCGCGTATGCAGTGGGTTAACTTCGGCGGCGGCCACCACATTACACGGCCTGACTATCAGGTTGATGAGCTGATAGCGTGCATTCGCAACTTTGCCCAGCGGCACCAGGTGCAGGTTTACCTGGAACCGGGCGAAGCGGTTGCGATTGGCAGTGGAGTGCTGGTGAGTGAGGTGCTTGACCTGACCTGGAACGCGCTGGACCAGGCGATACTTGATTGCTCCGCTACCTGCCATATGCCGGATACACTGGAAATGCCTTATCGCGCCGAAGTGATGGATGCCGGCGCTGCGGGGGAATTGCCATATACCTACCGCCTGGGTGGGCTGACGTGCCTGGCCGGTGATGTGATGGGTGATTACAGCTTTGCCGCGCCTTTACAGGTAGGCCAAAGGCTTGTGTTCAAAGACATGGCACATTACACGATGGTAAAAACGTCCACCTTTAATGGTACTCGCCTTCCCGCCATTGCCCTGTGGAATTCAGCGACAGATGCCTTGGAAATTGTGCGACAGTTCGATTACGAGGACTTTCGCCAGCGGCTTTCCTGACGGGTGGTAGATCACGCTCTCTGCCCAACTCGTTCCGCCGGTTCTGTGGTGGCGCTTGCATGTGCTACGTGAGCGCAAGGTAATACTGGAAGCCGAGCTGGCGTACCCGCCGGATTAACAAAGCAGGTTGTACTCAGCCATGAGCCTCACACCAGCAAATGGAAGCTTTTGGGTCATTGCCTTGTCGCGGATTGTGCCTGAGCGCATGCTCTAGTTCAGCTGTGAGCTACCGCGCGCCGGCGTCGGAATAGCGGCAGAGGCTCATCGATACTTGCCTGATATTGCTCTGAGAATACCCGCAGCTGGCGCAAACATTCGTCCAGGCGTGACTCATCCGCTGGCTGAAAGGTATCGAAACCACAGCGACGCAGATAGTGCAGCTGGTCGGGCATAAAGTTACCAAGCGCGCGTAGCTCGCCATTGTAGCCGCGCTGTCGCAGCTCACGGGCGTACGAGAAGCCGCGGCCATCCATGAAGGCGGGAAAGTCGATAGCAACTATCTGCAGCGTGTTCAGTGCGGGGCAGAGCGCTGTAATGCCATCGCCGGGCTCCAGCTGCACGGCGCCGCCTGAGCCCGCGGCGTTTTGCTCCCACTGACGCAGGGAGGGAAAGCAGTTGGGCGGCGCCTGCTCGGCTTCCGCTTCAGCCGGCAGCCAGTGATCGCTGCTGATACAGCCCTGCTTAATGAGTTTTGGCATACACGCGCTCCTTGAACGGCTCGATTCCGACCCTGTTATACGTTTCCAGGAAAGTTTCTTCCCCCTGGCGCAAGCTAACGAACGTCTCCAGCAAATTGTCCACCACGTCCGGGATAGCATCCTGGCTGAATGAGGGCCCTAGAATCTTGCCGATGGCAGCGGCTTTTGACTGGCTGCCGCCCAAGCTGACCTGGTAGAACTCAGCCCCTTTCTTGTCCACGCCAAGAATGCCGATATGGCCAATGTGGTGGTGGCCGCAGGCATTCATGCAGCCGCTGATGTTGAGTTCGATAGGGCCCAAGTCGTACAAGTAGTCGAGGTCATCAAAGCGTGCTTGAATAGCCTCTGCCACGGGGATGGACTTGGCATTAGCCAGGGAGCAGTAGTCGCCGCCCGGGCAGCAGATGACATCGGTGATGTAGCCAATATTCGCAGTGGCCAGCCCGGCTTTCTGCAGGCTTTGCCACAGGACGTAGAGTGACGCTTCTTCAACATCTGCCAGCACCATATTTTGCTGGTGCGTGGTGCGAATCTCGCCAAAGCTGTAGCGATCAGCGAGATCGGCCAGCAGTTCAAGTTGACGATCGGTGATGTCGCCGGGCGCGATCCCGGTCGCTTTCAGGGAAATACTTACGGCACGGTAGCCAGGCACTTGATGGGCGCTGGTGTTGCGCGTCAGCCAGTTGCCAAAAATCGGCTCCGCCGTCGCACGCGTTTGCACAGCGGCTGCTGATGCAGCGGCGTCAATCACCGCGTAGGGTGGAGTGGTAAAGAAGGATTTAGCGCGCAGAATTTCCTCGGCGGTGAGAGTGCTAGGGCCGTCTTTGAGTAGAGCCCACTCCGCCTCTACGGCGTCACGAAAGGCATCAACCCCCATTGCTTTAACCAGAATCTTGATTCTCGCCTTGTATTTGTTGTCGCGACGACCGTGCTGATTATAAACCCGCAGTATCGCCTCCAGGTAGGTGAGCAGATGCTCCGTTTCCAGCCATTCACAAATCACCGAACCAATAACGGGCGTGCGGCCAAGGCCGCCTCCGGCAAGCACCTTGAAACCGAGCTTGCCTGCGGCGTTGGGGAGCAATTCCACGCCAATATCATGGGCATGAATGGCGGCCCGGTCCTGTTCGCTGGCGCAAACGGCAATCTTGAACTTGCGGGGCAGGAACGCGAATTCGGGGTGCAGAGTGGACCACTGTCGAATAATCTCGCACCAGGGGCGGGGGTCTTCGCGCTCGTCAGCGGCTACACCGGCAAATTGGTCGGTCGTGGTATTGCGGATACAGTTGCCGCTGGTCTGAATGGCGTGCATCTGCACGCTGGCCAGTTCGGCAAGAATATCGGGGACTTCTTCCAGCAACGGCCAGTTCAGCTGGATATTCTGGCGCGTACTGACGTGCGCATAGCCCTTGTCGTAGTGACGGGTGATGTGGGCGAGCTTGCGCACTTGGGTGCTGCTCAGTAAGCCGTAGGGGACTGCAATGCGCAACATGGGAGCCAGCCGCTGCACATATAAGCCGTTTTGCAGGCGCAGCGGGAGGAATTCGCCGTCACTGAGCTCTCCCGCGAGGTAGCGTCGGGTTTGGTCTCGGAACTGCGCGACCCTCTCGTCGACAATGCGCTGATCGTATTGGTCGTAAATGTACATTGTTCAGTCCTGTAAGCTGACAGAAATTTTACGAGGCGCTAGGTTAGCAGAAAGTCGCTGCTCGAATTATGCTGATTAGTCATAAGTTTAGAACGGGAGGGCGGCTTTTTCTGCGAACGCAATACGGCAACAGGGCGCTTAATCGGAGCCGTTGGAACAGCCCCATTTCCTGCTATAATCCTGCGCTAATGGCCAGTCGGGCCGGTATCCATCATTGAACAGGAGCGCACTATGTCCGGATCCACTAAGCAAGACGACGGAATGGCCGATGCCATTGCCGCTACCGCCATTATCACCCTGGTGGTTTTTACACTGTACCTCTGGCTCGGCGCAATGCCCACCTAGGCGGCACTATTCACCACCATCTGCACAATCCCTACCACCAGTGCGATAAATAGCAGGGTGAATATCGCCCCCGCTAAAATGAACACGCCAAACCGGCCCTGGGTGAAGTCTCTTTCACGGTTCCGGCTGCTTTGCACGCCCAAGCCCGCCGCAAAAACGCTGCTGATGACCTGCCACAATCCCAGGCGAGATGTGTGGTGGGGCTTCGTTTCGGCATCTCCAGCGGGTGTGGGCTGGCCTTCAGTTTGATCAGACATAGACATTCTCCAAAGTAGCTCTCAATAATCCAGCACGGGTGCCAGCCAGCGTTCGACTTCGTCGATACTCATACTCTTGCGGCCTGCGAGGCTGCTCACCTGGTCACGGCTGATTTTGCCCACGGCAAAATAGCGTGCATCGGGGTGAGAAAAGTAGAAGCCGCTAACTGCCGACGCAGGGGACATCGCATAGTTATCCGACAGCGTAACCCCGCAAGTATCTGCCGCCTGTAATAGCTCAAACAAAGTGGCTTTTTCGGTGTGATCCGGGCAGGCCGGGTAACCCGGTGCCGGCCGAATCCCTTGATAGCGTTCGCGGACCAGTTCTTCCGTGCTCAGGGCTTCGTCGGGCGCGTAGCCCCACAATTGCGTGCGTACCCAGCGATGCAAATACTCGGCAAAGGACTCGGCAAGCCGGTCCGCCAGGGACTTGAGCAAAATGCTGTTGTAGTCGTCATGCTCGGCCAGGTACTGGTCTGACAAGGCGTCGACGCCATGGCCGGTGGTCACACAAAACGCGCCCACATAGTCGGCCGCGGCACCCGCGGGCGCAATATAGTCTGACAGGCACTGGTTAGGCTCGCCGTTGGGCTTGTCCATTTGTTGGCGCAGGTGGTGCAGGGTGGCAACAACATCGCTGCGGCTGTCGTCGGCATACAGGTCGATGTCGTCACTGCCATTGCGGTTGGCGGGCCAAAACCCGAGTGTGGCGCTGGCGCTGATCAGTTTTTCACTGATGATTTTATCCAACATCTTCTGTGCGTCAGCAAACAGGTTGCGCGCTTGCTCACCGACCACTTCGTCTTCCAGGATCCGCGGGTATTTGCCCGCCAGCTCCCACGAGATAAAGAAGGGCGTCCAGTCGATCGTGTCCACCAGCTTTTCCAGCGGGAAATCTTCCAGCACCCGCGTACCCAGAAAGCTCGGGCGGGGAGGGGTGTAAGTATCCCAATCCAGCGCAGGTGCCCGGGCTAATGCTTCTTCGTAGCTGAGCTGCCGCGTGCGAGGCTGTCGATTCGCTACCCGTTCACGCACCACCGCATACTCTTCCCGGCGCTCTGTGACAAACGCCGCTTTGCCGCGGCCCAGCAAGGCACTGGCAACCGACACGCTGCGCGAAGCATCTGGCACGTAGACCACGGCATCATTGCTATAGCGCGGTTCTATTTTGACGGCTGTGTGTGCCTTGGAGGTGGTCGCACCACCAATCATCAGCGGGATCTGGAAGCCCTCACGCTGCATTTCGCTGGCCACGTACATCATCTCGTCCAAGGAGGGTGTAATGAGGCCCGAAAGCCCGATAATGTCGACCTTTTCTTCCCGGGCCACGCGCAGGATCTTCTCGCAATGCACCATGACACCCAGGTCAATAACCTCGTAGTTGTTGCACTGCAGCACCACCCCGACGATATTTTTACCAATATCGTGAACGTCACCTTTGACGGTTGCCATGAGGATCTTGCCATTCTTCTGCGTGGCTTCAGTTTTTTCCTCTTCAATAAAGGGCTGTAGATAGGCCACGGCCTGTTTCATCACACGAGCACTTTTGACCACCTGCGGCAGGAACATTTTGCCATCGCCGAACAGGTCACCCACCACGTTCATGCCGTCCATCAGCGGCCCTTCAATAACCTCAATCGGGCGTGCGAACGTGTGCCGGGCTTCCTCCGCGTCCTCGACAATCCAGGTGTTGATGCCCTTTACCAGGGCATATTCGATGCGCTTGGCAACCGGCGCTTCGCGCCAGCTCAAGTCTTCTACCCGCGCGACGGCTCCTCCACTGTCGCGGAAGGTTTCGGCCAATTCGAGTAGCCTTTCGGTGCCGGTATCACAGCGGTTAAGAATCACATCTTCTACGGCATCGCGCAGCTCTTTGGGCAGTTCGTCGTAGACTGCCAGCTGCCCCGCGTTGACAATGCCGATGTTCATTCCGGCACGGATGGCGTGGTAGAGGAACACGGAGTGAATGGCCTCGCGTACCACGTTATTGCCACGAAACGAAAACGACACGTTGGACACACCACCGGACACCAGTGCCCCGGGGAACTGCTGGCGAATGTAGCGCGCGGCTTCAATGAACTCCACCGCGTAGTTGTTGTGTTCCTCAATACCGGTGGCAACGGCAAATATATTCGGGTCAAAAATGATGTCATTGGGGTTGAAGCCCACTTTGTCGACCAGTAGGTCCCAAGAGCGTTGGCAAATTTCCTTGCGCCGCGCAAGGCTGTCGGCCTGGCCATCCTCATCAAAGGCCATCACCACCACGGCGGCACCATACCGCATGCACAACGTGGCCTGTTCCAGGAACTCCGCCTCCCCGGATTTCAAGCTGATCGAGTTAACGACTGGTTTGCCCTGAATACACTTCAGGCCCGCTTCAATCGCCGACCACTTGGAAGAGTCGACCATGATGGGTACGCGAGAAATGTCCGGCTCCGATGCGACCAGGTCAAGGAAGGTCACCATGGCGCGTTCGGCATCGAGCATGCCCTCGTCCATGTTGATATCGATGATCTGCGCACCATCCTCCACCTGCGTGCGCGCCACCGCCAGCGCCGCCTCGTAGTCTTCGGAAAGAATCAGGCGTTTGAATGCAGCCGATCCAGTGACGTTACAGCGTTCCCCAACGTTAACAAACAGGCTGTTGGCGTCGATGTTGAACGGCTCCAGGCCAGATAAACGGCAGGCGGGCGGCCGCTCTGGCAGTTGGCGTGGAGCGACATCCTGTACGGCGCGGGCTATCGCCTGAATATGGTGTGGCGTGGTACCGCAGCAGCCGCCGGCAAGGTTTAGGAAGCCGCGCTGGGCGAAGCCGCGGAAGTCTTCGTACATGTCCTCAGGGCTTTCGTCGTACTCGCCAAAGGCGTTTGGCAGGCCGGCATTGAGGTGGGCACTGAAGTAGCACTCGGCGACAGAGGCCAGCTCCTCAAGGAAGGGACGGATTTCTTTGAAGCGGCGCCCGCAGTTGCTGCCGACGATGAGTGGGCGAGCGTGTGCAATGGCATTCCAGAAGGCTTCCGGGCTTTGGCCTGACAGCACGCGGCCGCTGGTGTCGGGGAAGGTGACGGAAATCATCAGCGGCAGGCTCTTGCCCAATTCGGCAAACACAGTCTGCACGGCAAAGATCGCCGCTTTGGCGTTGAGTGTATCGAAAATAGTCTCGATCATGATCAGATCGACACCGCCCTCAATCAGCGCTCGCGTGGCCTCACTGTAGTCTGTGACCAGCTCGTCAAAACGGATATTGCGTGCACCGGGGTTGTTGACGTCGGGCGAAATGGACGCCGTGCGCGGCGTTGGCCCCAGGATGCCAGCTACGAAGCGCGGGCGTGATGGGTCGCGAGCGGTCATTTCGTCCGCAACCTGACGTGCTATTTTGGCCCCGGCCACGTTGAGCTCCGCAGCCAGGTCACTCAGGTCGTAGTCGCCCTGCGCAACGCGGGTGCTATTAAAGGTGTTCGTACCGATAATGTCAGCGCCTGCCTCCAGGTAGCGTTTTTGGATGCGCGCGATGATATCCGGCTGAGTCAAGCAGAGAAGATCATTATTACCCTTCAAATCTCCCGTATGGTTTGCAAAGCGCTCCCCGCGATAATCGGCCTCTTCCAGCCCCTCTGCCTGCAACATGGTCCCCATAGCGCCGTCCAGAATGAGAATGCGCTCGCGCAGGGCCTGCGCCAGTGGATGGTTGGAGTGGGTGTGCTGAGCCATGTCTCTACCTGTGAGTTAGGGTGCCGGATGCGCATGCCGGGCCTGAAAAAGCGAGCAATTCTAACAGATTATGTGGCCGCCGTGGGCGGCAGGATTTGCGCTCGCACTGCACCCGCGATCTTTGCTAGAATACTTGACCAATTTACTCGGAATGGAAGGGGTCCATGGTCACCATCACGGAATCGGCGCAAGGGTATCTGGCAGAACTGCTAACCAAGCAAGAAGATGCACTGGGCGTGCGTGTATTTATTAACCAGCCCGGTACGCCGAAGGCAGAGACTTGCATTGCCTATTGTCGTGAGAGCGACATCCTTGAAGGGGACGAAAAGCGTGACTTTGGCGCCATCACCGCGTGGTTCGATGTGCGCAGCTTGCCCTTTCTGGAAGATGCCCTGGTGGATTACTCGAAGGACCGCATGGGTGGACAGCTCACCATCAAGGCCCCCAATGCAAAACTGCCACGGGTAGATGAAGACAGCCCCCTTGAAGACCGCATCAACTACATTTTGTACAACGAGGTTAACCCGTCTCTGGCCGCACACGGCGGAGAGGTAAGCCTGGTTGAGCTGACCACAGATGCTTACGCCATTCTCAAGTTTGGCGGGGGATGCCAGGGCTGCGGCATGGTTGACCAAACCTTGAAGGGCGGAGTGGAAAAAACGCTGCTGGAACAGTTGCCTGAATTGGTGGGCGTGCGTGACACCACCGATCATACCGATCGCAGCAACGCCTACTACTAAGCCCGGCTTTGCCGGGCCTGCTGACACCGGCCGTTAGCGGCCGCTCAGGCGCTCAACCAGAGCGCCTTTCAAGGCCCCGTGCAGCTTGCGCAAACATTGCTCGGTTTCTTCCCAGCCAATGCAGCCGTCAGTAATCGACACACCGTATTGCAGGTCTGCAAGTTTGGCGGGGATAGACTGGCTACCGGGGTTCAAGTGGCTCTCTATCATCAAACCCACGATGGAGTGGTTACCCTCGATAATCTGATTGCCGACGTTTTCAACGACCAAAGGCTGTAATTCGGGCTGCTTGCTGGAGTTGGCATGGCTGCAGTCGACCATAATATTCACCGGCACGTCAGCTTTTTGCAGCGCGTCCTCACACAGCTTGATGTGCACAGAGTCGTAGTTGGGGCCGTGGCTGCCGCCGCGCAGTACGATGTGGCCATAGCGATTGCCGCGCGTGGTGATGACCGCAACTTCGCCGTCGCTGTTGATGCCCAGGAACCGGTGTGGCTTGGACACGGAGTTCAGCGCATTGCTGGCGACGGTCAGCCCACCATCTGTACCATTTTTGAAACCTACAGCAGACGACAGGCCGCTCGCCATCTCGCGATGCGTCTGGGATTCCGTAGTACGGGCCCCAATTGCCGACCAGCTGATCAGGTCCTGCAGGTATTGCGGTGAAATCGGGTCCAGTGCTTCGGTAGCGGTGGGTAGGCCCAGCTCTAGAATATACAGCAAGAGCTGGCGGCCAATGTGCAGCCCCTCTTCAATTTTGAAGGAGTCGTCAAGGTGTGGGTCGTTAATCAGGCCCTTCCAGCCAACGGTGGTGCGCGGCTTTTCAAAGTAAACCCGCATGACAATATACAGCGTGTCCTGGAGTTCATCGGCCAGCGCTTTAAGCCGCCCAGCGTATTCCATGGCAGCGTCGACATCGTGTATGGAGCACGGGCCCACCACCACAAAAAGGCGGTGATCTTTACGATCCAGGATATTTTCGATGGCCTCGCGGCTTGCAGCAACCTGTGCGTGTGCCGCCGCGCTGATCGGCAGCGCCTGTTTCAACTTTGCAGGTGTCACGAGCACATCTTGGGAGGCGACATTAACGTTGTAGACTTCTGTATGGCTCATGGCACGTTTTACCTGATAGCGGGCGTCTGGCGGGCGCTCAGGCAACCCGCTGCGGCGAGGCATTCTATAGGACAGGGGAGGGTTTGAACAGAAACCGCCCTGGATGATCAGGCCATAGGTGCGATGACGTCGTCGGCGAACCGCTTGATGCCATCGATTTTTAGCTGCACATCATCGGTTTCACCGTGATAGAACATCCATGGCATGGTCAGGATGTGGGTGACACCTTCATCCTCCAGGCGCCGATACCCATCAGCATCCCAAGCGTCATTGGGTGTAGCCATGACCTCGAAGGGTTCATCGCTGCGGCCAAATTCCTTGCGCCAATCGCGGATGCGCTGGATGCTCTCGATAATTTCGCTGGAGGGCTGCAGGTCGGTAACCCAACCGTCTGCCAAACGCGCGGCGCGGCGCATTGCGGGCGCAGAAATACCGCCAATCCAGAACGGGATGCGTTCAGTGGGAGCAGGGTTCATTTCAAGCCGGTCAAACTGGTAGTACTCGCCGTGGTATTCGACCATTTCTCCGGTCCACAATAAGCGCATGATTTCCAGCATTTCGTCGGTGCGTTTCCCCCGGGTTTTGAAATCCTGCTGCATGAGTGCGAATTCGTCTGCCGACCAACCTACACCGAAAGCGGGTGTCACCCGGTTGTTGGAGATGATGGCCGCGGTGCTGATTGCCTTGGCCACAAAAAAAGGGTTCCTCATGGGTAACACGAAAATATTGGTAGTGAAACGCAGCCGCTTGGTAATGGCGGCCAGGGCGCCGATTACCACCCAGGGGTCTGGCCAGTCGGTGAAAGCGCCCCAACGTCGACTACCGTCTTCCGTGTAGGGGTAAGCATGGCTGATGGTTTCCGGGTGCACTACATGGTCTGAGAAGGACATTGCCTCCCAACCGTGGTCGTCTGCGACCGGGGCAATGCTGGTGAGATGTGACACCGTGCTAAAGGACGTGGAAAGGACAAACTTCACAGCGCAACTCCTGCTAATTTTTGTTGTGGGTAAACAGTAGCAAGATGCACGGCCATGCGCAGCGTAGCGCGAGGGTCGGCAGCAACAAGCCGCGCTTTGTCCAATTAGTCATACCCCGCTAACGCCGGGCGATATAGATCCGGAACTTGGCGTTTTCAGCAAGTACCCGCCACTGGCGGAAAGCGTGTTTAAAGCTGTTGCGATAGTCCAGATGACGATTGGCTACGAGGCACAGAACGCCCCCCGGTAACAGAGCCTCAGCTGCTTGTTGAATCAACCGTCGTCCGACGAACTCATCAACCACATGCTGCGAATGAAAAGGCGGGTTGCACAGTATCAGTTTGGGTGCAGGCCCGGCCCAGTTGAGCAGGCCGTCACCGTGGTGGAAATACGCTTGCGTGTCAGGTGCTGGCAATAACTGCTGCGCGTTGATGCGCGCCGAGGCGACCGCCTGCGCAGATTCATCACAGAACCCGATGGTTTCGGCAAGCCCGGCCTTAAACGCAGCCAGCCCGATAACGCCGTTGCCGCAGGCAAGATCGATGGCGCAGCTTACAGGGTCAAGCTGGTGTAGCTGGCTCAGCAAAAACCGTGTGCCAATGTCCAGCCCGTCACGGCTGAATACATTAGGCAGTGAGTACACCGTGGCACCGAGCGCTTCGCAGGTATAGCGGGTGCCCGGTTCATGGGGCGCGGCTGCGGCCTGCTCTGCGCGCTGTGTGTGCCAAAGATGTGCCTTGTGGCGCCCGCGCTCGCGTCGGGTGGGCCCGATCCACAGGGCGAGCTGCTCCTCAAGGCCTGCAGGTGTGTGTTTGTCCATCGCTGCCGCGAGTACTCGTGTGCCCGGCGCAAGGTTGGCCGCCAGTGACTCCAATTGCTGCCGCAGCAAGGCCATTTGCTTGGGGACGCGTATCAGCACCAGTTCTGCCGCGAGTGGTGGCGGCTCGGTACTCCATACTACCCGCACCTCTGGCGCGCCATTGCGGGCAGTGTTGAGCGCAGCGGCATGAGCCGACAGCGCGGAATCGCTCCAGAGGGTTGTGGCGATACCGCGGGAAGAGAGTGCCGTACTGAGCGCACCATGCTCATCGTTCACGACAATCGCCGAAGTGGGCAGTGGGTGATCCGCCAGCGCCTCCAGTAACAGAAGGTCTGCTCCGCACCAGGCGCGCAACATTTCCTTGCGCCGAGCGGGGTACCGCTGTAGCTGAAAATCGCCCAGTGCGCAGTGGCAAACGGGCCAGGTTTTCGACGCGTCGGGGTCAGCCGCCCCGGACATAGAGTGTCAGTTGCTGCCCGGGGAAGATGGGGGAGCGAGCATTTAACGCATTCCAGGCAATAATATCCTCCACGCGCACCTTAAAGCGGCCTGCGATACGGTAGAGGGAGTCGCCGGGGCGTACCTTGTAATCTTTTGCTTTGGGCCCTGGGGCACTTTCACGGCTGGCGAGGCTTGTTTCCCAGTCGCCGCCTCGGGGAATCATCAAGGTGGCACCTTCCCGAATGAAGTTACTCTGTAGCTTGTTCGCTTCGCGTAGCAGTTCGACGCGCGTGGAGAAAACCCGCGCAATTTTGCTCAGGGTGTCGCCACGGCGCACTTCATAATGCTCCCAGCGCACGCGGTGGTCATCATCAAGTACCGCCAACTGCTGGGTAAAAGCGTGTGCGCGCTCGGGTGGCAGCAGCAATTCAGAAGCCTGGGGAGCCGTCGCCCAGCGCAAGTGCCCGGGATTGAGTGCGTGCAAGTTAGCTTTACTCATGCCCGCCAGTTGCGCCGCACGGGCCAGCTCCAGCTGGCCGCCCGTGGGTACGGCGACAAAAGCGGGGTGGTTACGCAGCGGCGGCAGGTCCATGTCGAACCGCTCAGGCTCTGCAATCAAGCTGCTGAGAGCCAGCAAGCGAGGCACGTAGTTACGCGTTTCCTTGGGCAGGGGTAGCGACCAGAAATCCGTTGGCCGACCCTTTGCGTCATTGCTGGCCATCGCGCGGCTGACTCTGCCGACGCCCCCGTTATAGGCTGCAATCGCATTGAGCCAGTCGCCCCCCAGGGTAGCGTGCAGGTATTCCAGATAATCCAGTGCCGCCCGCGTTGAATCGCGCAGGTCACGCCGACCGTCAAACCACCAGTTATTGGTGACACCCAGTGTTTCCCCAGTAGTGGGTATGATTTGCCAAACGCCTACTGCCTGTTGTGAGGACACAGCGAAAGGATTCAGCTGGCTCTCTACCAGTGGCAGCAGGGCCAACTCCAGCGGCAGTTCGCGACGCTCAACTTCTTCAACGATGTAATGTAAGTAAAGGCTACCGCGTTCTGCCAGTACGCCCTTGAGGCTTCCTTTTTGACGTAAATAGTAGTCTCTGGCGTCGTCTACTTGAGCATTCTCGGGCAGTTGCCATTGCATGCCGTGTTGAATGCGGCCCCACAGGTCGTCGGGGTTGGCGTGCGGCAGTCTAACGGAGCGGTTTTCAAGTCCCTCCCGCTTGCCGGGCACAGGGGTGCTGATGACTGCGACGGGGCGGGCGTTCTCAGCGGTGTCCTCGGGTGCCATAGTTTGGCATCCTGAAATGAATATAATGCCAGAAATAACTATAAGTAATTTTCTTAATTTATTGATTTTAATCGATAATATCAAAACGAATCCTTCCAAGATCGGAGCGCGGCAAACACCGCTGCAGGCGCATCACCTTGCCATTTACCTTCGCGCTTGAGCGCGGCAATGAGTGCTGGTTCCGCGCACCGCAAAAAGGGATTGGTGGCGCGCTCCACGGCGATGGAGGATGGGACAGTCGGTTCAGATCGTTCGCGCTGCCCGGCTACCGTGTGTATGCGTTTATCGAGTGCGCTGTTATCGGGCTCTACGATTTGCGCAAAGCGCAGGTTGGACTGCGTGTACTCGTGCGCGCAGTACACGCGCGTCGCAGAAGGCAAGTTGGCCAGTTGGCTTAAAGATGCGAGCATTACCGGTGCTGTACCTTCGAACATTCGCCCGCAGCCACCGGCGAACAGCGTGTCACCACAGAACAGCGTTGGCCCCGCAGGGGTAGCGTCTCCGGCATGGTAAAAAGCGATGTGGTCCAAGGTGTGCCCTGGCACAGTGAATACGCTGAATTCGGCACCCAAAACATCGACCTTGGCACCGGCTACCACTCTGCACGTGATACTCTCAATCGCAGGATTTTCTGGGCCATAGACGACGGGCTGATAGCGCTCAATGAGTGCGGGTAAGCCACCGACATGGTCAAAATGGTGGTGTGTAATCAGCACGGTGGTCAGGGTTAGCCCGCGTTGTTGTAGTACCGCAAGCACGGGAGTGGCGTCGCCAGGGTCAACCACAGCACACTGGCTGCCGTTCTGCAGCAGCCAAATGTAGTTGTCATTGAAGGCCGGTATCGGTTCAATTGTCAGCATGGATGACGTTCCAAACCCCTTCAAATGCATTAATATGGCCGCTGATTAAAACCAGCGCCGGTCACCGGCCACAGGAATTGATGCGCGAGTGTAGCGATATTTTGGTCGAACTGGAATCCTGGTATGACAGGGAATCGACTCGGCACCTGCACGCGGCGTTAAGTGGCGTCATTGAACCGCTGCTGGAGACCGCGTTCGGCTATCATCTACTGCAGATTGGCCATACCCGTAATCAGGCGTTGTATGCCAACAGCCGGATTCGGCATTGCGCCTATTTGGCCCCGTCCGCCGGTGGTGCAGTTTCGTTGGTTGCGCAGCATGATGAACTGCCGGTTGAAACCGACAGCGTTGATGTGGTCATTGCACATCACGCGCTCGACTTTACCCGCCGTCCACACGAAGTGTTGCGCGAACTTCAGCGTGTGTTAACACCTCACGGTCAATTGCTGGTGGTGGGGTTTAATCCGCTTAGCCCAAGCGCTGGCGTGCGCCGTTTGCGCGGCCTTGCGGGCCACCCATTATGGCAGGAGCTTTCGCCGGTGGGCAGCCGCAGGCTACTTGATTGGTTGCGACTTCTGGGTTTGGAAACCCAGTCGCTGCGTTATCTGCAGCCAGTGCCGGTCTTGGGACAAGGGCGCTTGGCACGCTACGCACAGCACGCTAACCGGTGGAGCCAAAAGCTGTCTCTGCCTCTTGGAGAACTCTACATGGTGCATGCGGTCAAGCAGGTGGGTGGTCGCGTTTTACCGGTGCGCCGTGTGCGGCGCAGCGCGCGCCTGATTGGCCTCACTGTGCCCAACCCGGCCGCGGCACCGCAGAGGGATCACGCGGCGTGAAGCAGGTGGAGATTTTCACCGATGGGGCCTGCCGTGGTAACCCGGGGCCGGGCGGCTGGGGGGCATTGATGCGCTTCGCTGGCCGTGAACGCCATTTGTATGGCGGTGCGGCGAACACCACCAATAATCGTATGGAGCTACAGGCGGCGATAGAATCCCTGCGCGCGCTGAAGGAATCCTGTGAGGTCAACCTCACCACAGATTCAGTGTATGTTCGCGATGGCATCACCAAGTGGCTGCCTAACTGGAAGTTAAAAGGGTGGAAAACAGCATCGCGGCAGCCGGTTAAAAACGTGGATCTTTGGCAGGCTCTGGATGAACAAAATCAGCGCCACCGGATCCATTGGCACTGGGTTAAAGGGCACAGTGGGCACCGTGAGAATGAGATTGCCGACCAGCTTGCCAACCGCGGCATCGACGAATTGCAATAGGAAAAAGCTGTGAGACTGATTGTACTGGATACGGAAACTACGGGCCTCGAGGTCAGCCAGGGGCATCGCATCATCGAAATCGGTTGTGTTGAGCTGATCAACAGGCGCCTGACGGGCAACCACTTTCATCGCTATATCAACCCTGAGCGTGATATCGATCAGGGCGCCATTGAAGTGCACGGGATAACCCGCGAGTTTCTCGCCGACAAACCGTTGTTTGCTCAGGTTGCTGCGGACTTCATGGAATTTGTGCGCGGCGCAGAGTTGGTGATTCACAATGCGCCGTTTGATGTCGGTTTTTTGAATGCGGAACTGCGCCGGCTCGGCGAGCAGCATGCGGCTCTGGACGATATTTGCACGGTGACCGACACACTGGTAATGGCGCGGCGTCGCCATCCGGGCCAGCGCAACAATCTTGACGCCCTGTGCAACCGCTATACCGTAGATAACTCACAGCGAGACTTACACGGGGCCTTGCTGGACGCCGAAATTCTTGCCGATGTTTACCTGGCGATGACCGGCGGCCAAACCACGTTTCAGTTGGCAGATAACGGGCCTGGCGAGGAGGAGGGCGGTGTCCGCAGTGAGGGTATCCGCCGCTTGCCGGCCGAGCGTCAGCCTTTGCCCGTCATTACCCCCTGCGCCGCTGAACTTGCCGCACACGAGGCGCAGCTGGAGGCCATCGAGCGCAGCAGCGGCGGCACCGTCGTCTGGCGCGAGGTGTTTCCCGCATGAGCGTACAATTTGACAATCGTCCCCCTGTCTCCGTGGAGGAGTCGCTGCATTTAGTCTTTCAGCAGGGTCAACTGGTCACGGATATGCGGGCTGAGCCGCTGCTAGGCCGTGAAGAGTTAAAGCTCTTGGGTTGGACGGTCGTGCGCGAGCAGTTTCTGGGTTACTGGCAGGGGCAGCCCTGTTTCGCGGTGGAGATTGATGCAACCATTGAGCCCGACCCAATGCGCTTTGTTCGCGGTAGTCTGTATCAGCTGTTGGGCCGGGTAGAGGACGGTTTGTTTGCGCTCGCCGGTCGTGCCGCACAGCTGCTGGCTTGGGAACGTGATCATCAGTTCTGCGGGCGCTGTGGTATGGTGATGACAGTCGATGTCGCCGAGCGAGCCATGCGTTGCGAGCCCTGTGCAACGGTGAATTACCCGCGCATCAACCCGTGTGTCATTACTTTGGTTACACGCGGGGAAGAATTGCTGCTGGCGCGAAACGCTAATTTCCCCAGTAACCTCTACAGTACCTTGGCCGGGTTTATTGAAGCCGGTGAGAGCGCGGAAGATACCTTGCATCGAGAGGTGCGCGAAGAAGTGGGGGTAGAAGTGGCCCGCTTGCGCTACTTCGGCTCACAGTCATGGCCATTCCCCAGTCAACTTATGCTGGGATACTTCGCAGACTACGCCGGTGGCGACATTGTCTGTGAGCCAGGTGAAATTGCCGATGCCGCCTGGTTTCATTACCGCGAGTTGCCCCAGGTGCCCCCTGCCAGTTCTATCGCAGGCCAGCTCATCCGTCATTACATCAGCGAATTAACCCAGGAGTAACATTTTGGAGTATCTCTACCAATACGGACTATTTTTGGCTCAGGCCGTCACGTTTGTGGTTGCAGCATTATTGCTGGTCACGGGTGTGGTTGCCTTGGGGCAGCGGCATAAGTCGCGGCCAGACGGCTACATTGAAATCCGTAAAATTAACGACCGTTATGTCGGTATCGCGGACGCCATGCGTGCCGCCATGACCGACCCGGCGCAGCACAAGGCGGAAGAAAAGGCAAAGCAGAAAACCAAAAAAGCCGAAGCCAAGGCGGCAAAAAAACGCGCCAAGAAAGTAGATTCCACAGGAGAAAAATCTCGTAACAAATTGTTTATATTGGATTTTGATGGTGACATTCGAGCCAGTGCCTGCGACCAGCTTCGTGAGGAGGTCTCCGCTGTACTGCCGCACGTAGAGGCCGGTGACGAAATTCTCCTGCGCTTGGAAAGCCCCGGTGGACTCGTGCATGGCTATGGCCTGGCCGCCAGTCAGTTGCAGCGTATTGTTGAAGCCGGGGCGCAGCTTACGGTGTCGGTGGATAAGGTGGCTGCCAGCGGCGGTTACATGATGGCGTGTGTCGCGCAACGCATCATTGCTGCTCCTTTTGCGGTACTCGGTTCCATCGGGGTATTGGCGCAGCTACCCAACTTCCACCGCTTGCTGAAAAAGCATGACATTGACTTTGAGCTACTCACAGCCGGCGAATATAAACGTACGTTGACCTTGTTCGGGGAGAATACGGACAAAGGCCGGGACAAGTTTGTCGAAGACCTCGAAAGAACCCACGCATTGTTCAAGGCTTTTGTAGTGGAGAACCGCCCTTCGCTGGATATCGAACAGGTCGCCACGGGCGAGGTTTGGTATGGCCGTGAAGCCGTGGCTGTTGGTCTCGTTGATGCGGTACAAACCAGTGATGCGTACGTGCAGGGCCAGCTAGCCGAGCGTGATGTGTACGAAGTCGAGTATATCGAGCGTAAAACCTGGCAGGATAAGTTGGGTGTTGCGGCACAGGGCGCCATGGAGCGCGGATTACTCAAGCTTTGGCAGCGTAACCAAGGTCCGCATATTTAGGGGCTGGCTAGTAGCCCAGATAACGATTGTAGTCCAGCACGCCAGCGGCCAGGCCATCTTGTTCACGGTATAAGGTATGCATCCGGTCACTGACTGCCCAGAACCACGGCGAGTTTCGCCGCACACCATAGCGCTGCTGTAGCAAGGCCAGGCTCTCCGTATTGTGCAAGGCTAGAATGTCGCTCACAAACAGTGGAATCTGTTTTTCATGCACCTGAAAGAACAGGTTCGGGTGCGCGCCGATCAGCCCAGCTACCACGGTGACTGCGTCTTCTTTGGGCAAGCGCCGTTTGTCTTCGCCAAATAACTGCGCGATGTTGCTGTAGCCGGCATCGTGTAGCAGGGTGTAGGCCTCATCGCGGCCCGTCCGATCGCGGCCCGACCGATCGCGGCCCGACCGATCGCGGCCCGTCCCTATAACA
>JANQUV010000075.1:0-2418 GCA_030730585.1 Haliea sp.
GTTCGGGAATACGCATGGGCATGTCGGTGGGCGGTGCGGTGAGCCACATGAGCGAGTTTTTTGCCACCAAACCGTCGTTTCCGCCCGACAACATGGTTTTCGGAATTTTCGTCAATGAGCGTGGCCAGCGTTTTATCAACGAAGACTCCTATCACGGCCGTGCGACCCATTACATTCTGCGTCAGCCCAACGGCCGCGCCTGGCTGTTAATGGATAACGCGATTTTCGCGCGCCCGGATTTCAACCCGGATATTAACATTGCGGCAGTGGGTGAAACCTGGGCCGAGGTGGAGGCCGACCTGGGTATTCCCTCGGGCGAGTTAGTGCACACCGTGGAAAGCTATAATCGCTACGCGGCGGCGGGGGATGATCCCGTGCTGCACAAGCATGCCGACTGGATGCGGCCGCTGATTGAGCCACCGTTTGCCGCGCTCAGCTTCACCGGAGAAGATTACCCATCAACCGGGTTTACGCTGGGCGGTCTGCTAACGTCGGTATCGGGTGAAGTGCTTAACGGTGACGGCGTGCCGGTTACCGGGCTTTACGCCGCCGGGCGCACCAGCTGCGGTTTGCCGCGCTGGGGTGAGGCTTACTGCTCGGGTATTTCCTTGGGCGATGGCAGCTTCTTTGGGCGCCTGGCTGGTCGTGAGGTGGCTGCTCGGGCATCGACCTAAGGCGTTAAATATGGCCCCACACACTGTGGGGGCTTTTTGCATTTTTCCTGCCAGCGGTTGGCCGTCATTGCAAGCGAAAGGCTACAATGGCGTCACCCATGGTGGAGCCCAGCATGCGGTTGCCTCCTGCGGCAATCACCACGTACTGAGCACCATCAGCGCCGGTGTAGCTCATCGGTGTGGCATGGCCGCCTGCCGGCAAACGCGCCTTCCAAAGCTCTTCACCGGTCTCGGTGGCGAAAGCTCTGATGTAGCTGTCCGTTGTTGCGCCAATAAAGGTGAGCCCGCTCGCAGTGGTCATCGAGCCGCCACTATTGGGTACACCCAAATTGAGCCACAGCGGGAAGGGGGCAAGGTCACGCGTGCTGCCCAGTGGCACTTCCCAGGCTTTCTTGCCGGTGGTCATATCAATGGCGGTGAGCACGCCCCAGGGTGGGCGGTTGCATGGTGCACCCAGCGGCGACAGCATGGGGCCACGCTTTACTGCATAGGGTGTGTCTAGCTGCAGTTCCACGCGCTCACTGAAGCCGGGTGCATCGACCACTTCGCGGGGGATCAGCTGGATGACCGCGGGCACTCGCGACGTGTTTGCCAGCAATAACTTGCGCACCGGGTCCCAGCTGACACTGCCCCAGTTGCTGCCACCCATAAACCCCGGGTAAACCAGCGTAGGCTGTGTGCTGATGGGCGTGTACAGCCCCGCATAGTTCAGGCTGCGCAATTGCTTGATGCAGGCTTGCTTGTCAAACCAGAGAAAACCAAACATGTCGTCTTCGGTGAGCTCTGTGGGGTGCAAGGCCTCTGGCAGTAGCGGCCACGGCTGCGTGGGCGAGAGCGCGTCCGGTGCTGGCCCGCCGCCGGGAACCGGGCGCTCTTCTATCGGCAGCAGCGGTTCCCCAGTCTCCCGGTTGAGCACAAACAAAAAGCCCATTTTGGTCGCCTGTAGCAAGGCGGGAACCGGTCCATCTGGCCCGGGAAAATCAAATAGCAGCGGCTGCGAGGGAACATCGTAGTCCCAGATATCGTGATGCACCGTCTGGTAGTGCCAGCGCCGTTCGCCGGTCAGGGCATCCAGCGCCACGACCGAACTGCCGAACGTGTCACGCCCGTTGCGCTCGCCACCGTAGTAGTCTCCTGCGGGGTTACCGGTGGGGATGAAGATCAGGCCGCGTGCGCTGTCGGCGGAGAAGGGTGCCCAGGCGTTAGGGCTGCCGGGAGCGTACTCGCCCTCAACGCGCTGTTCAGGGGGTAAGGCCTCCCAGTCCCACACCAGTTCGCCGCTGCGCACGTCAAAGGCACGAATCACGCCGCTGGGCACACCGCCGCGGCGCAGATCGGCGACATGCGCGCCGACTACCACACGGTTCCCGACTACGGTGGGTGCAGAGGTCAGGGCGTATTCTGCGGGGCGCACGTCTCCGAGCGCCGCAGTCAGGTCGATTTCACCCGCATTTCCAAAGTCGCTGCATAGCTCCCCTGTGTCGGCGTCCAGCGCAATAAGCCGGCCATCCAGCGTGCCTGCCAGTATGCGCGCAGCGCAGGCTTTACCCGGGGCGGCGCTGCTGTTTTCATGGTAAGCCACGCCGCGGCAGGTCACGCTGTATAAGCCGGTGAGCGCCGGGTCCGCGTCGTAGTGCCAGCGCTCTGCACCGGTGACAGGGTCCAGGGCTATCACGCGATTGCGCGGTGAGCAGAGATATAAGGTGTTGCGCGCCAGCAGCGGGGTGGTCTGCAGCGCTGGGCT
>JANQUV010000075.1:2518-5040 GCA_030730585.1 Haliea sp.
ACTCCAGAGGCGTGTGACTGCGAGAGGCAAAAACAGGCTAAATCTCTGGACCAGTGCGGAGTTCTGCACGCGGGGAGTGGGCCATACTTTCCCCCCTGCGGGCAATCCAGTAGTCTGGTTGACACAAGAACGATAAGCAATTGCAGGAGGATAGTCCTTTGTACGATTTACTCATTTGTGATGGGAACATTGTTGACGGCACCGGGCAGCCGGCGTTCACCGGGAACGTGGCGGTAGTCAACGGGCTTATTGTGGCCGTCGGCGATGTGCAAGGCGAAGCGCGCAAGGTGATTGATGCGCGCGGCCTGGTGGTGGCACCTGGATGGGTAGACACCCATTCACATATGGATGGCCAGGCCACCTGGGACCCTTACTGTAGCCCCGCTTCGAACCACGGTATTACCACGCTGGTGATGGGTAATTGCGGCGTCGGCTTTGCACCTTGCAAGCCTGATGCGGGCGAGCGCCAGCGCATGATTGAAGTCATGGAAGACGTTGAGGATATTCCCGGTGCGGCGCTCGCCGAAGGCATTACCTGGGAGTGGGAGACTTTCCCCGAGTACCTCGACGCACTGGACCGTATGCCGCGCGCTATCGATATCGGTGCGCAGGTACCGCACTGTGCGGTACGCACCTACGTCATGGGTGAACGCGGCGTGCGTAACGAGCCCGCAACCGCCGACGATGTAGAGCGCATGGCCGCCATTGTGCGTGACGGGCTGGCCGCGGGGGCCGTAGGCTTCACCACATCGCGCACGCAACTGCACACCACTCGCAACGGCGAAGTGATGCCGGGCACCTACGCCGATGCCAGCGAGCTGCTCGGAATCGGCCGCGTAATGGGTGAATCGGGCCAGGGCATTTATGGCCTGGTGAGCGACTTTAGCAACTGGGAAGAGGAGATGGCGTGGATGAAGCGCCTCTCCATTGAAAACAATTGCCAGGTGAACTTTGTGTTGTTTTACCGCTCGGAGGACGACTGGCCACGTGTACAGCAGCAATTGCAGTATGTGAAGGAAGCCCGCGCGGAAGGTGCACGCCTCATCCCCCACGTGGGCGCACGCCCGGTGAATATCTTGATGGGCTGGGAGGGCACGGTAAACCCGTTCATGTTCCATCAAAGCTATGCGCCGTTGGCGGGCCTTGAGCCCGAGGAGCGTTTGGCGCAGCTGCGTGACCCCGCGGTGCGCAGGGCGATTGTGGATGAAGCGCCGCCTCACCTGAACCACGAAATCATGGACAAGATTGTTGACGGTTTCGATAATATCTATGTGCTGGCAGAGAATCCGGATTATGAACCTGGTGCGGAAGACAGCATTCAGCGGCTGGCGCAGCGCGCGGGTGTAACCCCGGCAGAATTTGCCTACGATGCGCTCATGCAGGGCGATGGCAAGCGTATGCTGTATTGCCCGCTGTTTGGCTATGACAAGCGCAACCTCGATCGTCAAATGGAAATGCTCGCGGACGAGAACTCAGTCATCAGCCTGGCGGATACCGGGGCTCACTGCGGTGTGCTGTCGGATGCCAGTATTCCCACCTGGCTGCTGAGCTATCTGGTTCGCGACCGCGAACACGGTGTGCGTTTCAGCCTTGAGCAGGCAGTCAGTATGCATACTTTGGAAACGGCGCGCTGCATGGGCTTGACCGACCGTGGAACGCTGCAAGCCGGTATGAAAGCGGATATCAACATTATCGATCTGGAACATTTAGCCATTGCCACGCCGCAGGTAATTTACGATTTACCTGCGGGTGGCCGCCGCGTCTATCAGGGTGCTACGGGATATCGCTATACCCTGGTATCCGGCGAGGTGATCATGCAAGACGGTGAGCCCTCTGGCGCGCTGCCCGGCCGGCTTATTCGTGCCGGCCAGGGAAACGGAAGCCACGCCCCTGAACAAACACCCACCCACAACAAAAAGGAAGCAGCCTGATGATCAATGTAAAGGTAGAACGTGAATTGAATGCACCAGTCGATAAAGTATGGTCGCTGTTGGAAGATTTTGGCAACTTGAAGTGGTACCCCGGCTGGACCAAGCTCGACGTGATCGGCGAAGGCCCCGGCATGATTCGTCGCATTCACATGGATGGCATGGATTCTATCGACGAGATACTCGAATCCATGGACCCCGCCAGCCGTTCGTTTAGCTACACCATTCCCAAAATGCCCATGCCGGTGAGCGAGTACCGTGCAGAAGTGTCACTTGAATCACTCGATAACGGTGCGCGCACTCTGGCGCGCTGGAACTGCTCTGCGAAGCCTGAAGGTATCGAGGCCAGTGAAGGGCAAGCCATGCTGGAAGGCATTTACGCCGATATGCTGGCCAAGCTGGAAGCGGCTGCCAACGCCTGAGTCAGGGCTCTCACCCCGGTCGCAGCGGTCAGTCGAGTGCCGACCAGCGGCGGTTGGGGTAAAGCGCAGCCGCAGGCTCATAGAGCCATTCTTCACGGTAGGCTTTACGCGCCAGCATTTGCACCAAGGGTTCATCGGCAATGCTGCGCGCTTCAATGGCCGCCATCAATGA
>JANQUV010000076.1:0-8575 GCA_030730585.1 Haliea sp.
TACGTGCACACCAAAAACAAGGCTGGCTGGCTCGGCCTGTACGCCGAAGACGCCATCATTCAGGACCCTATCGGCGTGTCCATGATCGACCCCGCCGGCCATGGTCACCGCGGCCCTGCTGCCCGCGAAGCTTTCTGGGACAACTTCATTGCCCCAGTCGATATCCGCATTGAAATCCTCGAATCCTTCGCTGCAGGCGATGAGGTCGCCAACCACGTCAACCTCACCATGACGATGGATGCCGGCGAGGGAAAAACCCTCCAGCAAAAAGTGCACGGGATCTTTACCTACCATGTCAACAAGGAGGGCAAACTGCTTTCCCTGCGTGGGCACTGGGAAACGGATGATCCGCGCAACGCCATGATGGAAGTTGCGGCCGATGGCAGCTTGTCGCCTATGGCCTGATTGCTTCCCTATCGTTGGGGGAGTGCTATGCTAGTGAGCAAATAAAGCAGCTCGATTAACGAGCGCCACGGGGACTCATATGGCTAGCATTCAGCAACTGCTCAAGGATATTGAAACCGCTCCCGATGGGCCGGCGGTGGCTGCCATTTTTGACTTCGACGGCACCATCATTTCTGGCTACTCGGCAACGGCCTTTATTCGCGAGCAGTTGCGTCGGGGCGACCTCCAGACCCGCGAATTACTGGAATTAGCGCAGGCCATGACCAGCTTTGGGCTTGGCAACCTGGGCTTTTCCGCCATGATGACGGTGACCACCCAGTTTCTGCAAGGCATCACCGAAGCCAGTTACGAAGAGCTCGGGCAAACGCTGTATGACGACCAGCTGGCGCGGCGGATTTATCCAGAGTCGCGCGCCCTGATCAACGCCCATCTGGCCAAAGGCCACACTGTCGCCGTCATCTCTTCTGCAACCTGCTACCAGGTTGCACCGGCAGCACAAGACCTGGGCATCGAGCATGTGATGTGCACTGAACTTGAGGTAGTGGACGGCCTCTTTACCGGGCAAGTGGTGCGCCCCACCTGTTTTGGCCAGGGTAAAGTGGACGCCGCGGAGCGGCTCGCCAGTGAACAAGGCGCAGACCTCGACCAAAGCTTTTTCTATAGCGACAGCCAGGATGACCTCCTACTGCTGGAGCGGGTGGCACTGCCGCGGGTACTGAACCCCAGCAACCGGCTGCTGGGCATCGCTCGGGACCGACACTGGCCGGTGGCACGGTTTTCCAGCCGCGGGCGCCCTTCCCTGTCGCTGTACCTGCGCTCTGCTGCCGCCACCGTCAGCTTGATACCCACGTTTCTCGCGGGCTTGCCGGTCTATGCCTTAACGCGGTCGAAGCGCCAGTCACTGAACTTTTCACTCTCGCTCTTTGCCGACACCGCCAGTGCGCTGATTGGACTGGACCTTAACGTCAAGGGCAAACACCACCTGTGGTCACACCGCCCTGCAGTATTCATCTTCAACCACCAGAGCAAAGCAGATATGGTCATTATTGCCAGCCTGCTGCGCGCCGACATGGCGGGAGTCGGGAAAAAAGAAATCCGTGACATGCCGGTGATTGGGAAAGTGTTGGAATTAGCCGGTGTGGTGATGATCGACAGGGCCAACTCAGCGAGCGCTATTGAAGCCATGGCACCGCTGGTTGCGGCAATGCGTGACGAGGGTAAGTCGGTGGTACTGGCGCCCGAGGGTACCCGCAGCATTTCTCCCCGTCTCGGCGCCTTCAAGAAAGGTGCCTTTCATCTGGCAATGCAGGCGGGCGTCCCGATAATCCCGATTGTTATACGCAACGCAGGTGACGTGGCGCCCAAAGGCGATTTCGTATTCCGCCCGGCGACAGTCGACGTGGAGGTGCTGGAGCCCGTAGAAACCCGTCACTGGCAGGCGGCAGACCTGAGCAGCCATGTGCAGGAAATTCGCAACAAGATGCTGACAGCGCTCGGCCAAGCCCTGGAGCCTGCGCCGGATGCCGCCAAACAGCATGCCACGGCTGCTCGCCCCGCCAAGGTACGTGAGAAAAATGGCAAGCCTGCACAGCCGCCAGCGGCGAAGAAAACCACCGCTAAAAAGAAAGCAGTGCGCAAAAAGCCAGCGAGTGAAGCCCAGCCAAAAATACAGCCCAAAGCTATGCCCAAAGACAGCGACAGCAAGGCCCTGGATCAATGAGCCTGGAAGACAAGCTCAATGCAAGCCCATGGCCTACCGGCACCACGCCGGTGCTGTTCCTGCTCGACACCAGCAACCGTTTTGAAGAGGTATTACTGCAACGCTGGATTGGCAAGCACGCCGCTGGCCAAACCTGCGAGCATCAGCTGCTCACGCTAGACCTGGGGGATGACCGGCGCGGCATCGATACCCGTGAACTGAGTGCTCTGGTCGCGTTGCCCGACGACGTAACCGTTGCCCCGCTGCGCGTTGCCTGGACACCCCCCATTGCGTCAATTCAGGCCGGACCGCAGCTGCGCGACCTGATTCTCGGTGACCCGCGTCGCCCGCGCGCCCGGCGCGCCAAACGCATCGCCCAGCGCGAACCGGAGCGCCTGCACCTGGTCTGTGGAGAGCCGGATTCTCTGGGCAACCTGCGCCAGCGCTACCTTGCCAAATACGCACAGGAAAGCGGCGCGGATAGCGCCGCGTTCAGCACCTTTGTAGCGCGCCAAGCTGCGGTTGTGCTGGACATCGCCGAGCGACGCTTGCAGGGCGGACGTTACAAAGTGCCGCGTTACGTAGCCGAGAGCCTGAGCGCCAATCGCAGCTTCAACGAAGCACTACAAGAAATCGCAGCCGAACAGGGCACAACACACGAGGTGCTACTCAAAGAGGCTGTAGGGTATATGGAGGAAATGATCTCCATTCCCAGCACGTTCTGGCTGGATGTGTGGGCGCGGTTCTGCAGCTTCTGCCTGGGGCTGGGCTATGAGCGGGAGATTGTGTGCAGCCCGCAGGCGGTTGAGGCCATGCGGCAGACCGTGCGCGACCACCCATCCATGCTGCTATGGACGCACAAAACCTACCTCGATGGCATGGTGGTGCCCAAGGTGCTCTACGACAATGACTTCCCGATGCCGCACATGTTTGGCGGCGCGAATATTGCTTTTGCCGGTATGGGTTTTCTCGTGCGTCGTTCCGGGGGCATTTTTATCAAGCGCAGCTTCGGCGATAACGCGGTGTACAAACTCACCCTGCGCCACTACATCGGCTACCTGATGGAAAAGCGCTTCCCCATGAACTGGTCCTTTGAAGGCACACGTTCAAGGCTCGGCAAGCTGATGCCACCGCGCTACGGGCTGCTGAAATATGCACTGGAGGCCTGCCACGCCACCGATGCGCGCGACATTCACATTATTCCTATTTCAATTAGCTACGACCTCATTCGCGACGTTGAGGAATACGCTACTGAGCAGACCGGCCGCGGCAAAGGCGCCGAATCCCTGCGTTGGTTTATTGGCTACGTGCGCAGCCTGGCGCGGCCGATGGGCAAAATCTATATGGATATTGGCCAACCGGTAGTGCTGCCATCGGCGCCTGACCCCGACGACAGCCTGGCCTTGTCAAAAATAGCCTTTGAGGTTGCCGTTGAAGCCAACCGGGTGACACCTATTACCTTTCCCTCACTGGTCACCATGAGTTTACTGGGCGCCGCACCCAAAGCACTCACCGAAGCCGAAGTCGTGGAAGACCTGCGGGTACTGCTGGGCTGGGCGGAGGCGCGCTCCCTGCGTATCTCCAACGACTTCGACCGCGGGTACGCAGAACAGATGGATGGCCTGCTGGGCATCATGCTCAAAGAAGGCATTGTTGTGCGCTACGACGAAGGCCCGGAGGACGTCTATGCGATTGCGCTGGAGCAGCACCCGGTCGCCAGCTACTACCGCAATACCATCATTCACTTTTTCGTCAACAAGGCGATCATTGAGCTGGCCTTGGTCAAGACCACCGAGGGTAAGGACAGCGACGCTCTGGCCACGTTTTGGGCCGAGGTGGACGAACTGCGGGACCTGTTCAAGTTTGAGTTTTTCTATGCGCCAACCGCCGACTTCCATCAGGAAATCCGCGCAGAGCTGGCTCGCTACCACCCCGACTGGGAGTCGCTGCCGGCAACCACACCGGGCGGCTTCACACAGCTGTTACTGGGTATGACGCCCGTTGTAGCCCACGTCACTCTGCTCACCTATGTGGAGGCTTACTCAGTGGTTTCCGACCTCGCCGCACGCCTCGGCCAAGCACCGCTGGAAAGCCAACAGTGTGTGACTGAAGCACTGACGCTGGGCCAGCAGCTTTACTTGCAGCGCCGCATAAGCAGTGCCTCGTCGATCGGTAAATTGCTCTTTCGCAATGGCTACCAGATGCTGGAGCATCGAAAACTTGCCGCCGGCGGCGACCCCGAACTGGGCCCTCGCCGCCAGGCACTTGCGCGCCAACTGCGCACGCTCAAGCGGCGCCTGGAAGTGATCCGCGCTATCGGCCTGACCGGCCGTGACCAACAGAAGGAACCTCTGGGATGAATAACCTGAAAGTGGGCTTGCTGGGCGGCGGCTCCTGGGGCACCACCGTAGCGGCTTTGGTGGCGCGCAACGCACCCGCAACACTGTGGGCCCGCAACCCTGACACCGTAAGGGAAATCAACCAGCAGCACAGCAACGAAACTTACCTGCCCGGCGCGCGGCTACCGGAAAAACTGCGAGCAACGGCGGATATCGGTGACGCGGTAGCCGGTGCTGATGTAGTGGTTATGGGCATCCCGTCGCAAAACTTTCGCAATGTTTTGCAGGAAGTGCGCAAACACATACGCCCCTGGGTACCGGTGATCAGCCTCACCAAGGGCCTTGAGCTGGATACCCGTATGCGGATGACCGAGATCGTGGCAGAAGTGCTGCCCGGTCACCCGGTCGGCGTACTCACTGGCCCCAACCTGGCGCGCGAGATCATGGCCGGACAGGCAGCCGCCAGCGTCATCGCGATGGAAGACGCCATTATCGTGCGCGAATTGCAGTGCCTATTTTCCAGCGGCCTGTTTCGGGTTTACACCAACACAGATGTCATCGGTTGCGAATTGGGAGGCGTGCTGAAAAATATCATCGCCATTGCCGTGGGTATGGGCGACGGCCTGGGCGCTGGCGACAACACCCGCGCCGCCCTGATCACTCGAGGGCTGGCTGAAATGACGCGTCTGGGCTGCGCCATGGGCGGCAAGGCGGAAACGTTCTCCGGCCTGGCCGGCATGGGTGACATGATCGCCACCTGCACCAGCCCACAAAGCCGCAACAGACACGTCGGCATGGAATTGGGCCGCGGCAAGACTCTGGAAACGATCGCCGCGGAAATGTTCATGGTGGCAGAAGGGGCAAAGAGCGCGCCCGCAGTCATGGCGCTGGCGAAGCACTACGGGGTAGAAATGCCGATTGCCAGTGATGTGTACAAGGTACTGAGCGGTGAAACGTCTGCGCAGCGTATCTTCCGCGGGCTGCTGCGGGTCTCGGCGGGTGCGGAATCAGAGCCTGGCTGAAACGGTTTTCTACCGTTCACCCTCTTCTCCCGGCACTGGCTGTGGGGCAGAATGGCGCCACTGACACAACACGGGATTGACCATGAAAAACGTGCCTATCGCCCTGTGGCTGTTTGTACTCTGTACGCTGACCGCACACGGCGCAAATGCAGGCAAGTTCACTCACCTCAGCGGCAATCCCGGCCTGCGCTCAGCCTCCGCTCTGGTGCTGAACGCCTCGGGCGAAATTATTTACGGTAAGGATACAGAGACCGTGAGGCCCATTGCCTCCATTACCAAGCTAATGACAGCGATGGTAACCCTGGACGCAAAGCTGGACCTTGATACACCGATCACCATCACCCGCGATGATCGCGATGTGGTGCGCGCAACCGGCTCACGCCTTGACTACGGCGCCACACTGAGCCGCCGCAACATGTTACTACTGGCGCTGATGTCGTCAGAAAACCGGGCGGCTAGTGCGCTGGGGCGCACCTATCCGGGCGGCTTAAGTGCCTTCGTGCAGGCGATGAACCGCAAGGCTGAGCAGCTGGGCATGCGCAACAGCCAATTCTCAGACCCCGCAGGGCTGCAAGGCGAAAACCTGTCGACTGCCCACGACCTGGCGATTATGGTTCGCGCGGCAGATGCCTACCCCTTAATCAAACAGGCCAGCACCACCCCCGGCATGGCCGTTTATCCTTTTGCCAAACGCGGGCCACTGAATTACAACAACACCAATCGCCTGCTGAAAAATCAGGACTGGCAGATTGGCCTGAGTAAAACCGGCTACCTGAACGAAGCCGGCCGCTGCCTGGTCATGCAGGCGACAATCGAAGGTGAACCGGTATCCATCGTACTGCTCAATTCCTTTGGCAAGCTCACGCCCTTTGGCGACTCCAACCGCCTGCGTCGCTGGTTGCTGGCAGGCCGCTAGGGCCTGGTTAGCGACGTCGGGGCCGCTTGGGCAGCGCCCGTATACGCGACAACCCGCGCTGGAGACAACCAGCACACCAAATAGTTGAGCCAAACCCTGCCGCGTGGCTGCGAGTGTGCCGCACAACATGCCCGCCGCACCCGCAAACGCTATACTCCTGTGCAGAGTGCATTTCCAGGAGGTCTCCATCATGGCCACAGCGGCTGACTACAATCTCGGACCCAACACGTTTCCACGCGGCTGGTTTATCGTAGCGGAAAGCAAAGAATTGGATGCAGGCCCTATGGCCGTGCGTTTTTTCGGTCAGGATCTTGCCCTGTACCGCGGCGAAAGCGGCAAGCCCATTATGCTGGACGCCTACTGCGCGCACATGGGAACTCACCTGACGGCAAGCACCAGCACCATGATCGTCAAAAATGGCAAGCAAATTGAGGGCGACTCAATCCGCTGCCCTTATCATGGCTGGCGCTACAGCCCTGAAGGCGATGTTGACGACATCCCTTACGCGGAAGGCCCCTACCCCAAGTCCGCGTCAATCCGCTCCTATCCGGTAGTCGACAACATGGGCTGCGTGATGGCTTGGTACGACCCCGATGGCCGCGCACCAGATTACGATGCTCCCTTGCTCAAGCAATGGAACGATCCCCAGTGGGTACAGTGGGAGTTGGACCACCTGGGTGAGCTGGAAATACACCCGCAAGAAATCATCGACAATATGGCAGACTGCCGCCACTTGGGCCCGACTCACGGCGCTCCCTGTGAATACTTCGAGAACGAGTTTAAGGACGAGGTGTACATCCAGCGTCAGGGCGGCGCAATGCAGCTCTACAACACCTACCTATACACCACCACTTGGTACACCGGCCCCGGCGTGTTGCTGTCCAAACAGGTGTTTGGCGATGCGGTGATGTTTGAACTGATCGCCAACACGCCCGTGGACGATGGCAAGGTGAAGGCTTGGCATGCTGTGCTATATCGCGGCACTGAATCACCCGCCAGTGCGCTCGACAAAGAAGCCGCAAAACAATTTCAGGCCAACGCACTGGAGGCCTTTGGAGCCGACTTCAACGTGTGGAAGTTCAAGCGCCCCGCGATAAAAGTCATGCAAATGAAAACTGATGGCCCGTTCCGCACTGGCCGCAAGTGGTACTCCCAGTTCTTTGCCACGCCCGAAACGGCGGCTGAAATCCGTGCCGAGCTCAACGGCATGGTCTATACCCCGGGGCTTATCACGCCAAAAGAAGCTGGCCACGCCATCGATGACGGCCTACCCTTCTAAGATCACTCACGGATAGCGAAAATCCCTCGCGAAAATCGGCTAAACTAGCCGCTACATCGCGAGGGATTTTTTTATGAAAAACCTTTTTCTTGTGGCTGTCTTTGCCTGCTTGCTAACGGCCTGTGCCACCAGCCCCACTGGGCGTTCGCAATTTATGCTGATTTCTCCTGAGTCAGCGATCGTAGAATCCCGCGCCGCCTATCTGAGCACGGTTTCCGACCTGAGCAAGGAAGACAAACTGTCCAGCGACAAAGCCCTCGCCAAGCGCGTTGCATCAATTACTGGCAGGCTGGTGTCGGTCGCCATTGAGGAATATCCGCGCTCCGCCGATTGGGAATGGAGTGTCGCGATCGTTGATGATGCTGAAACCGTCAATGCCTGGTGCATGGCGGGAGGGCGTATGGCCGTCTACACCGGCCTGTTCAAGCAGCTCAAGCTGACTGATGCCGAGTTCGCTCAAATCATGGGCCACGAAATTTCCCACGCCCTTGCCAACCATACCGCTGAACGAATGTCTCGCGCGATGGCGACCACGCTCGGTGTAGTCGCCGTAGGCGTCATGTCAGACCGACCCGCCGCCACTATGGGTGGCGCAGCGGTAGCTGCCAAATTGGCGCTGGAACTGCCCAACAGTCGTACAGCAGAACTGGAGGCAGATCAGCTGGGGATGGAAATCGCAGTCCGCGCAGGCTACGACGCGGATGCAGCAGTTACCCTGTGGGAGAAGATGGGTGCCGTAGGCGGTGGTGAGCGCGCCCCGGAATTCCTCAGCACACACCCGGCACCAGGTAACCGCCAAACCGCGCTGGCTGCCATGGCAAACGACATGCGTAAGCTAAACCCAAACGGAACCAAAGCCAAGGTACATCCGATTCAGGTGCTGACAGCCAACGTACAGTAAGGTGGGCGCCCGGC
>JANQUV010000076.1:8675-25022 GCA_030730585.1 Haliea sp.
AGGTACATCCGATTCAGGTGCTGACAGCCAACGTACAGTAAGGTGGGCGCCCGGCTAGGGGCACCCGGCCAGGAGCTCACCTATCTGGGTTCAATCGGCAGACACAGTCGGCAGTGCTTCAAGCATCGCCGGACGACTAGATTCGTACATCCCTTCGGTAAGCTCCTGGGCAAGCACCTCCCGTAAATAGCGATCTGCCGCGGAACGGGTCGCTACCGAGCGGGAAAACTCTCGGTCGAAGAAGCTGCCCACGATCACACGGGTGAGCATTTTTTGACGCAGCGGGTTCATGGCAGACGGTAGCGGGTCCATGGTGCACAGCGCCGATTCAGCGCCGTAATTAATACCCATTTCAGGTGGCCCAATGAGGTCATACCAGGACGCATCCCGGCCATCACCCATAGAGCGCTGCACAATCCAGCAGCCGATAGCGTCCGGGTTAGATAACCAGCGCATCGCTGCGGCTGGGTCGGCAAAGCCTGCGTGCGAGGCGCCATGCAGGGTTATCAGTTCGCCATCAGGCACCTGCTCTGGCACTGGCTTGGCGTTGTCCTCCCAGGGAACAATGGCATCGATATCACCCGCCAGCATCAAAAAGGGCAGAGGGTGATGACGGTAGAAGACGTCGGTAAAGACAAAGGTTGGCCCTGCTATAGATAGAGCCGCGGTAATGCGCGAGTCGCGCATTTGCGGATGGAACGCAACCAGTGTTGAGGTTAATCCTCCGAGAGAAAGCCCCAGCGCGCCAATACGATCGGCGTCCACCTGCTGAAAAAGCGCACTGTTCGCGTTCTCAGAAGCCGCCAGTAACTGATCGATCAGAAATTTAACGTCACCCGGCTGATTCACGACGTCCTGCACACGAGGCCCACCTGGAGCGCGCATGTTGGTCAGCGGGAACGTTGGCGCGATCACGATATAACCATGGCTCGCCATGTACTCTGCGAGCGACTCCGATTCCTGCCGTGAAGACGAGAAGCCATGGCTATACACCAGCAGCGGATACGGTGCTGCCTGCTTGTCTTCGGGGTACCAGAGGGTTGTTTCAAGGCGCCGGCCAGAGGCTCCCGGGTAGTCGCCGTTGGCGTCTGTCGCACGGCTGGCATCAACATACTCGCGCTCAACTCGCACCACGGCGAGCGGCCCCGGCTGCAGCCGCGCTGCGCTCTCCGTGCCCGGAATAAAGGGTTCAGGCTGTTTACCAGTTGCCAGCACCCAGAACGCAACGCCCAGCACAACAGACAAGACAAGTAGAGCTTTGAGAATTTTTTTCATGCATTTACCATCAACTGTGTATCGAATATGAGAAAAACTGCGGTGCTGCGTGGCGGCTTAGCCGGAGCGCACTACGGGGACGCTAAAATGCGGGAATATCGGTCTGAGTACGCCCAAGAATCAGCGCGTGCACGTCATGCGTACCCTCATAGGTGTTTACGACCTCCAGGTTTACCATATGGCGCATCACCGGATACTCGTCAGAAATACCATTACCTCCGAGCATATCGCGCGCCTGGCGGGCGATGTGTAGCGCTTTGCCACAGGAGTTGCGCTTGATTAGGGAAATCAGCTCCGGAGCAATCTGCCCCGCATCCATTAACTCGCCCGCCCGGTAGCAGCCCTGTAAACCCAGGCTGATTTCGGTCTGCATGTCCGCCAGCTTGAGCTGAACCAGCTGATTGGCCGCCAGCGGACGCCCAAACTGGCTGCGCTCCATGGTGTAATCCCGTGCCGCGAACCAACAGGTTTCCGCAGCGCCCAGCGCACCCCAGGCAATGCCGTAACGGGCATTATTCAGGCAGCCAAAGGGGCCTTTTAGCCCCTCCACCCCGGGCAGCAGTTGCTCTTCGGGCACAAACACATCCTGCAGCACAATCTGCCCGGTCACCGAGGCCCGCAAGGCCAGCTTGCCCTCGATCACCGGCGTGCTCAAGCCCGGCATGTCGCGCTCAAGAATGAACCCACGAATTTTGCCGTCGTCGGTTTTCGCCCACACAACGAACACATCCGCCACGGGGCTGTTGGTAATCCACATCTTGGCTCCGCTGAGACGATAGCCACCGTCAACGCTGCGGGCTCGCGTGATCATACTGCCAGGGTCGGAGCCGTGGTCCGGCTCGGTCAAGCCGAAACAGCCTATCCACTCGCCGCTCGCCAAGCGCGGCAGGTACTTCTCGCGCTGCGCTTCATCACCGTAGGCATAAATGGGATACATGACCAAAGAAGATTGCACGCTCATCATGGAGCGGTAACCGGAGTCGACCCGCTCTACTTCCCGGGCAATCAGCCCATAGCTGACGTAGTCGACCCCCGGGCAGCCGTAACCGCTGATGGTACTTCCCAGTAAACCCAAATCTCCCATTTCGCGAAAGATCGCCAAGTCAGTTTCTTCATGGCGAAAAGCGTCACGCACTCGCGGCAAGAGCTTGCCTTGGGCGTACTGGCGCGCGCTGTCACGCACCATCCTCTGCTCGTCAGACAGCTGCTGCTCGAGCAAGAAGGGATCCTGCCAATTCAGCCGCCGCCAGCGCTTTTCCTGTGCCATGACCTTCCTCAACCACTCTGCCGGGCGCCTAAGATAGCAGCCCTGAAGACATCAACAAAGTGCTGCCTTAATTGTAACAAGGCGCAAGTCAGCGCAGGCGCGGAATGCAGGGAGCATATTGATCAAAGGAGCGCAGGGGTGGAGCGCTCGCGATATCCAGCTAAGTTCGTCGAATCAATCGAGGAACGCCACTTTGCCGGTAGACACGTCATACATGCCGCCGACGACGCTTAGTTTGCCTTCGTCAACCAGGCCCTTGAGCACGGGGCTGTCGCTGAGGATCTTGGCAACAGTCAGGGAGACGTTCATTTTAGCGACGTCGGTTACCCAGGCAGTGTTGCTGGAATCGCGCGGCCCGGTGGCCGTTGGCACCGCTTCAACCGCCGGGATGATGTGCGCCAGATTGCTGGTAAGATTGCCCATTTCTACGCCGTCACAGGCGCCTTTTACAGCGCCACACTCTGTGTGCCCCAGCACTACAATCACTTTGGAGCCAGCAACAGCCGCCGCAAATTCCATGCTGCCAAGCAGTTCCGGAGTGACGACGTTACCCGCGATGCGCGGGCTGAAAATGTCGCCCAGGCCTTGATCAAACACCAGCTCCGGGGGCACGCGCGAGTCGATGCAGCCGAGTACGATTGAGTGCGGATACTGGCCTGCAGCGGTTGCGCTCACTTGGCCGGGCAGGTCACGTTGCAACATGCCGCCGGACACAAAACGGTCATTGCCCGCTTTCAGCATGGCCAGTGCATCAGCAGGGCTCAAAGCTGACTGGGTCATAGCAGTCTGGGTGACCGGTGCCTCCAGTGCATAGACGGGCGCAAACGCGACAACAGCGCTCGCCATGACCAGGGCTTGAGAGAATGTTTTCAGTGCCTTCATAAACAGCTCCTTGCTGCAAAATTTATTGATCTAGCGTAGAGACTATACTACCTCTGATCTATTCGGAATTTAAGCGATATTAATCCATCTTTTTCTTACAAGGATTCCATCCAGCCTGTCGCTGCCGTCTAAAAAGAAGTGTCGTATTCAAGCGGCGTGACCTGCTAATCAAACTCATTCATCTCCTGCTCTTTCAGCAGCGTAAACGCGCGCTGAAATTCGTCCCCGAAGTTGGCCGCAATAAACGCAGAGCTGCGAAAGCGCTCTCGTGCATCTGGCCAGTGCTGGGGGGGCGTGCGCGGGACCTGATCATGAGCACTGCCCGTTATAGGCGGGGGTGCCTGCAACTAGCCTTGGATCCCCAACAAGATCCCGGCAACAATCGCCGCCACTACCAAGTGCCGCCGCCGATATCCGGCAACATAACTTCGAAGACTTCGATATCAGGATTGTAGTTCAAGAAATCCGGCAAGTGCTGCTGCACAGTATTCATTCCATCACTCTTCCTGACAGGGTTATCCTTGGCGAAACACACCTCTGGGTAGTGGATTCGGGGTAGCCCTGTGCCACACTAAACCCACGCTACATTAAACAACGCTCACCGCCCGCGAGGCTATAGCTATCGCGGGCAGAGACACAGGAACACTGCCATGAACGACGCACTTAACCTGAAAACACTCGACCGCTCCCACCACTTTCATCCTTTTACTGACCTGCGTGACTATGCGGCCAATGGCGGACGCATCGTAAACCGGGCTGAGCACATCTACATCTACGATACCGATGGCAACAAGCTGCTCGACGGCATGTCCGGGCTGTGGTGCTGCAACCTCGGTTATAGTCAGCATCAGATTGTGGAAGCCATCTACCGACAATTGCAGGAACTGCCTTTCTATAACAACTTTTTCCGCTGCTCGAACCCGCCCGCGGTCGAGTTGGCCCAGGCCCTGGTGGAGGTGACTCCGGAGCGCTTTAATCATGTGTTCTTCACCAATTCAGGCTCTGAGGCCAATGATACGAACATTCGGCTCGTTCACCGCTACTACGACCTGCTGGGCAAGCCCAACAAGAAACACTTTATCAGCCGCAATAACGCCTACCACGGCTCCACCATCGCCGCGGGGTCACTCGGCGGCATGAATGGCATGCACCAACAGGTGTGGGGCCTGAACTACGTACACCATATCAACCAACCACACTGGTTCACCGACGGTGGCGACCTCTCACCGGACGAGTTCGGCATCAAAGTCGCCCGCGAGCTGGAAGCCAAAATCGACGAGCTGGGTGAAGAAAATGTGGCCGCCTTTATTGCCGAGCCGATACAAGGCGCTGGTGGGGTTATCGTACCCCCGGAGTCTTACTGGCCGGAAATACAGCGCATTTGCGACGAGCGCGACATACTGCTCATTGCCGATGAAGTCATTTGCGGCTTCGGCCGCACCGGACGATGGTTTGGCAGCGACACCTATGGCATTCGGCCACAGCTGATGACCTTCGCCAAAGCCATTACCAATGGCTATATCCCCCTCGGCGGCGTGATGATCAGCGATCAGATAGCGGATGTGCTGCTCGCCCACGGCGGGGAATTCACCCACGGCCTCACCTACTCGGGGCATCCGGCGTCCTGCGCCGCAGGCCTTGCAACCCTGCGCACCCTGCGCGAGACCAATATCATTGAAAGCGCCGCAGAGCACATCGCCCCCCATTTCCAGAGCCGGTTGCGGGAACTGGAAAGCCATCCTGTCGTCGGTGAGGTACGCGGCCTGGGCATGTTTGCCGCCGTGGAACTGGTACGCGACAAAAATTCCAGGGAGCGATTGGCTCCCGACAGCCAGGCCGCCGTGTACTGCAGAGACCGAGCCAACAGCAACGGTTTGATGGTTCGTCAGACCGGCGATGCCATGATCATGGCTCCACCGCTGGTCAGTAGCCGGGAGGAGATCGACACCCTGGTGGAGAAACTGCTGCAGGCACTGGACGAAACAGCGGCGCATTTCGGGGTTCGGTAAACACCGACTGTCCGCGCGCTCAGCCAAGGCACCTGCATAAAGCGCGACCAAGCAGCAGTGGCATAGCGCTGCGCAGGCAGTTCAACGGAGAAGGCCTAACTATTCAGCCTCTCGCGTGGTGACCGTTGTTGATGTGCCGCTTAGACTAACCGACGATCACAATAAACCCAAGGAGGGAGCGCGATGAGCACTGAACGCCAAAAATTGAACAAGAACACGATGGGCATTGTTGAGGGCCTGCCTCTCGAGGCGACCGGCACCGACCTGGAAGGCCTGCGCCGCAATATCCAGCAGTTGATGGACATTGAGGCGATCAAGCAGCTCAAGCACACCTACTTCCGCTGCATCGACACTGCCAACCTGGAAGAGCTGGCACCGCTATTTCACAAGGACGTTGAAGTCCACTTCAAGGGTGGCACCTATGAATGGAAGGTGAGTGGCCGTGAAGACTACCTGGCCAATATCGGTGGCGCCTTCAATGCCGGGACCATAGGCCACCACAACGGCCATCAACCGGAAATCCAAATCCTCAGCGCGACGGAAGCCACTGGAATCTGGTATCTGGCGGACCACATGTGGCAGCTGGACTACAAGTCACTAACCACCGGCACTGCTCTGTATTGGGACCGGTATGTGAAAGAAGACGGCCGCTGGCTGATCAGTGACACCCGTTACGAGCGTCTTTACGAGATTAACGAGCCGTTGGCCGCCCAGCCCACGCTCAGTTCGCACTACCTCGGCGTACACGGCACCAAGCCAGCACATTGATGGCCGGCTGATCCGGCGGCCAGGGCCGGGCGTACTAACAATCCAATCACGTCGGATGCCCCGCATGAATAAGCCCGCCGCCGATGTCCCAGCCGCTGCCCTGACTTTTGCACGGCAGCTCACGGAGAAAGTCTGGTTCAATGCTTTGTGGTTTCAGGGCACTTGGTTTTGTGCTGTCTTGGGTCAAAACGAGCTACTGGCAGTCACACTCGGCCTCATCGGCCTGCACTTTGCTTTAGTCCCGAAGCGACTGCGCGAACTCCGCCAGTTGGCCCTGCTGGGGGGCATCGGCATGGCGATTGATGCGGGGCTCAGTGCGCTTGGCGTATTCCAGTTCACCGGTGGTGTGCTGCTACCGCTTTGGTTGTGCGGCCTGTGGCTCGCCTTTGCGACAACCTTGGGGCGCAGCCTGGCCTTTTTTGCCTCGCGCCCCTGGCTCGCTGCTCTGGCAGGCGGCCTGGTACTACCTTTCAACTACTACGCCGGCAGCCGGCTGGGCGCCGTGGAATTCGGCTGGCCCCTGTGGCAAAGCCTGCTTATTATGGCCGTGATCTGGGCTGTGATGCTCCCCACTCTCTACTCCCTACACCAACGCCTGTTTCAGGCATCGGAGTAACCGCACCATGAATCGCCTGTGTGCTAAGGTCGTCCTGAGTTTTGTCTGTGCGGCTGCCTCGATGGCCGCTACCGCGGCGCCCACGGTCTTTACCCCGGCCTTACAAATGGTCGGCGAAGCACGCCTGAACGTGATGTTCTGGTCCGTGTACGATTCTCGTTTATACACCGCAGACGGCCGTTACCGAGCCGACCAGCGCCCGCTGCGGCTGGAAATTGAATACCTGCGAGAGATCGAGGCACACGTCCTGGTAAAACAAACGGGTGAGGAATGGGATCACCTGCAAGTCGCAGACGAAAACCGCAATGGCTGGATGAGGCAACTTATAGCCCTTTGGCCAGATGTCCGCAAAAATGATGTCATTGCCCTGGAAATTGACGCCGACAATCGCAGCACCTTTTTCTTCAACGGTGAGAAGCTGGGTGTGATCGAAGACCGGGCTTTTGGCGAGCACTTTGTCGCCATCTGGCTGTCGCCCAATACCAGCCGCCCTGCACTACGCGAAGCTCTGCTAGGCAGCCTTTAAGGCGACGATTGCGCCGCCAATACCGGCAAACGCTGAGCTAAACCTGTCAGCACCGCTTCTAGCGGGCCGCGATTTGCTTCTATCAGGGCCAATGCGCTGGCGCCCGTGCGCTCACAGCACGCAACATCGCTGATCAGCTCGAGCACCGCATCAGCGAGGCTTGCGCCGTCTTGCACCGGTATCAGCCCGCCTGCCTTATCCAACGCCGCGTATATCGCTTCAAAATTGAATACGTGGGGCCCTGCTAGTACCGGCAGCCCCCAAGCTGCCGGCTCCAGAGGGTTATGGCCTCCACGCTGAATCAGCGAGCCGGCAACAAACGCGATATCAGCAGCGCCATACAACAGCAACAACTCGCCCATGGTGTCACCCAAATACACCTGGCTTTGCGCCGTAGGGGTAGCACCGAGAGATCGCCTGGCAAGCGCAAAACCTGCAGCCTGTACCCGCTGCGCAACAGCGTCAAAACGCTCCGGGTGCCGGGGCACCAGCATCAGCAATGCTTCGGGTTGACGTTCCAATACCTTCGAGTGCGCGGCCAGAATCTGCTCATCTTCGCCGTCGTGAGTACTGGCGGCAATCCACACCGGCCGGCCCTCTCCCAGCTCAACGCGCAGCGTGTTTGCTGCATGGCGCACCGACACATCGATAACCACATCAAATTTGATGCTACCAGTGACTGACACCGTATCGGGATAGGCACCGATCTCACGGAATCGTCGCGCGTCATCCTCGCCCTGCGCCGCAATCCAGGCCAGCTGTGCCACCATCGGGTGCACAAGGCCAGCGATACGTCGGTAGCCGCGTGTCGAGCGCTCAGACAGCCGCGCATTGACCAACACCACAGGTATACCGCGCTCTTCAGTCAGCCCGACCATATTCGGCCATAGCTCAGTCTCCATGATGACCAACGCGGCGGGCTGCGCCCTGTCGAGAAAACGACGTACCGCGCCGGGGGTGTCATAAGGGGAATAAGCATACTGAACCTGAGCACCAAACATAGCGCGAGCACGCGCCGAACCCGTCGCAGTCATTGCCGTCATAAGAATTTCACAGCCTGGATGGCGCTGCAACAGTGCGCGAACCAGCGGTGCGGCAGCAATGGTTTCGCCGACCGACACGGCGTGCACCCACACTACTGGCCGCGGCGACGGGGTAACCCACCCGAGCCGCTCACGCCAATTGCCGCGCAGCGTCGTATCGCCGCGCCCTGCCCACCACAATTGCAGCAGCACAAAGGGCAGTGCGAGGCGAAAAACCAACGAATACAACGCGCGCAGCATAAGTGTCCCGAAGCAAAGACAAAGGCGCATTCTACCCAAAGCCTCCCACTCGTGCTGCGCAACTATTCCCGCCGGCCCGTGCTGGGCTGGTAGACTACCCATTCGGATTCTGCACAGTGAGCGAGCCACCCCGTGAGTGCTCCAAGACAACGTACCCGCGATACACGCTATGGGCGCTACCTTCACCCTCGCTGGTGGCCAACCTGGCTACTGATCGGCTTCATGTGGCTGCTCTCTCGATTTCCGTTGCGCGCGCAATGGTGGCTGGGCACTGGTGTGGGAGAGCTTGCTTACCGCCTGCTGCGCCGTCGTCGGCATATCGCCGAAGTGAACATCCGGCTTTGCTTCCCGGAGCTAAATGACGCTGAGCAAAACAGCTTGGTGCGCCGCGCCTTTCACTCCAACGGCATCGGTATACTGGAGATAGGCCTTGCCTGGTTTCGCAATCCCGACAGCTTTCTGCCCTACACCCGGGTGCATGGGCTGGAGAACCTCGAACGCGCACTGGCCAATGGCAACGGTGTTCTGGCTCTAGGCGGACACTACAGCTCGATCGATTTGTGCGGCACGCTGGCTACCCGCTTTATTGAGGCGGACGTTATGCAGCGTGACCACAACAACGCGCTGCTAAATGCGGTAATGACCCGCGCACGCGAACACCACTATGGTGTGGCTTTGTCGGCAAAAGACCTACGCGGCCTACTGCGCCAGCTGCGAGCGGGGCGCACTGTCTGGTACGCAACTGACCAGGACTACGGCCGCAAGGGAACGGTTTTTACGCCCTTCTTTGGCGTAGATGCCGCATCCATTACCGCAACCTCGCGCATTGCCGAACGCAGTGGCTGTTCCGTACTGGCGTTTAGCCACTTCCGGCGCAGCGACTCACTTGGTTACGACTTATACTTCCACCCGGCGCTGGAACACTTCCCCTCCGGCGACGACCAGGCTGATGCCATGCGCATCAACGCTATTATCGAACACGAAGTCCGCAGGCATCCCGAGCAATATCTATGGATGCATCGACGTTTCAAAACACGGCCCGGGCCACAGGACCCGAGCCCCTATCTCAATGGCAATTAGCCTGTATTATTTGGTGGCAATGAATTCTTTTACCCCTGCTGGCATTGATTGAGCACACAGCACATGGCAATCACGCGCGCGCGTTTACTCATCACACTCATTCGACTAACCAGTAAACTCAACTTGGTTTGGGCGCAGCGTATGGGTGCCGCAGTGGGTAGCCTGCTGTACAGGCTACCCAATCGATCAAAGCAGGTCACCAAGGCCAATATCGCCCTTGCCTACCCGCAGCTCAGTATCGAACAACGCGAAGCTCTGGCACATGAAAGCTTGCAACACACTGGCAGAGTAGCGCTGGAAATTCCGCTGGTCTGGGAGTGGCCGCTCGATCGGTGCCTCAGCCTCATTCGCGAAATTGAGGGCGAGGAACTGCTCAGCGAAGCCCGTGCGACCGGCAAAGGTTTACTGTTATTGGCCCCACACCTCGGCAACTGGGAGCTCTGCGGGCTGTACTTTTCCTCTCAGTATCGTATGGCCGCCCTGTTCAGCCCTCCCTCTCTGCCCGGTTTCGAGGAATACATGACCACCTGCCGCAGCCGCGGTGGGTCGGAGTTGGTGCCCGGCGACCGACGCGGACTCGCCCGGCTTATCGCACTGCTGCGCGAGGGGCAGGTGGCCGGAATTCTGCCCGACCAGAGCCCTCGCGGCGCCGGTAGCGCCTATGCTCCGTTTTTTGGCATAGAGGTGCGCACCATGACCTTGGTCAGCAAGCTGCTACAAAAATCAGGTGCGGTAGCAATCATGACCTGGTGCGAGCGCCTGCCCGACGGCAGCGGCTTTAAACTGGTCGTGCGCCGCTGTGCGGAGGGGATAGCCGACCCCGATCCCGTCCTCGCCACACGGGCCCTTAACGACTCAGTCGAAGCCTGTGTGCAAGAAGCCCCAGCTCAGTACCAGTGGGAATACAAACGCTTCCGCCACCGCCCGCCCGGCGAGCCGGACCCCTATCGCCCAGCCCGCTGAGCCTCTATGCTAGGCTCCTTTGTTGTCATCAGGGGACTCCAGGCACCCGCATGCGTCACTATTTATTCTTCGTAAACCAGCCTTATGCGTACTCTATTCTGCGGCCGATTCAGGCCGAGATTCGCCGGCGCGGTGACGAGGCCGCCTGGTTTGTCGCTGGCTGCAGCAGCGCACCACTGGCTGCCGATGAACGACTGCTGGCCACGGCAGAAGAGGCGCGCGCCTATCCCGCGCTCGCAACCTTCGTGCCCGGCGACTGGGTGCCGCACTTTCTGCCGGGAATCAAGGTAGAGGTGTTTCACGGTTTGGCGCGCAATAAGCGAGGGCACGCCAGCGAGGATGTCAGTGATCACTACACTATTCGCGGCTGGTTCGACCTTTATTGCACGCACGCAACTGCAGACACCGAGAAGTTTTCGACCCTGGCGGCTCAGCATGGCCACTTTCGCGTGGCCAAAACTGGATGGCCCAAGCTGGACCCGCTGTTCACGGCGGGCGCGCCTGCCGGGCCCCGGCTACAGGCGAGCGAAGAACCGCCCGTGGTGTTTTTCGCCTCAACATTCAGCCGCACAATCACCGCAGCGCCGGCTCTGGAAGGCGTTATCTCCAGGCTTGCCAGCAGCGGCAAGTGGCGCTTCATGGTAACCTTACACCCCAAGATGGAACCAGACATTGTGGCTCGCTATCGCAAGCTCAGCGGGCCGAATTTGCGTTTCATTGAGAGCAATGTCGATTTGCTGCCGCTGCTGGCAGAAGCCGATGTCATGCTCTGCGACACATCCTCTATCATGTTCGAATTTATGTTCCTCGACCGGCCCGTGGTGACCTACCGTAGCCGCATGGCGGGGCCGTGGTTACTGGATGTAGAAGACGTGCAGGATGTGGAGGCGGCTCTGCAGCAAGCCATCGAGCGGCCACCGGCGCTGTTAAATGCGGCCCGTGAATTGTGCCATGAACTGCACGAGTTCAGCGATGGCGGCGCCAGTGCACGCATTCTGGATGCGGTTGATGAGACGCTTGCAGCGGGCCCCACGCCACAGCCCAAACCACGTAACCTGTGGCGTAAACTGAAGATGCACCGCCGATTGCGCAAGGCCCTCGCGGTAACCGCTCAGTCGGCCCCGTAGCGGGGCCGACCCTGAGTCCAGAGGCCGGCGTACTTGTTGAAACTGACCTGCGCGTAAAGCATCGCCGACAAGAAGCCCACCTGGCCGTCCAGGAAACCCAGCCGCAGCAAGTACACATGCACAAACGTCAGCACACCCCGGGCAGTGGGGTACAACAAAGAGCGCACGCGCTTCCCTTGCCGATGTTTTTCGCGCGCACCCAGCCACGCGTACTGGGCACCTTTCTGCAGGGCATGGCCGAAATCGCGGTGAGTGAAATGCACCAACCTGCCGCGCAGCGTACGCACACCGCGACCCTCCGGCAGCACAATCTTCTCGTGCACCAACGCGTCAGAAAAGCATACACCCTCGCGCCGAAACAAGCGTAACGGAGCACGCCCACTGCGGCCGAAATCGAGCCGGGTGCCGTAAATGGTCACGGCCCAAGGCAAGCAATAGGCATCCGCATTGGGGGCTGCGAGTACATGGTTAATTTCCGCCGCCAACCCGCTGCTCACGCGTTCATCGGCATCAATAGACAATACCCAGTCACCCGAAGCCAGCTCCAGCGCACGCTGCTTCTGCACACCAAAACCCGGCCAATCGGTCACCAATACATGCTCCGTGTGCCGACGGGCAATCGCCACTGTGGCATCGGTACTGCCGCTATCAACCACAATAATTTCATCGGCCACGGCGGCAACCGAGGCCAGGCAGGCGTCGATATGCTCCTCTTCATCACGCGTGATCACAATGGCCGACACACGAACCGTGCGCTGGCGCTGGCAGCCGCGACGCAACTCGAGTACCAGCGCGGCTCCACAGGTGGCGAGCGTAAGCAGATAAAATGTAATAAAAACACTGCGTGAAAACACTGCCTCCGTGAGGCCAAAGGCCCCATAGGCCACCGGCAACAGCACACCCACTGACGCGACAAAGGCCACAGCGGGTTCAGGCGCCCTCAAGTGACGCGCAAACACGCTGATGGGGATGGCAAGCAACAGCAGCCAACTCAGGCCACCCAGCAAGCCGCGTGTCGCCAGGCTTTGCAGCAGGTCGTTGTGCGCGTGACGGGTGCAGCAGTTGAGTACAAACTCCGGCTGCTGCAAACTACCCGCTGCCGCCCGAGCAATCACCGCATCATGATAAGCATTGAGGCCACCACCCCAGCCAGGATGAGCGGCGAACTCGGCCCAGGCGATCTGCCAAATCGCCAGCCGCGATGACGTTTGCACATCGAGTTCTCCGGCCTGCAAACCCGTTAGCGTCGCCAGAAACCGGGGATTACCCAATACCGTCAGCGCCAGGAACGCGACGGCCGCCAGCACCGCCAGTAGCCGCTGACGAGCCGACATCTGTGGCAGCAAGACGGCGAGCAATAACGGCAGTGCCAGCAAGTTGCTGCGCGTTTGAGTCATCAGCGAAGCACCCAGTGCCAAGGCCGCCAACCCCAAAACCAGCCAGACCAACGACGTTCGTTGCAGGCGCTGCCAGTACACGGCAGCAGACAACAAAACGACTGACGCCAGCAGCGACAGGTTGCCCAGCGTAATGGGGTTTAACCAAAGGCCCGCTCGCAACGGCTCCCCGCTCTGCGGCGGCGCGCCTAGCCACAGGCTGGCCAGTGCATGCACGGCAGCCACCAGCGCCATCAGCGCAAAGCCACTCACCAGAGTGCGGGCGCCAACACCCGCCGCACTCAGTGCAATTACCAGCGGCCAGAACAGCAGAAACCGCGCCGGGCCGTCCAGCTCCTTGAGTGCGCGGTAATCAAAACCACTGACCACCCAATACAGCAAAAAAACCACCACCGGGAACCAACAGGCAAAATGCAGCAGGCGTAATTCTCGCGGCCGCTCCCAGCCAGCGGTGCGCAGCTGCCGACGCAGCGCAGGCAAGGCGGCAGCCAGTGCCAGCAGCACCACCGCAGAAGACAGCACACTGGAATAAATCACAGACCCGGCAAACCCGGCAACTGCCAAAACCGCCAGAAGCTGTTGGCCTCGTGCCGATGAAATCATTGTGTATACTCTTGTCGATCTGCGTAGCCATGATGGCAAACGCCGACCCACCGGGGCCGCCCGCCACCTTGTTACTATACCGCAGGTGTTCCCGCGGATTCCAACGCCGACACAGGATCCGGCCCAATGAAAGCTCTCTGCATTACCGATTGTGCCGATCGCCCGGAGACCGAGCTGTTTATTCGCCTGGCGCAGCGAACGGAGCAATTTGCTGTCATCAGCAACCCCGAGGGACGCTACCACGCCCTGCTCGTTGAATCCGGCCTTACCGTAATTCCGCTGAAGATTCGCGGCCGCTTTGATCGCGAGGCAACCGACCTGATTCGCACAACCCTCTACGAAGGCGATTACGATATCGTGCATGCCTTCAACTCACGCGCGGTAACTTGCATGCTGCGTGCGGCACGCGGCCATCGCGCCCGCCTGCTGGCCTACCGCGGCGTCACCACCGGGGTGGGTTACGGCAAACCAGAAGCGTGGCTGACCTTTCTCAATCCGCGGCTTGACGGCATTATGTGCGTTGCTGAGGCGATACAGCGGGCGCTGCTGGACGTGCGCTTCCTGTGGCTGCACCTGCCGGCCGAGAAAGTCAAAACCATCCATAAAGGACACGAGCTGGCTTGGTACGCTGTAGAGCCTGCCGCCTTGAGTGAACTCGGTATTCCAGCGGGGGCAAAAACGCTGTGCTGCATTAGCCGCAACAGCGCCAAGAAAGGTGCACTGACCCTGCTCGATGCGTTTGACAATCTGCCAGCCGACCTCAACTGCCACTTACTGCTAATTGGGTCAGTAGACAGCAACCCCACTGTATGCAAACGAGTTGCACACTGTGCCCACCCGGAGCGCATTCACTTCACCGGCTACCGCAACGATGTCACACAAATTCTCAGCGCCGCAGACCTGCTGGTATCAGCCTCAGAAAGTGGCGAGGGCCTGCCACGCGTGGTTATTGAAGCCATGGCCGTTAACACCCCTGTGGTGGCAACCGATGCCGGTGGCACACGAGAACTGGTGCTCGATGGGGAAACCGGCCTGCTGGTGCCGCAACGGGATGCAGGCGCGCTGGCTGCCGCTATCACCCAAACTTTACAAGATAGCACTGCTGCGAAGAAACGAAGCGCGGCTGCACGGGCACATATCGAACAGGTGTTCAACGCCGAGACCACGGCCGTCAATACCTTTGCCTGGTATCAGGAACGGCTGGACTCAGCCCCGTAATAGTCGAGATACCAATCGACAAACTGTGCCACGCCATCGGCGATCCCGGTGCGCGGCGTGTAGCCGGTTAACTCGCGCAAAGCGCTGACGTCTGCATAGGTCTCGGCAACATCTCCAGGCTGCATCGGCAACATGACTTTTTCCGCCTTGCGGCCCAGGCGCTGCTCCAGCAACTCAATGAACTCGAGCAGGTGCACCGGGCGCTCACAGCCAATATTGAAAATCCGGTAGGGTGCGCTGGAGGTTGCAGGGTCTGCGACCATCGCGTCCCACGCTGGATTGGGGGCGGGCGGCTTCACCAGTACACCCAGAATACCGTCGACAATGTCTTCAATAAAGGTAAAGTCGCGGCGGTGTTGACCGTGGTTGAACACCTCCAGTGGCTCACCCGCAAGAATCTTGCGGCAGAAAATCATCGGCGCCATATCCGGCCGGCCCCAGGGGCCATACACGGTGAAGAAGCGCAGGCCGGTGGTTGGCAGCTGATACAAATGGCTGTAGGAATGCGCCATCAGCTCGTTGGATTTTTTGGTCGCAGCATAGAGTGATACCGGGTGGTCGACGCTGTGGCTGACACTGGAGGGCTGGCGCGCATTGCTGCCATAAACCGAACTGCTGCTGGCATAGACTAAATGTTCGACCGAAAAATGCCGACAACACTCAAGCATATTGCCAAAAGCCACCAGATTCGACGTGATGTAGGCCTGAGGATGTGAAATGGAATAGCGAACACCCGCCTGAGCGGCGAGATGGATCACCGCGTCAGGGCGGTAATGGGCAAACCACGCATGCAAACGGTGTTCATCCGACAAACAGAACAGCGCTTCACTGAAGCCCGGGTGGCCGCGCAGCCGCGCCAAACGCGCTTGCTTGAGGCTGACATCATAGTAATCATTGAGGTTGTCGATACCGGCCACCTCGTGGCCCTGGGCCAACAACTGCCGCGCGGTTTCACAACCAATAAACCCGGCCACGCCGGTCACCAACACTTTCATCGGCTACCCTACTGTCACTATGTTATGCAGCTTCTTACCCACTTTCTGCACCAATACATATGAAGGCACTCATGTACTGCGATGACCGGCTCGAGCACCCGCCCGTCAACACGCTGCAGGGTGCTTTCGACTTATTATTCTTGTTAGAAAATGAAGCCGACCGCCGCCGCCCAGGACGAATCAACAGTAAATTTACCCTCATTAGTGACTCTATTAAGGGTCACTGGGGCAGGCAGTCTGTTACCGGTATTTGCTTCGAAACTAACAGTGCCGGTCCAGCCGCTCCAACCGCTGATGTTAGTGAGCGCCTCGGTCAAATCTACAGCATCTGTGCTGTT
>JANQUV010000077.1:0-1500 GCA_030730585.1 Haliea sp.
GCCCCGCTGATGGCAGCCCCGCTGATGGCAGCCCCGCTGACAGTCACCCTGCGGCCCCAGCTCTCGACGGCTGCAAGCACAGCAAAACACATACCCGTTGGCGTGTAGCGCCGAAAGTGCCGCGTCGTAGGCAGCGCTGCGTTGGCTTTGCCAGAGTATAGATTCGTCCCAGTGCAGCCCGTGGCTGCGCAGGCTGTGCAGAATGGCCTCGGCAGCACCCTGAGGTTCGCGTGGTGGGTCGATGTCTTCAATGCGCAGTAACCAGGCACCACCGGCATGGCGCGCCTGCAGCCAACTGGCGACGGCGGCGACAAGTGATCCCAAATGCAGAGGGCCGGTGGGGGACGGTGCAAAGCGGCCACGGTAGGCCAAGGAGGGTTTCGCGGCAATCATGCTATGCGATGCGGCGAGCTTAAGCTGGGCCACCCGGCTGCAGCCTGCGAAAAGCAGGCCTCAACGGGTGGCCGCCGAGGGTTTTAGCCCCGCTCTTGCTTTTCCTTGATCTCATCGAGTGTTTTGCAGTCGATACACAAGGTTGCGGTGGGGCGAGCCTCGAGTCGCTTGATGCCAATCTCGACACCACAGGCATCACAAAAGCCGTAGTCGTCCTGATTGATGCGCTCAATGGTGCTGTCGATCTTCTTGATCAGCTTACGTTCGCGGTCGCGTGTACGCAGTTCAAGGCTGAATTCCTCTTCCTGTGTTGCGCGATCTGCCGGGTCCGGGAAGTTGGCAGCTTCATCTTTCATGTGGCTGACGGTGCGGTCAACCTCTTGCATAAGCTCCGACTTCCAGTTGAGCAGGATGCCGCGAAAGTGCTCGCACTGAGGTTCGCTCATGTACTCTTCACCGCGCTTCGGCTTGTAAGGCTCAAAGTTCTTGAATTCAGAGTTCGCTGAGGTACTCGCGCTGGCTGCTTTGGCCGGCGCTTTCTTTGCTGCTTTTGGCATGGCTGGCTTCCCATACGGATCGGGTGGTTCGAAAACCCACCGGAGTGGGCTCGTCGGCGCGGGCGCTGACGGCTGAGCGCGGAGAAACTACCAGATATCGCCGCGTCGCGCTACACAAATCGCCGTCACCAGGCTAGTTCTGTTTGGCTCCGTGGTTATGGTGCTAACACCGCCTGCCCGGCGTTGTTAGAATAGGGACTTTTGCTCATTCAGGAAAGTTCATGAAGACTGACGCACACGCATTTCGTTTTGCCGATCGCATTGCTGACATCGAGCCATTTCGCGTGGTTGAGGTGCTGACGCGGGCCACAGAATTGGCGACCGCGGGGCGCGATATCGTGCATCTTTCCGCTGGCGCGCCGGATTTCACCACGGCCGCACCGATCGTGGAGGCCGGGCGCCGGGCGCTAGCCGATGGGCGTACGCACTATTCCCAGGCGGGCGGTTTGCCGCAGCTGCGTGAGGCCTTGTCGGCGCATTACGCCAAAGTTTACGGCCTGGACATTGCACCCGGGCGCATTATGGTGACGCCGGGAGCCTCCGGTGCCTT
>JANQUV010000077.1:1600-9893 GCA_030730585.1 Haliea sp.
AAACTGGCTCAAAACCTCTTTATCTCGATGTCGACCATGGCGCAGTATGCGGCGTTGGCCTGCTTTGATCCGGCCACGCAAGAGATCCTCAACGAGCGGCGCGATATTTTCCGTACACGCCGCGACTTCCTGTTGCCCGCGCTGGAAGGCCTCGGCTTGACTATTCCCTGTAAGCCGGACGGCGCCTTCTATATCTACGCGGATGCGGGGCGCTTTACCGATGACAGCGAAGCCCTGTGCTGGCGTTTGCTCGAGGAGCATGGCGTTGCGCTTACCCCGGGCGTTGATTTCGGGCATGTAAGAGCGCGTGAGCATATTCGGTTTTCCTATGCGACCAGCATGGATCGTCTGGAGGAGGCCGTCAGCCGCCTCTCGCGGGTACTGGTCTAGTGGAGTTTGGCCCGCTGCTGGAGGGGCGCCTGTTGCGTCGCTACAAACGCTTTTTGGCTGATGTTGAATTGCTCTCAGGTGAGGTCATCACGGTGCATTGCCCTAATACCGGTGCAATGACCGGCTGTGCGGCGCCGGGTGTTCGCGTGTGGCTGTCGCAATCGACTAACAGCAAACGCAAATATCCGCATACTTGGGAACTTGTCGAGACAGCGGCGGGCCTTGCCTGCATCCACTCGGCGCGAGCCAATCAGGTGGTGAAGGAGGCTCTGCAGGCGGGTGTCATTCCGGGTTTGGATGCCTACCCCAAGCTGGCAACCGAGGTGAAGTATGCCGGAGACAGCCGCGCCGACCTGCTCCTCAGCGGCCCCGCAGGGCGTGTTTTTGTAGAGGTGAAGTCGGTGACTTTGTGCGTCGATGGCGGACAGGGATTGTTTCCTGATGCGGTAAGCGAGCGCGGCCGCAAGCACCTGCAGGCGTTGAGTGAGGCGTTGGATGAGCACACTCGCAGTGTGCTGCTGTTCTGCGTGCTCCATTCGGGTATTGAGCGGGTAAGCAGTGCGGGTGATATCGATCCGGCCTACCGCGAGGCACTGCTGCAGGCGCAGCATGCCGGTGTTGAGGTGCTGGCCTGGCAGGCTGAGGTGGCGCCGGCAGCACTGCAGCTAGTGCGTCCGCTGCCCTTTACGGTTGATCCGGTGGGGGCATAGGGATGTTAACAATCGAGCAACTGACTGGCCGTGACGACACCTGCCTGGTGCCGGTGGGGGGCAATCACCGCCTGCAAGTCGACACGGCAGCTGCGCTGGCCCGGCTGCAGGCAGACGCCCGCGAAGCGGGCTTTGAGTTGGCCATCGCCAGTAGCTATCGGTCCTTCGATCGCCAGCGGTTGATCTGGAACGCCAAGGCCACCGGTGAACGGGTTGTGCATGATGACGCGGGCACACCGATCGAGATTCTGGCACTGCCGGAAGCCCAGCGCTTGCATGCCATTCTGCGCTTTTCTGCGCTGCCTGGAACCTCGCGGCATCATTGGGGCACAGACCTTGATATTTATGATGCAGCGGCTGTACCGGCGGGCTACGCGGTGCAATTGACTCCGGCCGAAGTGGCGACTCATGGCCCTTTTGATGCGCTGCATTGCTGGCTTGACGCGCGGATGGCGGCGAACGCCTCGCACGGCTTCTTCCGCCCTTATGCCAAGGACCGCGGTGGCGTAGCGCCGGAACGTTGGCACCTGAGTTTTGCGCCGTTGGCGCGCGAGCTGGACGGGCGGGTGACCGCCGAGGCGCTTTATGAATGCTGGGACTGCGATGCCGAGCCTTTGGTGTTGCGCCGCTGGGTTGAGGCCGAATTGCCGGCGCTACTGGGGCGCTATGTGTCAGTCGGGAAGCGGTGGTGTCCGGTGGGCTATTGAGGCTGGTGCCTGAGGCTTGATCGCCCTGGAGTGGGGGGCAAGGAGCATAACCCGGAGCCCGGCAAGGCGCCGGCCCCGGATTGTTTGGCCAGCTTTACTCAGCGCTCGGCTGGGCTGGTGGCGTCGAAGTTGCTGACGGCCTCCACGATCGCTTTGCGGGCCTCAGCGGCGGTGCCCCAGCCTTCAATTTTCACCCACTTGCCCTGTTCCAGATCTTTGTAATGCTCAAAGAAGTGCTGGATTTGTTGGATTAACAGCGGCGGCAGGTCGGTCGCTTCCTTCACATCCTTGTAGGCTTTGCTTAGCTTGTCTGTAGGCACGGCGATCAGTTTTGCGTCTCCGCCTGCCTCGTCAGACATATGCAGAATACCCACCGGACGGCAGGGAATCACGCAGCCGCTGATGACGGTGTGCGGCGTGTGCACCAGTACGTCGAGTGGGTCGCCATCGTCGGCGAGTGTGTTGGGGATATAGCCATAGTTGCAAGGGTAGAACATGGCAGCGGTCATGAAGCGGTCTACCATGATGGCGCCACTGTTGTGGTCGACCTCATATTTCACGGGATCTGAATGCGCAGGAACTTCGATAATAACGTTGATTTCATCGGGAAGATTCTTACCGGCGGGCACGAGATGCAGACTCATGAGGTTTCCTATAGTCAGTGGTTACGAATTGGGCTGGGGAGTATAGCAGGCTGTGTCTAAACCTTGAACGCCGACTTCAGCTTGCGTGGTACCGGGGTCAACTTGAGCCGCACATAGCGTGGCAGGCCGTTGCGGTACTCGGGATAGGCCTCTCCCGCAATCAGCGGTTCAAGATAGGCTCGTGCCTCGGGGGTAATACTGAAGCCATCGCGGCTGATGTAGGCGCGCGGCATTTTCTTTTCCTGGTTGGCGACGGCTGCCAGCGGCGCTTCGCCAATATGCCAGCTGTACTTTTTGCCTTTACCACGAATAATCGCCGGCATGATGGCGTTGCGCCCCTGCACGGCGTATTCAACGGCCGCTTTACCCACGGCGTAGGCTTGGTCCAGGTCGGTCTGTGAGGCGATGTGGCGCGCAGATCGCTGCAGGTAATCGGCGACCGCCCAGTGGTATTTGTAGCCCAGCTCCTGTTTGATCATGCTCGCGAGTGCCGGCGCCAGACCGCCTAGCTGGCTGTGGCCGAAGGCATCGGTGAGGCCCGACTCGGACAGGAAGCCCCCCTGCTTATCCTGTGTGCCCTCGGAGGCAACGATCACGCAGTGACCCCAGCGCTTCACGGTGCGCTGTACCTTGGCCAGAAACTTTACGCGGTCAAAGGCAATTTCCGGGAACAGAATGATATGGGGCGCATCACCGTCTTGTTCCGCCGCAAGCCCTGCGGCCGCAGCGATCCAGCCCGCATGGCGGCCCATGACCTCCAGAATGAATACCTTGGTGGAGGTTTCGCACATCGAAGCGACGTCCAGCCCGGCTTCGCGGGTGGATATTGCCACGTACTTGGCGACGGACCCAAAGCCGGGGCAGGTGTCGGTCAGTGGCAGGTCGTTATCGATAGTTTTGGGAATATGGATGGCTTGTAAGGGGTAGCCCATTGATTGGCTGAGTTGTGAAACCTTCAGGCACGTATCGGCTGAATCGCCGCCGCCGTTATAAAAGAAGTAGCCAATGTTGTGTGCGCGGAACACGTCTATCAAGCGTTGGTACTCTGCCGGATTTTCTTCCAGGCTTTTGAGCTTGTGTCTACAGGAGCCAAAAGCACCTGCCGGTGTGCTCAGCAGGCCATGAATGGCTGACGGCGTTTCCTTGCTGGTGTCGATCAAATCTTCGCGCAAAGCGCCAATAATGCCATTGCGGCCCGCATACACTTTGCCCATGTGTTTGCGATGCGCACGGGCGGTTTCTATAACGCCACAGGCCGACGCGTTGAGAACAGCGGTGACGCCGCCAGACTGGGCGTAGAAGGCGTTTTTTGCAGGCATAAGCAGTCCATATTGGGCCGAGCCTCAAGGCTTCAGCAGGATCTTTTTCGGGTCGGGCGAAGATGATACGGGAAAGTTGCTCGCTTGTGGACTGTGTTGGGTATGACTGCTGCCGCATCGAGCCGCGTGCTAAACTGCGCGGCTGCATGGGAGGGACAGCGTCTTGAGCGGCCACATTCACATTTTGGGTATCTGCGGCACCTTTATGGGGGGCATCGCCTTGCTGGCGCGTGAGCTCGGATTCCGGGTTACCGGGTCGGATGCTAACGTTTACCCACCCATGAGTACACAGTTAGAAGCCGCAGGAATCGAGTTGATGGAGGGCTATGCAGCGGCTCACCTGCAACCGGCCCCGGATATGGTGGTGGTCGGGAACGCGATGAGTCGCGGCAACTCTGCCATTGAGTATTTGCTGAACGCGGGGTTGCCCTACACGTCTGGCCCGCAATGGCTTGCCGAGCATGTGTTGCACGGCAAGTGGGTGTTGGCGGTGTCCGGCACACACGGCAAAACCACTACCAGCAGCTTGTTGGCCTGGATTCTGGACCAGGCAGGCCTCGCCCCGGGCTTTTTAATTGGCGGCGTGCCGGCGAACTTCGGCCAGTCTGCTCGGGGCACTGCGGGTAATTTCTTTGTCGTAGAGGCGGACGAATACGACACGGCCTTCTTCGACAAGCGCTCCAAGTTCGTGCATTACCGGCCGCGGACACTGGCGATTAATAATCTGGAATTTGACCACGCTGATATCTTCCCTGACCTGGCCGCGATACAACGGCAGTTTCACCACCTCGTGCGTTGCGTGCCCGGTGACGGCCTGGTGATTCACCCGCTCGGCGTGCCTGCAATTGACGAGACCCTGGCAATGGGCTGCTGGACCCCGGTCCAATCCTTCACGCTGGCCGGCAACGCGGATTGGAGTGCATCGCTGCTCGCGGCAGACGGGTCACACTTTGAAGTGCGCGATCCGGCAGGTGCCACGGCGCAGATCAGTTGGCATTTCCTTGGCCGCCATAACGTGGAAAACGCGTTGGTCGCGCTGGCCGCGGCGCGTCATGTTGGCGTGTCACTGGCGCAGGCGGCGCAGTCCGTGTGCCAGTTTCTCGGAGTGAAACGGCGCCTTGAGTTGCTGGGTGAGATTGCGGGTGTCGCGGTATACGATGATTTCGCGCACCACCCCACCGCCATTGCGACAACCTTGCAAGGTTTGCGGGCGAGCACGGCGGGGCGGCTCATTGCCGTGGTTGAACCGCGTTCGAATACTATGCGTATCGGTGAGCATAGAGATTCACTTGTTCAGTGCACCCGCGACGCGGACAAAGTATATTGGTTTCAACCCCCTGGCATGGAATGGTCCTTGGATGCCGTGGTTGCTGCAAGCGCTGCACCTGCCGTTATTGCCAGCGATGTTCGCGACCTCGCCCGGCAGGTGGCTAAAGAAGCACGGCCGGGTGACCGCGTGGTCATCATGAGTAACGGCGGCTTCGGCGGCATTCACCAAATTCTTCTTGATGAGCTCACGGCGGTAAATTCCTGATGCGTCACCCAATGCTCCACGCCTACGACCTGCTGGTATTGCGCCGCCCTTGGCTGTCGCTGGGGCTAGTCGCCTTGGTGTTGCTGCTCAGCGCCTCCCAGATGAGCAAGATCAAGCTTGATGCCTCGGCAGATTCCCTGATGTTGCAGGGTGATCCTTCCCTGGATTTATTCCGTGAGGTGTCTGCGGAGTACGGTGCCGAAGATTTTCTGTTGTTGACCTGGCAGCCGCAGGCGCCTTTGCTCAGTGACGCTTCGTTGCAACCTTTGCGGCGCATGGCGGACGAGCTGCGAAGCCTGCCGCGTGTGTCTTCCGTGGTGACGGTATGGGACGTGCCGCTGCTGGAAAGTCCGCCGGTCAGCCTGTCAGATATTACCTCCGGCGATCCGCTCCCGAGCTTGAATGATGAAGGCGTGGACCGCGCCTTGGCGCTGCAAGAATTTACCACCAGCCCTATTTACGCGGAGTTACTGGCCAGCCGTGCTGGCGACCTGACCGCGGTGCAGGTGAATTTGCTCCGCGACACACGTTATTTTGACCTGCTACAGCAGCGCGATGCTCTGCGCGCGCAAGCCGCTGACGGCGCACTCAGCAGCGCAGATCAGCAAACCTTGAGCGAGGTTGAGTTGGCGTTCAAGGCACATACCGCGCAGTCCCTTGAGGCGCAGGCCCAGTTGGTGGCCTCCGTGCGCGAGATTGCCGATGACTATCGACAGTACGCCGACATTTTTGTTGGCGGGGTGCCGATGATCACCGCAGATATGGTGAGCTTTGTGCGCAGCGATCTGGTCTTGTTTGGCACGGCCATTCTCGGCGTGATGCTGGTGGTATTGGCGGCGATTTTTCGTCGCGTGCGTTGGACCGTCATTCCTCTGGTGACCTGCATGGCATCGGTAACCGTGATGCTGGGTTTGTTGGGCTGGCTGGATTGGCGGATGACGGTGATCTCTTCCAACTTCGTAGCGGTACTGCTGATTATCAGCCTGGCGATTGCTATTCACCTGGTGGTGCGCTACCGCGAATTGCACGCGGAGAACTTGTATGAGGGCTTACATGATCGCGTTTTGCAGACTGTGGCGCTGATGGCCGTGCCCTGCGTATACACTGGAGTCACAACCATTGTGGCTTTTATGTCGCTGGTCGTTTCAGGCATTCAACCGGTGATCGACTTCGGTTGGATGATGACGGTGGGCATTCTGGTGTCGCTGCTTCTTGCGTTTATTATGGTGCCCTGCCTCATTGTCGTGTGGCCGAAGGGGCGCCCATTTCACTACCGTCAGGAGGGTGAGCCGTTCACGCTGTATTTTGCGCGGGCAACCGAGCATTTCGGCAAAACCATTATTGTGGTGACCCTGGTTGTGGTTGGCCTCACGGTGCTGGGTATTTCCCGCTTGCAGGTGGAAAACCGCTTTATCGACTACTTCAAGGAAACCACCGAAATCTATCAGGGTATGGAGCTGCTGGATTCACGTTTGGGCGGCACCATTCCGCTGGATATTATTTTGTCAGGCCCGGATGCCACCGCACCGCTGCCCGGATTGGAAAACCTGCAGCCAGGGCAGGAATTGCCCGCAGAGGATGATCCTTTCCTCACTGAAGGCGCGGCTGAGTTTGCTGCACAGAGTGACTTGGCAGCGGACGATTGGAACGACGACTTCGGGGATGGTTTTGACAGCTTCAGCACCAGCGGAGAAACATTCAAGCCCAGCTACTGGTTCAGCCTTGAAGGCATGCGCGTGCTGGATGCCGCGCATCAGCATGTCGACCGGCAGGAGGAAACCGGCAAGGTGCTTTCCTTGTCAACCACGTTTGCGGTGGTCAAGGATTTGCTCGGCGAGGATATCGGCAGCGTGGAACTGGCGCTGGTGCAAAAGAGTTTGCCTGCCGATGTGGCAAAGCTGATGGTCGACCCGTATTTTTCCGAAGCCAAAGAGCAGGCGCGCATAAGCGTGCGGGTGAAAGAGACGAGCGAGAACCTGCGGCGCAACGCGTTCCTGTCTCAGCTGCGCAGCGACCTGGTGGAAACGACCGGGCTGGCACCTGAGCGAATCCAGTTCACGGGTATGTTGGTGCTTTACAACAACGTGTTGCAGAGCCTGTTTCAGTCACAAATTCTCACGTTGGGCGCGGTTTTTGTCGCTATCTTGCTCATGTTCTTGCTGCTGTTCCGCTCCCTGTCGCTGGCCTTTATTGCGCTGGCGCCGAACGTGGTAGCCGCTGGGATGGTGTTGGGCGTAATGGGTCTGGCGGGCATCCCGCTGGATATCATGACCATCACGATTGCCGCTATTGTGGTGGGTATTGGTGTGGATGACTGCATTCACTATGTACACCGCTTCCAGCGCGAGTTTGTGCTGGACCGCAACTACGTGGCGGCGATGTATCGCTGCCACCGCAGTATCGGCCGGGCCATGTATTACACCACGGTAACGGTGGTGATTGGTTTCCTGATGCTGACCCTGTCGAATTTCAATCCAAGCATCTACTTTGGGCTGCTGACCGTGTTGGCGATGACTGTGGCGGTGGTCGGTGCCTTGTTGCTGCTACCCAAGTTAATCCTGCTGATGCAGCCCCTGGGGCCTGAAGCGGAGCCAGCTGCGGCTGCGGAGCACAGCTGATGCAGTGTCGCCCCGGTTGTGGCGCCTGCTGTGTAGCGCCCTCCATCTCCACGCGGTTTTATGGCATGCCAGACGGCAAACCGGCGGGTGTGCGTTGCGTTCACCTGACCCCGGAGCGCCTGTGCGGGTTGTTTGGTGACCCGAGGCGGCCCGCCGTGTGCGGCGCTTTTCAGGCCGATGCTGAGGTGTGCGGTGATAACCGCACCGCGGCACTGGCCAACCTGGAGCAGCTGGAAGTCCTCAGCCGCCCTGATTGAACGGGAGTCCCCGATGTCTGCAACAGAATTGCCTTTGTTTCCGCTGTCTGCGGTGTTGTTGCCTTACGGCAAGATGCCCCTGCAGATATTTGAACAGCGTTACCTGGATCTTGT
>JANQUV010000077.1:9993-16120 GCA_030730585.1 Haliea sp.
GCGGCACCCTGGCTGACCGTTGGGTCAATGGCTACGGCCCGCTCGAAATCGTCTCTGGCCGCTTTGGCGTAGCCCAAGGCGTCAAGGCCTCCGACAACACCCGCGAAGGAGGAACGGACAATACCGCACCAGGTTAGCGCCTGCGGATCCTCCGGCTGGGCTGTCAGCAGCTCGTCGCAGCGCGTCAGCAGGTTGCCGTAGGCCGCTTCCTGTTCCGATGCGGCGAGCTCGAAGTTGACGTGTTCCCACTCTGTGCGCAGTGCGTTGACCTCCGCCTCTGCCGAGGCGAGCGTTGGCAGCGACGTGACACTGAGGGTCAGGGCGCCGAGCAGGGTGGTGCAAAGTCGCAGATAGGGTTTCATAGCTGGGTCTCTCCGGTATTGTTGTCGACACTGTACGAAGAAAACCTTAGCTTAACCTTAGGGCGTGTTTTCACCAGTGCCTTCCCCGGCGACCGCGTAGCTCAGTCCCGCGCCCTCGTGGCGCACCGTCAGGCTGCGCAGAGTGCCCGTATCGTAGTCGTGGCTGAGGATGCTACTGACGCTGACGAAGTCTGCCTGTAGTTGGTCGGGGGTAATGTGCACGCGCAGGTAGCCGTTGCTTATACCGTTCGTCCAGAGGATTTCGGGGTTGCTGGCTACCAGGCGGTCGTCCATCAGCCGCGCGCCCTCGTTACCGAACTCGAGAAAATCGCCTGGCGAGGTGATGCCGGTGGTCCCCAGCTCTATCCCCATCGCGCGGCCTGTGTCGTCGTATAATGCGTTTTGCCAAAAGCTGTGGCTGTCACCGGTGAGCACCACCAGGTCGCTGGCGCCCGCTTCGCGGCAGCTCTGATAGAACGCCTCGCGAGCTCTTGGGTATCCGTCCCAGGGGTCCAGGTAAAGCGGCAGGCCCAGTTCCCCCAGCCTCTGGAAGTATTTTGCTCGCTGCAAATTGTCACTGCTGACCCGACTCTCAAGGTAGTCGATGTCTGCTGCAGCGAGCTGTGGTGCGGCCATTCTCGCGATGGGGATTTGATTGCCAATCAAACGCCACGGTCGTGTCGCTGATATCGACTCTGCCAAGGCTGCGGCGGCGAATGCCTGCATGTCTGCCGAAAGCATTTCCCGGCCCGGTGCGCCCACCACGTCCTGGAGGAAGCTTTCTGCGCTCGCTGGCGTCATTTCCAGCAGTGTTGATATGTCGTATTCGATCTGTTGTACCCGTCCAGTGTGCCGTGTTTCTAGGGTCACCAGCGAGGCCAGGTCTCCGAAGCGGAAGTGACGCCAGTAGGCCGCGGGGTCCTCGTCGCTGGCGGGTTCACGCACAGGCATCCATTCATACCAGGCCTGGAGGGAAACACTGCGGCGTGTTTGCCAGCTGCCCTCCGCTGCAGGCTGGTGATTCTCGGCGCCGCCCAGCCATGGATTGTTGGTCGATTCGTGATCGTCCCAGAGGGGAATCAGCGGATGTGCAGCGTGCATTGCACGCGATTGCGGGTCTGCCTTGTATTGCGCATGCCGCTGCCGGTAGTCCGCGAGTGATACCATCTCCCGTGGAGGATTGTGCTGCCGGCCCAATTGCGCGCCGATCCCGCCGCCGTATCCGTCTGGGCCGTATTCGTACAGATAGTCGCCCAGGTGCAGCACGAATTCGACTGACTCATCCCGGGCAATGGCTTCGTAGGCGTTGAAGTAACCAAAGGGGAAGTTGGAGCATGAGGCGACCGCGAGGCCGAGAGACTCCAGTGCACCGTCTGCCAGCGTCCGCGTGCGGCCGGTAGGCGACGTGTGTTGGCCTGCGCGAAACCTATAGTAGTAGGTTGCTCCTGGTGTCAGCCCGGCAACGACCACCTTTATCGTATGGTCGCGCTGGGGGCCGGTTGCGAGGCTTCCGCGCTGCAGAATGTTGTCGAATTGCGGTGTCTGCGCAACCTCCCACCCGCACTCGACGGATTTGGCGGTGGTGGTCAACCGCGTCCATAGCACGGTAGAGCTTTGCTCGGGGTCACCACTAGCAACACCGTGCTGAAAGGGGTTCCCAGGGCTTCCTGACACGCTCGGCACGCGCAGGCCCACAGGTAACAACAGGCTCGCAGACAGCCCTGACAGCATCTGACGTCGGGTGAGGGGCAGGCGTTTCATGTTATCTCCTTGCGTAAAAAAGCCGGCCCGTGGGCCGGCAAACATGCTTCAGGGGTTTTAGAGGTCTATCGTGAGAGAGGCGGACACCGTGCGCGGGGCCCCTATCCATGCACCTTCGCCCGCTATGCCGCCGAGATAGTCTTCATCGAAGGCATTGTTGACCAACAGGGTAATGCTCCAGCTGCCGGTGCCATTCGTCATCGCGCCACCGTTCAGTGTGAGATAGGCGTCTACGGTTGTGTAGCTATCGGCCACCCAGCTGTTGTCGAGGCGGATGGGGCGTTCGCCCGTGTGTTTGCCGCTGATGCCTGCGGCCAGCGTGTCACCGGTCCAGTCCAGGGACAGAACGAGCTGCTGGTCGGGGATGCCGACCACATCGTTGCCCGGCTGAAGGCCCAGCCCGGCATCAACCACGTCGTCGCCCGTGCCGACGTAGCTGGCATCGTTCAGGGTGAAGGCACCGTAGAGCGACAGGCTGTCGTTGAGCCGGAAGTCCGCCGTGAGTTCAACACCATCCGACTCAATGCCACCCGCGTTGAAATAGGTGCCGTTGGTCCCTATCAGGTAGTCCGGCCCAGCAGCACTCTCCGGACTGAGGAAGATGATGCGGTTCTCGAAGTCGATCTGGAATACTGTTGCGGTGAGCAACAGGTCGCCATTGCGGTAGCGGAGCCCGGCTTCCAGGTTCTCGGCCGTTTCCGGTTCAAGGGCATCGAGGTCAGATTCAGGGCGTTCCAGGATCTCGTCGTAAATCGCCTTGAAGTTCTCGGCATACCCGGCGAATACCTCAAGCCCTTCGATGGGTGTTTCCCAGAGCACACCGCCGGAGAATAGAACGTCCGAGTCGGAGTTCACCTTGACATCGGTGGTCTCGCTAAAATTGTCCTGCCGTTCCAGATCAACCAGGAACTGCTTTATGCCCGCGGTGAATTGCACTGAAGCAAGCTGCAGGCTGTCCTCGGCGTACCACTTCAGGACTTCCTGCGGATAGCTGCGATCGTACTGTGTCCAGTAGGGCATGTTGTCGAATTCGATGCCCACGCGCGCATCGGTGAGTTTCTGCCATGTACGGGTCTCATCACGTTGCTGATCTTCATACCAAAGCCCGGCTCGCAGAGTATTGTCCAGGCCACCGAGATCAGCGGTCCAGTCACCGTCGATCATGAAGCCGTAGCGCTCCTTCTTGTAGTTGGTGTGGCGGTAGGACTGCACCGGGATGGCGCCTGCGGCGTAGCAGGCGGGGTCGTAGTTGGGGCCGGCGCCACCGTAGGGGAAGGTAATGGACGAGGTGCAGCCGGGACGCGGACTCAGTGCATTGCCGGCACCGTCGACGAAGTATATCCGGCCAAGTGCGCTGCCGCCGTTGACACTGGCGCTGCCCAGTGCTTCCGATTGTGGGCCTGCGCCATCGTTCAGAACATCAACCAGATAGGGTGGAATCCAGTCACCTCGGCCCTCATTGTCGTGGTAGTAGCCACCCACTGACAGGCGCAATGTGCTGCTGAGTTCCATGTTGGCCTTCACGTAGGCCAGCAGATTCTCCCGCAGGGTAGACCAGCCGCGCCGGTAAACCTGATCAACGTAGGGAATACCGGTCCAGATATCCGTGAGGCGGTCCCATTCGGGATTGCTGCGAAACTCATCGGGGCCAAACAGACGCTGGTAGTTGTCTTCATGCGTGTCGTCATAGGAGATGTAGGCGGTGACATCAGTGCTGCCAATTTCCGAGATCATCTTGGCCGCAAGGTGGTCGCGCTCGTTCTCCGCCGCACCGTTTACCCAGTCGCTGGCACTTTGGTGCGATGCGGAAAACCAGGCGCGCGTGCCGTTGGCGAGCCGCCCGGTATCTACCCGCACATAATAGCGTTCGGCGTCATACTCTCCGGCTGATCCCTGAAAGCGGATACGAGCCTCTTCTTCTGGATCGTCAGAGACAAAATCGATGGTACCGCCGAGGGCATCAAGTGCACGTGAAGCGATGTCAGCGGTGCCCTGGGAAACGTTTACTGTGCGCAGGTTCGCGGTATCAAGGTAGCGGTTTGCTTTCGCACCGCCGCCGTAGCTGCTCCCCCCGTTGGGAATGCCGTCCAATGTGGTGCCGATCTGTTGTTCGTCGAGGTTGTTTTGGAAACCGCGTACTGCAATGGTGGTGGACCAGTCGTCAAAGCCGTAGGCATCGCCTTCCTGAATCGAGACGCCGGGCAGGTTGTCGATTAGTGCATTCACACTGGTCATCGGAGACTGTTGCATTTTCATGCTGTCACTGACCACGTTGTTGCCATAGTACTGGCTGCGTGCCACGACGGTGATTTCCTCCAGCACCGGGTCGCTGCTTTGTGCAGCAGCAGAAAGCGAGAGGCCGCTGGCAAGAGCCAGGCGCACGAGGCGCGCGCACGGACGGCGAGCAAAAATTGGCTGATACATACCCTTCCCCATTCGAACAAAGCATTGATGTGAGGCGCGGTGTCAGGTTGGCGCACATGGCGTCTGGCCTGAATGCCGGCGACCGTCACTTTAGGAGACTGATGTGAACTAGCTGTGAAGAAGGGATGATGGTTTTGTGACATGGACCGTTCTGTGGTGGGCTTGCGCGATAACGGTTTCGACTTTGATGTGGACAGTGCGACCGTTCGTAACGTCAACGGCGTTGATCTCTCGGCCAATGGAGGTGGGGCCGATGACGACCTGTGATCACTCAAGGGAAGCCTGCTGCGTTCGCTGAGTTATGAAGCTGGTTTGCGCTTGAGATGAGGCATACTATGCCGCTTCCGTAGGCCCGTGGGAGTTCGTTGAGGCATGCCAGTAAGCGTTGTTCCGGTAATTGACCTTGCGGCGCCGCGTGCTGCGGTCGTGGCACAGGTTGCCCAAGCGGCCCAGACGCCGGGTTTTTTTCAGGTTGTGAATGCGGGTGTTGTGCCTTCTTTAATGCGCGAAACGCTCGCTATTGCCCAAGCATTCTTCGCTTGCGATAGTGATATCAAGCGCGGCGTCACACGGACTATGGCCAACCCTTTCGGCTACTACGACCGGGAACTCACCAAGAACCTGCGCGACCGCAAGGAAATTTTTGACTTTGCGCCGAGTGAGCAAACGCCTTGGCCGCCTCAGCTGCCTGCTTTAAAGCCTGCGCTCGAATCCTTTACCGCGGCCTGTCACGCGCTGGCTTTGCGCTTGACCGAGTTACTATGCGAGGGGCTTGGCGCGCATGCCAATGGCGTGCTGCCACAGCTGTGCCCCGATCACAGCAGTTTTTTACGGCTCAACCATTATCCTGTCGATGACCTTTTGCGGGGGCTTGCTCCCGCGGCGGGGCCCTTGGGCATAAGCCCCCATACCGATGCCGGTGCGCTCACCGTGCTGTTGCAAGACACGGTAGCCGGGCTGCAGATGCACTGTGATGGCGCTTGGCTAGACGTGCCGCCGATTGCCGACGCACTCACTATTAACATAGGCGATATGTGGCAGGTGTGGTCCAACGACCGCTACACCGCGCCCTTGCATCGAGTGCGTGCGAGCACCGCCGAGCCTCGCCTCAGCATTGCTTACTTTTTGAACCCGGGCTACCAAGCGGTCATTGAGCCCTTGCCCGGCCAGCTGTCAGCCGCGCAGCCAGCTCGCTACCGCAGGCTGCCCTGGAACGAGTTTCGAGAACTGCGCGCGCTGGGTGACTATGGGGATTTCGGTGAGGAGGTGCAGATCGGCGACTACCGGGTCCAGAGCTCGCAAGCTGACTGACTTAAGGCGCGCTGAGGTGGTTAAGCAAGTGTTCTGTGCGCATAGCTATCTGGTTCTAACGCTTGAAATTAATCGTAATTGGGTATCCAGCCGCCGGAATCTCTCCAGCGGTTGACGATCTCGCAAAATAATTCGGCGGTGCGTTCAGCATCGTAGGCCGCGGAATGCGCCTCCGCGTTGTCGAAGGGGATACCGGCTTCCTTGCAGGCCTTCGCCAGCACTGTCTGGCCGTAAGCCAGGCCCGCTAAGGTGGCGGTATCAAAAAATGA
>JANQUV010000077.1:16220-25020 GCA_030730585.1 Haliea sp.
GTAATGCGCTCGGCATGGCGTGGGAGGCGGTAGAAGTCGGCTCCAAAGTGGCTGGCAAAGCCTTCGAGGCGATCCAGTGCCCCAGCGGCCTCGAAGGCCTCTGCATACAATTCCAGCGCCGCGTGTGCTGTGTAGCAGCCGGCGCAGCCACACGCAGATTCTTTGCTCCCGGTATCGTGCGGTGCGGAGTCGGTGCCAAGGAAAAAACGCGGGCTGCCGGAGGTTGCCGCGCGCAGCAGCGCTGCTTGATGCGTGTTGCGCTTCAACACCGGCAGGCAGTAATAATGTGGACGGATGCCGCCCACCAGCATGTCGTTGCGGTTGAGCAGCAGGTGATGAGCAGTAATAGTGGCAGCCACGTTGCCTGCGGCCGTGCTCACAAAGTCGACGGCGTCCGCGGTAGTAATGTGTTCCAACACCACGCGCAGGCCAGGAAAGCGCTCGACGATAGGGGCGAGGTGGCGATCAATGAAGACTTTTTCCCGGTCAAAAATGTCCACCGAGTGGTCGGTGACCTCGCCGTGGATTAACAGCGGAAGGTCCACTTCCTGCATGGCTTCCAGTGTTGGATACAAGCCTTCGAGCTGCGCCACACCGGCATCCGAGTTGGTGGTGGCACCGGCCGGGTAGAGCTTGACGCCGTGTACGAATTCGCTGTCTGCGGCTCGCCTAATCTCCTGTGCGTCTGTTGTGTCGGTGAGATAAAGGGTCATGAGCGGTTCAAAGCGGCGCGGTAAGCCGGCCATCGCCGCGAGTATACGCTCGCGATAGGCGCCGGCCTGGGCTACCGTAGTGACAGGTGGTGTCAGGTTGGGCATGACGATGGCACGACCAAAATAACGCGCCATATCGGCGCAGGTGTGGGGTAAAGCAGCACCATCACGCAGGTGAACATGCCAGTCATCGGGGCGAAGAATAGAGAGTTCAGTCACGGTAAGCCAAGGCAGGAAATGTCAGGCAAGATGGTAACGTAAAGGGCAGGCTACGGGAATACGGGCTGTGAATACCTCCGCCTCGCGCGTAAAATACCCGGTTTAATGCCTTGAATGCGGAGCGCAGTATGTCAGATGTAAAGAAAGTCGTGTTGGCTTATTCCGGCGGCCTCGACACCTCGGTGATCGTGCGCTGGCTGCAGGATCATTATGATTGTGAGGTGGTTACCTTCACGGCGGATATTGGCCAAGGTGAGGAAGTGGCGCCGGCGCGGGCCAAGGCTGAGGCTTTGGGTGTCAAAGAGATCTACATCGATGACCTGCGTGAAGAGTTTGTGCGCGACTTTGTGTTCCCGATGTTTCGTGCCAACACTGTGTATGAGGGGGAGTACCTGCTGGGTACCTCCATCGCGCGCCCCCTGATTGCCAAGCGTTTGATTGAAATCGCTAATGAAACGGGCGCGGATGCGATCTCCCACGGCGCTACTGGCAAGGGCAACGACCAGGTGCGTTTCGAGTTGGGTGCCTATGCGCTCAAGCCCGGCATCAAGGTGATTGCTCCCTGGCGGGAGTGGGATCTCACCTCACGCGAAACTCTCATGGCTTACTGTGAAGAGCGTAACATTCCGGTCGATTTCAGCAAGAACAAAAAGAAGTCACCGTACTCCATGGACGCCAATCTTCTGCACATTTCCTATGAAGGCGGCATCTTGGAAGATCCATGGTCGGAGGCCGAAGAAGACATGTGGCGCTGGAGCGTGAGCCCGGAAGCTGCCCCGGATACGCCCACTTATATCGAACTGGATTTTGAGGGTGGTGATATTGTTGCCATCGACGGCGAGCGTTTGAGCCCTGCCACCGTGCTGGAACGCCTGAACAGTGTGGGTGGTGCCAACGGCATCGGCCGGCTCGACCTGGTGGAAAACCGCTATGTGGGCATGAAGTCGCGCGGTTGCTACGAGACACCCGGTGGTACGATTATGCTCAGAGCGCACCGCGCGATCGAATCGCTCACGCTTGACCGCGAAGTGGCTCATCTCAAAGACGACCTGATGCCGCGGTATGCAGAGATGATTTACAACGGCTACTGGTGGTCGCCAGAGCGGCGCATGTTGCAGGCCGCAATCGACCAAACCCAGTCGGTGGTGAATGGTAAGGTCCGCCTCAAACTTTATAAAGGCAACATTATTCTCGCGGGCCGCCAGTCAGCCGATAGCCTGTTTGATGCCAGCATCGCGACCTTCGAAGATGATGCCGGTGCCTACAACCAGAAAGATGCAGAGGGCTTCATCAAGTTGAATGCGCTGCGCATGCGCATCGCTGCGAACAAGGGCCGCAATTTATCATGAGCCAGGCCGGGGTTGCTCAGGCGTCACCTCGGCGTCTTTACCGTTTCGTCTAGAACGGGGCATCAATTTTCTCACGCGATTGCCGCCCGTGGCCGGCATCGCTTGTGCGCAAAATAATGACGGTGTTGCCCCGGAATTCAATACACCGCAAGAAGTATGGGTCAAACATCTGGCGACCATCATATGGTCTTATGTTGGTGCGCAAGGCAAATGAATTGCTTTATCGCGCGAAGAATTCCGGTCGTGGCTGAGTCGGCCTGACCCTCGTTTGCGGGCACCGCACTTGAACATATCATTCTGGATGTGCTGGCCGAGGTGAGCCTGGAGTGTATTGCGCAGGCCGCGGTTGAGGGGTCAGCGCAGCGAGTAGCGTAACGGCATGGATTTCAGGCCGCCAACAAAGATTGCCTTGACCCACTCCGGGTCGCCATTGAACTGCATGTCTTGCAGTCGCGGCAGTAGCTCGCGGAAAAAGCAGCCCACTTCCAGCGCCGCCAAGTGTTGTCCCAGGCACATGTGTGAGCCATAGCCAAACGCCAGCTGCTGTTTAGGGTCGCGCAGCAGGTTCAGCTTATTGGGCTGATCGATTGCCTCTGGGTCGCGGTTCGCTGCGGGGTACCAGAGCGCAATATTGTCCCCGGCATTTATCTGTTTGCCGTGCAGCTCCAGTGATTCTGTCGCGGTGCGCACCATGTGACGCACCGGTGATGTCCAACGAATAACTTCTTTCGCCGCACCAATGTCCAGGTCCGGGTTGTCGCGCCACAGCGCGAGCTGGTCAGGGTGTTCCAGCAACGCCTTCATGCCGCCGCCGATGCTCGCCGAGGTGGTGTCGTGGCCAGCGGTGGCGGTGATGATAAAATAGCTCGCCTGGTCGAGCACGTTCATCGGCTCGCCATCTACCTGGGCATTAGCCAGCACCGTGGCCAGGTCTTCTTTCGGGTTTTTCTTGCGGTCTTCAATGACTTCGCTGAAATAGGCGCCAAAGTCGTTTAACACTTCCAGGCCAGCCGTCTGGCTGTCATCGCGTTGCAGAGACGGGTCCTGGCTGCCGAACATTTCCTGTGTCAGCTTGAGCATGGTGCCTTCAGCTTCGCGCGGCAGGCCAAGAATCGACAGAATAATACGCAGTGGGAATAACAGGGCAATGTCGCGTACGAAGTCGCACTCGCTGCCCATCTCCTGCATCTTGTCGACGAATTCTTTCGACAAAGCTTCTACTTCAGCCCGTAGTGAATTAATGCTGCGCGGCAGGAACCACTCCCTTGTCACTTTGCGTAGCTTCAGGTGTTTTGGCCGGTCCATATGAATCAAGGTTTCCAGCCCGTTGCGCGTGCCGAAGCGCTCAAGTAGAGCCTCTTCAAAGACGGTGGGAATGAGCACTGTGCGTGGCGCACTGAGGAAGCGGTCATTCTCGCTGCCAATACGCTTGATGTCGTCGTAGCGCGAAAGCGACCAGAACGGCAGGTAGTCAGGGTGTTCTACGCGAGCCACCGGGTCGTTGCTACGCAGGTAGTCAAACAGCTCATACATCGTGCTTTCATTACCCATAATATGGGCGTTGAGTACGTCGGCTGGCTTGTAGGGTGGCATTTTTTGCTGGTTGGCACCGGTCACGTCGAACTCCTGTTGTCTGAACGTACTAATGCGCCGCAGTATGCCAAAAGACAGGAGCCACGAAAGGGTCATTTGTGGCCACAATACGTTTTGTCGGCTAGATTGGCCGCTCATACGGGTTGGCTGTGACAAGGCGGCCGAGCCTTGCCACAATAAGGTAGATAGACTCACTATTTGAGAGGTGGCTTGTGATGGGCGGGCACAACGCGCGGTTACACAACCTGCAGTCAGTAAAAGTAAGCAATGGGATAGCGGCTTTGGAGCAGCTGCCGCGTGGCTAACTCGGCGCTAACTCGGCTGTTTATCTCTCACGGTGGTGGGCCGCTGCCGTTATTGGGCGACCCGGGCCATCGTGAACTGGTGGCGACGCTGCAGCGCATCGCGGCAGAGCTGCCGCGTCCGCGAGCGATTATCGTCGCCAGTGCACATTGGGAAGCGGCGCAGCCGATGGTGACGACCCACCCAGCGCCGGAGCTGTTCTACGACTATCACGGCTTTCCGCCGGAGTCTTACGCGGTTCGTTATCCGGCGCCCGGGCATCCACAGTTGGCGTCTGCTGTGCATGGCGCGCTGGAGGCTACAGGGTTCGCTGCGATGGGCGATGCTGGCCGAGGGTTTGACCATGGTTTGTTCGTACCGCTGAAAATTCTCTACCCCGAAGCTGACATCCCCTGTATCCAGCTCTCATTGTTAGCCTCAATGGACCCTCAAGCGCACCTGCGTATGGGGCGAGCGCTGGCCCAGCTGGATGGCGAAGGGCTGCTGTTGATTGGCTCCGGGTCTTCCTTTCACAACGTGCAGGCATTTTTCGGACAGCAGGGGCCGGAGCTGTACGCGCGCAATCAGGCGTTTGAGGATTGGCTTGTCGATACATTGGCTGAAGCCCCACTCAGTGACGCTGAGCGCGAGTTGCGCTTGCTGCAGTGGGAGAAAGCACCCCACGCGCGTTACTGCCATCCGCGTGAGGAGCACTTATTGCCCCTGTTGGTCTGCGCCGGCGTAGCGCCAGGGCCTGCAACTCGCGTGTGGCGTTTTGGTTCAACGGGTATGCAGGGCAGTTGTTTTGCGTGGTAGTGCGGGTGCCGGTGCAACGTGCAATGGCAGAGGCGGTTGTAGAGCTTTGGCGCAAGTCGAGTGAGGAGGAGCGCGAGGTTCTCAAACAGCCCGGGCCCAGCTTGTAACGCCATGAAGCGTGGGCCTTCATGGTCACGCGCGCCCGCGGCACTGCGCTTGAATCAATGAAAATCGCGCGATTGTGATGGCAGTGACGCCAAGGCGCTGCTGTGGTCCTCCAAGGCGCCGGCTATGATATGCGTAACGCCGTCTTTGTGCTCCAGTGTGCCCTTCACCACCAGCAGGCGACCGTTCATTAGCGCTGCTCGAAAATGCTCCTGCGTGCGCGGCCACACTACAATGTTGCTGTTGCCAGTTTCATCCTCCAGCGTTAAAAACAGCACGCCCGATGCAGTGCCGGGCCGTTGTCTGCAAGTCACAAGGCCGGCAATGCGCACAAAGCCTCGGTGGTTGACGGTGGCCAGCTCTGCATGGCGCTTGCAGCGGTTGAAGGGGTAAAGGTGCCGCAGCAGGGCCAAGGGGTGGGCGCGCAGGGTGAGCCCCGTGGCACGGTAATCCGCCAAGACTTCCTCTGCCACGGCGGGCGCCGGCAGTTGTATGCCGTCGTTGAAATAGCTGCCCGGTTGTTGCTGTTCTTCCTGCAACAGCGGCTTGGGCTGTTCCAGTGCCATAATCTGCCATTGGGACTGATGGCGATTGCCGCTTAGTGATGCCAGTGCATCGGCATCTGCCAGTGCTTCCATATCGCGACGCTCCAGCCCCGCGCGCAGGCGTAGTTGGCTGACCTGACGAAAAGCCGCCTGCTGGCAGGCTTCTACCACGCGCTGGGCTCCGTCACGGCTCAGGCCTTTTACCAGCCGTAGCCCCAAGCGAATCGGTTGCTGCCCATTGCCGTTACTTTCCAATAAGCGATGGTCCCAGGCACTGTGGTTGACGTCGGCAGGGAGTACCGTCACGCCGTGGCGCCGTGCATCCTGCACGAGTTGCGAGGGTGAATAGAAACCCATCGGCTGGCTGTTTAGCAGGCCTGCATAAAAGGCGGCCGGGTGGTGGCACTTGAGCCAGGCTGACACCCAGGCCAGCAGGGCAAAGCTCGCTGAATGAGATTCCGGAAACCCATAACCGCCAAAGCCTTTAATCTGCTCAAACAGCCGGTGGGCGAAGTCCTCATCGTAACCGCGCTCAATCATGCCTCGTATCAGCTTGTGCTCGAAGGTGAGCAATGTGCTGTTTTTGCCCCAGTTGGTGATGGCGCGGCGCAGCTGGTCGGCTTCCCCGCCAGAGAAGCCCGCTGCAACCATCGCCAGCCGAATCACTTGTTCCTGAAATATCGGCACCCCTAGCGTACGGTGCAGCACAGAGCGAATAGCTTCGCTGGGGTAAGTGACTGCTTCCAAACCTTGCCGCCTGCGTAAGTACGGGTGAACCATGTCGCCCTGAATGGGCCCCGGGCGCACGATCGCAATTTGAATGACGAGGTCATAAAAACACGCGGGCTTGAGCCGTGGCAGCATAGTCATTTGCGCGCGCGACTCAATTTGGAACACGCCGACTGAATCGGCCTGTTGCAGCATGCGCCACGTGGCGGGGTCGTCGCGCGGTATGTCGGCGACACTGCGAATGTGTGGGTGGTTCCGCGCGACTAAAGCAAGGCTTTTACGAATTGCCGAGAGCATGCCCAAGGCGAGAATATCCACCTTCAACAGCCCCAGAGATTCGATGTCCTCCTTATCCCATTGAATGACCGTGCGATCCGCCATGCTGGCGTTCTCCACCGGCACCAGTTGTGAAATAGGCCCGCGGCTAATCACAAAGCCACCCACATGTTGTGACAGGTGGCGCGGAAAGCCGAGAATTTGCTGCACGAGGGATTGGAACAGTTCCGCCACGTCACTGTGGCCGCCGATGCCCTGTTCTTCAAAGCGCTTGTGAAGGTCGGAACTGCGGTCCCACCAGGCGAGTGACTTCGCCAAATCTTCAACAAACACTGCATCCAGCCCCAGCGCCTTGCCCACATCGCGCACGGCACTGCGCGCGCGGTAGGTGATGACGGTGGCGGCGAGCGCCGCGCGGCGACGGCTGTACTTGTTGTAGATGTACTGAATAACCTCCTCTCGGCGCTCGTGCTCAAAATCGACATCAATATCCGGAGGTTCATCCCGTTCGCGAGAAATAAACCGCTCGAACAGCAGGGATACGGCTTCTGGCGATACTTCCGTGATAAACAGGCAGTAACACACCACCGAGTTGGCCGCCGAGCCGCGCCCCTGGCACAAAATGCTGCGCTCCCGGGCAAAGCGCACAATGTCGTAGACGGTGAGAAAGTAATACTCGTAAGACAGCTCATCAATAAGCTGAAGTTCGTATTCGATGCGCTCTTGTATGTCGGCCGGCACGCCGGCAGGCCAGCGTGCCGAGCAGCCTTCTTCCACCAGCTGCCGCAGGTAACTGCCCGCACTTTGCCCGGGCGGCACTACTTCTTCGGGATATTCGTAGCGCAGCTCCTCCAAGCTGAACTGACAGCGTGCTGCTATATCCAGCGTAGCCGCAAGCAGGCTGGGCGGGTACAGCTGCTCCAGTTGCTCCGGCCGCCGCAGGTGCTGTTGGCTATTGGCCAGCCGGCGCCGCCCTAGCTGAGCCACGCTCGTGTTGTGGTGCAAGGCTGTAAACACATCATGCAGCGGCTTACGCGTGGCGACATGCATTTGCACGGCACCACAGGCCGCCATAGGTACGTCCAGCTGTTGTGCCAGTGCTTGCAGTTGGTAGTAGCGCCCCAACTCCTCGTTGCCCAGCAGGTGGGTAACGCCCAGCCATATCCTCCCTCGGCACAGCCGTGCCAGCTGCCTGCCATAGCCCAGTTCGGTGGTGTCGCAGGTATTGATGGCATCGGAGGTGCTGCTGGGGGCGTCGGCCATGCCGGAATTTGTGCTTTTTGCGCCAGCCATTATTGTGGTGCCTGCTTCTGGCGGCTTCCAGATCAGCAGGCAGCGCTTAAGATGAAAGATCACATCCCGCAGCGCCACTTGGTACTCCCCCTTCGGGCTGCGCCGCCGCGCCAGGCTAATCAGGCCGGACAGTTCGCTGTAGGCTGCGCGAGAAGGCGCCAGCGCAACCAGCTGCAGGCCCTCCAACAGGTTCAGTTCGCTGCCAATAATGAGTTTAATGCCTGCCCGTTTGGCAGCGACGTGAGCCTTCACTACGCCTGCAAGTGAGCATTCATCTGTGATGGCGACGGCCGAGTAGCCGAGCTCCGCCGCGCGCTCTACCAACTCGTGTGGGTGGGAGGCACCGCGCAGGAAGCTGTAGCAGCTGAGGGTGTGGAGTTCGGCGTAGGGCATGGGTTACGGACTATCCAAGGGGCTGACCACGCCGAGAAACTGACTGACATGAGCATCTGACCGCCTGGCAGGGTGCTGCTTGCCGTGGAACAGGATGTAGCGCTTGATCCGGTGGATGCAGGTCTTCTCGGTTTTCCAGGCATAACCGGCATCCCGCATGTGACGGCGGACCTGGTCCAGTAGCCCGGGAGGGTTGGCAGAGAGGGTTGGTCTTATGTCGTCCATGGTTGTTTCTGTCATAGCTGTATATATATACAGTAGTTTGATAAAGAAGGATTGCAAGGAACTTTTCACCGGAAGTACGTGAGGCGGGTTAGGAAAATTGCTGTAACTTTTTGAATCTATTAGGATATTTAGTGGTTTTCGCGGACACATTTGATGTCTTGCTAACTCTTAAGTGGTCCCGCTAACAGGCGAACTCAGTGGGCCAAGTATGCCAAGTTGTTGATTCTGGGAGGGACGTCACCACCGGCGCCGCACGGCGTGC
>JANQUV010000078.1 GCA_030730585.1 Haliea sp.
TCACACGCATTCCAGGCACCCGCAACTGGGTGCTGGGTGTTGCCGCCTATCAAGGTGGCCTGCTGCCGATACTGTGCGGCGATACGCTATTTGGCGAGCGTCTTGCGCCCGGGCGCCGGCGTGAATATTGTTTGGTGATTCGTCAGCCCGGGTTACATGTGGGCCTCACCTTGAGCCATGTACACGGCAATATTGCTCTGCCGCTCGCCCAGCGGACAGCCAATATGCCCCTTGCCGGGTTATTTGCAGACTGTTGCGACGGCGGTTTTTGGCAAGGCGAACGTTTTCTGGGTTTGCTGGATTGCACCCTTCTGACTGCCAGTGGTGCGCTCGCCGATACCAGCGCATTGCCCGCTGCCCCTGTTGAGGATTCTTTACTATGAGTCAAACCGTCTTGCTCGTTTTGCTGGGGGTGTTGTTGTTAGCCCAGGCCTTTACCGGGTATTTGTTGTGGCGTGCCCGCTCAAGTGCGGGTGGCGAGAGGGAATCTGCCGATGGTGTTCTCAGTGCTTTACGCCGCTTGGCCGACGGGGACCTGACGGCAACTGCGAACAGCTCCTCGCCCGCTACCGCGGTGATCGCTGAGGAACTCAATGCTGCCGTGGCGCGCCAACGTGAGTTGGTGGCAGATCTCAGGGCACCTTTTGAGGGGCTGGCGACGGAGCTGCATCGCTTGGGTAATAGCAGCCGGGTGCACAGCGAAACCAGTGCCGACATGGGCCGTCAGTTGGAAGAGGTGAAGTCTGCACTGTCGCGCGAAGCCCCTACGGCGGAGGATTTGAGCGGCGTAAGCCAGCAGGCACAGGAAGCCATGGGTCGTCATCGTCAGTTGGTCGCGCGCGGTCAAACACTGGCGACCGATATGGCGCGGGCGTCTTCTGATGTGCGTGAATCCATGCAGGAGACTTCCAAGTCGGCCAAGCGCCAGGGTGAATTGATTCAGTCGGTCACCACAGCGGCAGAATATATCCAATCACTGAATACGCGCATTTCTGTGGTCGCCATTAA
>JANQUV010000079.1:0-6079 GCA_030730585.1 Haliea sp.
GAAGGTTTGTCGACGCTGGTGATGGCGGGTGGGGTTAGCGCCAATCGTAATTTGCGCGGGCAGTTGCACAGTGCCTTAGGCAAGGTCGGCGCCAAGGTGTTTTATCCGGCACCCCGGTTCTGTACCGACAATGGCGCCATGATTGCCTATGCGGGCGCTCAGCGCTTGGCGGCAGGGCAGGTGGATGGCCCCGTAACGACGGTGCGTCCGCGTTGGCCGATGACGGAACTCCCGCCGCTTTAGGGTGATGACTGGCTCGCTGCTGGTGATGTCAGTATCATGCGCGTTCATTCGTTGAAGGCAGGAAATATGTTCACGGCCCCCTCATTAAGCGGCTCGGAGCCTTGGCCGCTAACGTGGTAGATATCGTCTTTATTCGTGAGTTGCGTGCCGACGCGGTCATTGGCGTTTACGCCTGGGAGCGCGACATTCGCCAGACGCTGGTGCTCGACCTAGAGATGGCGTGGGACAACCGCCCCGCTGCGCGTGGTGATGCGATTGACCTGGCGCTGGACTACGCTGCCGTGTCCGAGCGGATAATCGAGTGGATTGAAGCCTCCGAGTGTGAATTGCTGGAGACTTTGGCAGAGCAGATCGCCGAGCTGGTGCTGTCACAATTTGCCGTGCCCTGGTTACGCCTGCGCGTATGCAAGCCAGGCGCCGTGCTGCAGGCGCGGGATGTCGGTGTACTGATTGAGCGCGGGACCTTGCCTGCATGACAGAGGTATTTCTTGGGCTAGGTAGCAATCTAGAGCGTGAACGCTACCTTGTGGCGGGTCTGGACTCGCTGCAGGCGCTTTTTGGCTCAATGAAGCTTTCATCGGTCTACGACAGCGCCGCAATTGGTTTTGATGGCCACCCCTTCCTCAACATGGTGGTCGCAGTGGATACGAGCCTTTCACTCGCCGCCATGGCGACTCGCCTGCGGCAGATTGAGACGGAGCACGGACGTCCGATGAATGCGACCCGTTTCTCGCCCCGCACCCTCGATATCGACATACTTACGTTTGGCGATCTTGTGGGGGAGCATGATAGCGTAGTGCTGCCTCGTGGAGAGATACTCGAAAATGCGTTTGTGTTGCGCCCACTCGCCGAACTCGCGCCTAGGGCCCGGCATCCGGTTAACGGCGCAAGCTATGCTGAGCTGTGGAGGGCTTTCAGCGAGCGAAGCCAGGTCTTGGTGAGGGTGGATTTTTGTTGGCGAGGACGCTGCTTCTCGCGTCGCATTCAATAGCCCAAACGCTTTATCTGTCACAACGGTAGAGCAAATTAAAAACAGCTAGCCGGAGTCATCATGAAGAGGAGAAGTCCCTATCAACAAAAATACCACACCGGTCGTTGAGCGAATTCTGCTACATATCGGCACAGAAAAAACGGGCACTAGTTCCATTCAGAAGTTCCTTTCTGCTAACCGGGAGGCCTTTGCTCAACAAGGAGTGGTCTATCCGCGTTTCACAGGCGCCAACGGAGGCAGTCAATGGGGATTTGTGGCAGCTGCGCTCGCAGAGCCGTGGACGACGGATATCGGGGTGGGGCTGGGTATTCGCAATGCCGCTGATGTGTGCAGCTATCGTGCTGAACTGGTGGCGGCGGTTGATCAGGAAATTTCCCAATGCCTCATAGCGAACACTTTGGTGATCTCCTCCGAGCACATTCACAGTAGGCTGGATTCTGTGCCGCGCGTGCAGGCACTTGTGAACTTTCTCGCCCGGTGGAGCGAGCGCATTGAAATTCTTGTTTACTTGCGTCGCCAGGACCGTGTCGCAGTCAGCCACTACTCAACGAAGCTGAAGTCAGGTGATCCTGACCCCAGGGTCCTTCCTGATACCGGGGAATCTGGGTTGCCTTACTATTACGATTATCATCGTCTTTATGATACTTGGGCATCGGTTGTGGGAGAGCCTGCCATAAGGGTTAGGTTGTTTGACCGCGCCACGCTATTCGCCGGTGATTTAATTGTAGATTTTTGCCGGCAGGCTGCCCTTTCTCGGGACGGAAAGTTGCGGCCGGCTAATGTCAATCTTTCGTTGAGCGCCAAGGGCGCGGCATTGGTACGAGAGGTGAATCGGCAGTGGCCGAGGTTTGAGTTGAGCGATCGTGTTGCGGCGAGAGATCGCCTTGTCGCCATGCTTAGCAGGCGAAATCCAGGCAAGTTTACTCCTTTGACTCGGGGTCAGGCCGAAGCTTTTTACAGTCATTGTTTGGAGAGCAATGCGCGCTTGGCTGCGCGAGCTTTCCCTCAGCGCAGTGGGCCGTTGTTCACCGAAGACTTTTCAGACTATCCAGAAGCATTGAGTGAGCAGCATGCTGATGTGTCAGACATCGCTGGCCAAATGATCGCCGTTGCGAAAGCCCTGCCGGCTGCTGGCAACGGAGTGTCTTCGCAGTTGTCTGAAGGAATGGGTCGCATCGGAGGTCTGTTGGCGCGCGCCGTCGCCGGTGTGCAATCAAAGCTATTTACGCGTGCTAAAGTGGATCTCCGATTCCCCCCGGTGTGTCTGCATCTCGGCTTGCCGAAGACGGCCACAACCACCTTGCAAAATACGCTTTTTTCCGAGCATCGGGAAATATTCTTTCTGGGTAAGAACGCAGGTATGGGCGAGCAACGTGGCTGCTTGTCACCCGCCATTCAGAAAACGCTGGCGCCGATTTTCTGGCGTGGTCAGCCGGTGCTCTCGCCTGCTGAGACGCGACACCAAATTCGCGCACATTGGCTGCCAGGTGACGAATACAAGCTTATTTTAGGGTCCTGGGAGGGGCTCGCCATCCAGCCGCCGGATCAGTTTGAGAAGATGCTAAAGCAAGCCCTGTACGTGTTTGGCGATCTGAGAGTGATGTTCACCCTGCGGAACCCCTACACGCGGCTCCCGTCGGCTTATCTGCAAGCACTCAAAGCCTGCATTAAACTTGGTAAGCACCATACGCTACCCAAGGGTAAAGTCTATGTTCCCTTCAGCGAGTGGCTGCAGGGCGAAGAGGTCCATCGAACACACGATACACGTTTCGACTTTGGCCGCAATCTGCGTTTCGCTCAGACTTTATTGGGAACCGAAAAGGTCGGTATATTTTTGTTCGAGGACATGGTGAGTGATTTAGACGCCTTCATAACGCAGATATGCCACTTTCTGCAGATAGATCCTGTGGTAGCAAAGACAATTGAATGGGGGCACAGAAATCCGGGATTGACCGAGAAACAGGTAGGCTTCCTGATGAGCATGGATTCCAATGAGGAGGATCGCGAGCGGTGGTTGTCGATGCCAAATTCCGCGCGGCGCGCGGCATTTTTAAAGATTGATATGCCGAGCGTGTCGAAAAAGTTCCGCGTGGCGATGACTTCGGAAGATCGAGAGCACATCGCCGACAAGACGCGTACCCTGAACAACTGGATTGCGCAGACGTTCGAGCTGGACCTCGCTCGCCACGAGTATCCACTTTGATTTCACGGCAAACGGTACCGGTTCGCATCTTTATCGAATGCACGCACACCTACTTTGCTGGCGGCGATGGCGGTATACGGCGGGTAGCGCGCAACCTTGCCAATCAGCATCGTTCGGCTTCAAGTGAGAACGTGACGCTGTTGCCTATTGTCTGGGCTGGGCGTGGTTTCTTCGCACCACGCCGCTCTTTGACCACCGGGTCTCATCCGCTTTTCAAGCTGCGGGATTGGCATGCACGGCTTGGTGAGCTTTCCAATTGGGGCTGCACCGCTATGGCAAGCATGGCCAACGCCCTAGTTGAAAAACTGCGCCCGCTCTATGTCCGCTATCGTTATGCGAGGCTATTTGGGATAGCGCGGAACCCACTGAGATGGTTGCGCGCAGGTAGCTACAGAGCTCGTAGCGAGGTGACCCTCTTGGTCGAAAGTTGCTTCACCTGGGTTCGCTCGCTGATGAGGAGCGGCGCGGGGGAAGATGCTTTTTACAAGCTATTCGGGATAATCGCTTGGCCTTTGATATTTTTTCATGTCTCCCGCGTGAATTTTCGGGCCGGGGACATTGTGGTTTTAGTTGACTCCACTTGGAATTCACCCGCGATGCTCGAGGCTCTGCTTGCCGCGCGTGAGACTCGCGGGATACAGCTGGGTGTTATGTTGCATGATCTTTTCCCGCTGACAATTCCAGAGATGTGTCACCCCACCACCGTCTCAGGCTATGAGTGGTGGTTCAACAGAGTTGCGCCAAGTGCGGACTTCTTCCTTACTAATTCCGCCGCAACGGGGCATTCTCTCGACCTCTATCTAGAAGCAAACCCGGATCTGCGGCTACGGCCCTGGCGTACCGGGAGTTTCCGGCTTGGTGCCGAGTTGTCCGCTCCGGTGGAAACTCCTCTCAAGCTGACTGCAGGGCTGCCTTGTCCACCATTGGGCTTTGTTGTCCTGGCCGTGGGTACGATTGAGCCACGCAAGAATTACGCGGCGATTCTGGATGCACTCGATATGTTGTGGGACCAAATTGGGGTGACGCTCATATTGGTGGGGCGCCCCGGCTGGTCGAACGCAGACATAATGCAGCGTATTCGTTCGCATCGGTACCTAGGCACGAGGCTGTTTCACTTGGATAATGCGGATGACGCCGACCTTGAAGCGGCCTACCAGCGTGCGGAGTGTCTGGTTTGTGCATCTTGGGCTGAGGGCTTCGGGTTGCCGATTGTAGAGGGCTTGTGTCATGGCTTGCCGGTTATCGCTAGTGATATCAAAGTGTTTCGTGAAGTCGGCGGAGACGCCTGTCGATATTTTTCCGCTAATAACCCGCGTGAGCTGGCCCAGAAGTTGCTGGAAGCTGAGGCGAGCAATGGCGGTGAGCGGGGTCCGGTGCCCGTAGGCTACCGCTCTGGATTGGTAATCTCTTGGGAGGAAAGTGCTGTTCAGTTTCGTGACACTGTTATGCAGCTTGCGCAGGCCTAGGCGGATGCACTAGCGTCCAGCAGCACCTCCAGCGTCGCCGCAGCCGCTGTGTCCCAGGAGTAGCGCGGTGCTTGTTGCCTTGCCACGGCTGCGAGGGTGGCATGCAGCAGACGGTCTTCGCTGATTCGTAACAGTGCGTTGGCAATGTCCGTAGCGGAAAGTGGGTCGACCAGTAAGGCGGCTGGACCTGCAACCTCTCGCATGGACGACGAGTTCGATGTGATTATTGGGAGGCCCGCGGCCATGGCCTCTACCAGCGGTAGGCCGAACCCCTCGTAGAGTGAGGGCAACGCCAAACACAAGGCGTTTGCGTAGAGTGTAGAGAGATGTTGGTCTGAGACTTTGCCGAGACTGTGCACGAAGGGCCGGAGTGCTTGCTGGTCAATGATCGCGGTCGGCTGCTGCCCCCAGCCGTTTCCCCCTGCGAGGACTAGCGCGGGCACGTTTGGGTTTTGCTGCCTTGCCAGCGCATAGCCTTCGAGCAGCCTTGGCAAGTTCTTGCGCGGTTCCGGTGTGCCCACGAAAAGAATGTAGTGTCCCCGCTTCAGCCCCGGTGCGACGAGCGCCAAGTCACCCGGTATAGGAGGCGCTTCAGCCGCAGGGTAGATGACCCGGGTTCGCTGTGCGGAGCTTGGAAGCCAGCGCTCTAAAGACGCTGCGGTAGCGTGCGAGACACTAATCAGAAAGTCGGCGCGTTGTACCGACCTGTTCATAAACCATTTGTCTATGATCCGGGTGCTACGACGCATTGTTTGTGGCACTTCAGCCCATGCCAGATCATGTACCGTTAACACACTGCGAGTACCTCTTGGTAGCCAGAGCGGTGCTCGGTGTGCAGGAGCCCAGAACACGCTGGGTTTGTCGTGATAAGCCCAAGCGGGCATCGAGCTGAAAAGTGATAGAAGGCGTCCCGAGTCGCTGGGTAGTTTATCCCTTCTAACGATGACGCGTCTGTGCTCCTCCATGCATGGCAGCGACGTACCGTGGCGTGTGTAGAGCAACCAGCGAACATTTTCGGGCGAGATCGCGATGAGGCGTGGCAGCAGCGCCCGCAGGTATCTGGACAGACCTTGAGTTGGCCCGGCGAAAAAACTGCAGTCTACCGCGATCTTTACCAAATTGGGCCGGTCATTGGCGTCGGTCATGCCCGACGCCAACTCCGTTTGCCTTCACCGT
>JANQUV010000079.1:6179-11993 GCA_030730585.1 Haliea sp.
TAACGGTTCGCACTTGCTCGCTAGCAATCTTGCGCGGAATGTCTCGGCGTCACCCCTCGCGAGGTGGTCCCATAGCGAAAGAATCGACAGGTCCAATCTGCGTAAGTGAAGCAGATTATGCATGCCGCTGGCGCAGGCATTGCCAAGCGCAGCGACCAATACCGAGAGGAAAACCAGCCCTGCGAGATCGAATGTAACCACTTGCAATCGTCGTAGGGTCAGCAGCAGCAGGATAGTAATGGGCATAAGAGCAAAGAAAACTTGCTGCGCGTTTGCCATGGATGTGCGGTGCCGAATTATCTGATCCAAGTCCTGCCGCCCCTTGCTTGTGACAGGGCTTTGGCCGGCGCGGTGCCAGAGGGCGCGTCGAAACACCAACACCAGAGTCGCCGCTGTCACCAGAAGAAGTGGCACCATCACCGGCTCAATCAGGGCCAAGATCACCAGAACCGCCAGGATTTTTCCAACCTCCAGCCCGATGAGTGCTATCCAGCGCAGCGCCATCGCGCGGGTTCGGGCTGCAGCTTCAACGCGGCGCTCATCCATATCCTCTGGCGTTACTGGAAACACCGCTCGGAAGCGCTGCCAGAATTCTTGATGAGCTGATTTCCAAATACGGAATTCAACCCGTTTGCTCAAGGCGAGTAGCCACGCCGATATCACTAACAGGATAAAAGGAATCCACCAATGCAGTGAGAAGTCACACTCAAGTCCAAGCAGCGATATAGTGTAGTTCAGCCTCTGTTCAGAGGCCCCATTCGCGTCGCGCAGTATGGGCAGAAACAGGTACAGTGAAGCAACAAAGAGTAACGCAGACGCTCCGAAGCTCACATAACACCTGAGCACAGGTAACCCTGATGCTGGCCAAACCATGCGACACATGTGAAAAAAGTCGGTAGGGGTTTTCAGGCGTAGCACTCCTTGAATTTTTGCTGGGTGAAGCCCTTCTGGAGTATGTCTTTGCTCATCTGTGCTCTAACCGCATAACGTCGAGCAGCCTTGTCTGCTCAGCAGTGATTGCATTGCCGAGCGCCTTGCCGTCCAGCCCTTGCGCCATTAGCGTTCTGGCATTCACCGAAAGAATCAGCTGCAAAGCCTCGCGCAGATACGCCGACTGGGAATACGCACTTTGTTCACTGCCGGCTCGCCCTCGCGCGTCTGCTTCACAGGCCAGCAAAAAAGCTTCAAAACGCTCCGGCTGGCGCAATGCGCCAGTGCCACGCAGCAGTTTGAGCAGGGTTTTTCCGCGAAGCTCCTGCGCGCGATGGCACAGCAAATGAAATTCGCAGACCTGCAACGCGAGGTCGCGGTACTGATTTGGGGCGCGTAACCGGGCACAGATTGCACGTACCAGCGGCAAACCGCGGTGTTCATGCGCAACATGGCGCGGCCATTCGGCTTCAGGCGTGACGCCCTTGCCTACATCGTGCAGCAGCGCCGCGAAACGCACGTCAGCTGCGGGCGTTAATAGCGCAGACTGCTGCAGCACCATCAGCGTGTGGAGCCCGGTATCGACCTCGGGATGATGCTGCGGGCTTTGCGGTACCCCAAACAGCGCGTCAACCTCAGGCAGCAGAGCCCTCAGCGCCCCGCAGCCGCGCAAGACGGTAATAAAGATATCCGGGTTCCGCTCCCCCAAGGCCCGCTGCATTTCGACCCAAACGCGCTCAGCCGGGAGGTGTGCCAGTTCACCCTGGCGAACAATGTCGGACATTAACGCCAGCGTTTCGGGGGCCACAGTGAAGCCCAAATGGGCGTAGCGTGCGGCAAAACGCGCCGTGCGCAGCACCCGCAGTGGGTCCTCAATAAAGGCCTCGGACACGTGGCGCAGAACCCGCGCCTGAAGGTCGCGCTGGCCGCCATAGGGGTCGACAATGGCACCTGATTCATCCCGCGCCATGGCATTGATGGTCAGGTCGCGGCGCACCAGGTCTTCTTCCAGGGTGACCGCCGGGTCGCAGTGCACCGCGAAGCCGGTATAGCCATGGCCCTGCTTGCGCTCGGTGCGGGCCAGGGCGTGTTCGTCTTTGGTTTCCGGATGCAGGAACACGGGGAAATCCTTGCCGACCTGCTGATAGCCTAGCTGCAGCATGTTATCGGGCGTTGCGCCCACGACCACCCAATCGCGCTCGCTGCAGGGGTAGCCAAGGAGCGCGTCGCGCACGGCGCCGCCCACCAGGTAGGTCTTCATTTGCGGCAGCGTCCGTTCTTGCACTGGCAACGCCTGCGTTCGCCGGTATCAATGTTGTACAAGGTCATTGCGCCGCCCCAAACGCAGCCAGTATCCAGGCCGATCGTGTTGGCGCTGTCGGTGATGCCTTCGATGGATGCCCAGTGCCCGAAGATAATCTTGTTGCCGGCGCTCTTGCGTTTTTTGTGGCTGAACCAAGGGGAGACTTTTTTGCTGTCGCCCTCTGGGCGCGGATTGGGCAGTGGACCTTTGCTCACGAGGTCCAGTACACCTTTTTTTGTGCAGTAGCGCATGCGGGTTAAATAGTTGGTGATAACGCGTAGGCGCTCCATGCCCGCCAGGTCGTCCGACCACACTGCCGGCTCGTTGCCGTACATTGCCTTGAGGAATTTGATGCAATCCGGGCTCTGTAGCACCGCCTCCACTTCCCAGGCGTAGCGCATGGCGTCTTCGATGCTCCACTGGGGCGGAATGCCCGCATGCACCATGGTGTGGCCGTGCTCGTAGTGCAACAAGGGGCGATGCGTGAGCCAATTGAGTAGTTTGTCCCGGTCTGGCGCGGCAAGGATTTTGCTGAAGGTGTCCGAGACGGAGGGTGCTCTAACGCCGGCGGCAACTGCCAGCAGGTGCAGGTCATGGTTGCCCAGTACCATCACCAGGTTGTCACGCATGTCATATAAAAAACGCAGGGTTTTAAGGCACTTGGGCCCGCGATTTACGATGTCCCCAACCGACCACAGGGTGTCTCGGTCAGGGTTGAACTGAACCTGCTTGAGGAGGTGCTTCAGAGGTTGCAAGCAACCTTGAATATCCCCCACTGCATAGGTCGCCACTCCAAAACCTCAGTTGAGTGCGGTGGGTGTGTGCAGCGTAAACGCGCGAATCGGCACGTTGAACCCCGGCGGATTGGCAGCACCTTGCCCCTCGCTCGCTCTCACTACCATGGCATAACTGCCTTCCATAAAGCCCACCGGCGTGGCCAGCGTGGTGCCACTGGTATAGCGGAAGTAAGTGCCCGGTTGAATGACCGGCTGCTCGCCCACAACGCCCTCACCGCGAACTTCCTGCTGCGCGCCATCGGCGTCGGTGATAATCCAGTGCCGCGACATCAGCTGTACCGGCTCGCTGCCGGTATTGTGGATAGTGATGGTGTAGGCAAACGTATACTGTTGATCGGCCGGGCGCGAGTGACGCAGCAGGTAGCTCGTCACGACGCCAATGTTCACGAGGTTGGGGTCGATCGGGCGTTTTTGCTCAGTGTTGTCCATGTTCTTCAGGCGCTGCTCAAATGGTTGGTGAGACGGATAAAGTCGACCAGCTCCAGCGTTTCCGCGCGAGCACCGGGATCAATGCCAAGCTGCTCAAGGTCGCTGTCGGCGAGTATACCCTTTAAATTATTACGCAGTGTTTTGCGACGCTGTGCGAAAGATGATTGGACGAGCCTGCGCAGCGCGCCTTCGTCGCATTCCGGCCAGGGCGAACGCCGGTGGGGGCTTAGGCGCACAATGGCCGATTGCACCTTGGGCGGCGGGTAAAAGGCTTCGGGTGGCACGTCGAACAGGTGTTCTACCTCGCAGTGATACTGCGCCATGATGCCGAGGCGCCCCCAGTGTTTACTGCCGGGCGCGGCGGCGAGCCGGTTGACCACTTCCAGTTGGAGCATGAAATGCATGTCCTGCACCACAGGCGCGAACTCGAACAGCCGGAACAGCAAAGGCGTTGAAATGTTGTAGGGCAGGTTGCCCACCACCCGCAGCGGCACGCCGTCATCGGCGAGGGCCCCAAAGTCAAAGCTTAGCGCATCGGCACTGTGCAGCTTGAAACCCGGGTAGATGCTAAACGCGGCCAGCAGGCCGGAGGCCAGGTCGCGGTCAAGCTCTACCACATTAAGGCGGATGTCACGGCGGATCAGCGATGCCGTCAGTGCGCCCTGGCCGGGGCCGATTTCCACCAGGTGCTCCCCTGGCTGAGGGTGAATAGCGTTGGCGATTTGCGCAATTACGCCGGCATCTTGCAGAAAGTTCTGGCCAAAGCGCTTGCGGGGTGTATGGGTGCTTTTCATAATGCTATTGTACGGGGCCTTTGTCATTACAGCCACGTTACAGTGGTGCCGGCACGCTTTTGCTTAAAGATAAAAGCCTGCGCAAGCAGCGGTGTGTTGGGGGTCTCACAATAAGCTTGCAGGCGTGTCAGTCGGTGTGCTCTTTCTTTGGATACCATCTGACGAAAAAACCCTGTCGATCAGTAGGTTGGTGACGGCCCCTGCCTCGTACAGCCTCTTGACCTTCTCTAAACCGGCCTGACCCAAGCGCTGGCAGGTTTGAGGGGATTCGATGAGTGTTCTCATGGCGTCTGCCAGCGCGGTTGTGTCGCCTTCATCAATGAGCACGCCGTCTACCCCGTGATCTATCAACTCACCTACTGCTCCGCAGTTGTAAGCGATGACGGGTTTGCCCTGAGCCCATGCTTCAATTACCGCGCGGCCAAACGTCTCAGGGCCACCCGAGTGTGATCTGGAGGTCACGACGAGGCCCACACAGGCCTTCAGAAGGGTTGTAGGATCAGGTGCATGGTCGTTTATTTGGTAAAATTCGCCCAGATCAAGACTGGCAATAAGGCGCCGCAGCTTCGTATCCAATGCACTATCGCCCACCGGGCCATAAGAGCGAACCTGTATAGCACTGCCGCTGCTTCTCAATATACTCGCTGTCACCAGCAAGTCGGAGTGTCCTTTCCAACCGTTTACGGTTGCCAAGTGTAAAAAGAACCCGACATTGTTGCCGGCCTGTTGCAGCGGCTGTTGAGTTGGAGGCGTAAGAAGTGCCACCATGTCAGGCACCACCGAGTGAGACATTGGGCCGAAAGGTTGCAAATAATACGGCGACAGGTAACCCAATCGTTTCGCCACGACCGCAGATGGAAGCAAGATTTTGGCATCGCTTAGGCGCCCAAAAATGTAATCAAGGTCCGTCCAAAGAAAATCCCGTACGTAAATGAAGCTGCGCTTACCGAGTGCCGGTAAAAACTTGGCGGTCATCGCTGCAATCAGCGCAGAGGCTTGGGTGTTGATCACTATTTTTGCATCTGGATTTTTTAGGCAGTCGTACAGGAGGCGCAAAGACGCCCAGCGCTTGCTCCAGGCTGAATCGGTGCTGGCCGCCCGTATCAATTTCGCGTTCCGGGGTAACGCTCCAGGGCAGAGAAGACGTTCAATATGGAGTCTGTTTTGTGCATAAACCAGAACCTTTATGCCATCCGGTAGATGTTGCAAGATGGTCTCGACACTGCGTTCAGCACCGCCATAGCCAGATCCAAGTGACAAGAGGATCAACGTTTTCATGATTGTAGGGCCCTGAGTTTGGCGCCACTTTCCGCAAACTGTGGCACTGCAATGATGCTAGCAATTTCGTACTACACAAACAATTTTGACTAGGGCTCCAATGCGCAGCTCAGTTTTTGAAAGGACTTTCGAAGAACTGGCATTTTGCGGTGTTGACGAGAGGCGGCACTGCTACACTTTGTGCCACTTAATATCAACCGAGGTCTGATACAGCCGTGATGCCACTTCCCAGCCCAATCCGTTTTTCGCTTGTGATCGCAACGCTTCAGGATAATGGTGACCT
>JANQUV010000079.1:12093-13621 GCA_030730585.1 Haliea sp.
TCACTGCGTGTTGTCACGGGGCAAACTGTTGATGAGTCTGGGTCACCGAATGTCCTTCGCTGGCAGCCCCAGGCGCTGCGGTTCGATCGCTGGACCATGTTCGGCTGTATGACCGAGGCGACGTTCTTCATTGAGCGTCAAACGTTTTTGCGGGTGAACGGGTTTTGTGAGCACTTCGGCCCGGGTGGAAGGTTTCCGGCGGCTGAGGGAGTAGACCTTATGAACCGACTGTTTCGAGAGGACCCGGATCTTGGTGCGATGTACAGCCCCACTGTGAGGATGCAGCACCCCACCAAAATTCCGCCCTGGAATCGCTGGGCCGTCCGCCGCTTTTATGACTACGCGCGAGGCGATGGCGGACTTATCGCCAAAAGTCCGCAGCCGCACATCCTGTGGTGGGGTGTGAAAACTATGGGCGCAGCACTTTTACAGCTGTTTTGCTTGCGCGGCTGGCGTAGCGTTGCTTTTGCCGCTCGACTTGCGGGTCTGACTCGGGGATTTATATCGGGCGTATTGGTCTACTGGTTCAAAGGGTGAAAGCGCAAGCGCTGAAGTATGTTTCGTGGGGAGACACTACCGGGTACGCCGTTGCCGGGAAGTCATATATTCGCGCCCTTATCGATGCGGGGGTCGACGTGACATGGACGCCCATGCTGACCAAGCGCGGCGATTATGAAGTTTATGAAGGAACCGACTGGCCCTGCGCCCACTTGGCGCCCGTGTGTAACCGAGAGTTGGAGTACGACACAATTCTGATACACACCGTGCCGGAGTACTATCCAGATTGGATTGATCGGGAGCGTGTACTCTCCAAGCGAATTTATGGCTACACGGTCTGGGAATTAGAGCGACTGCCCGATCATTGGCCGGCTATTTTGAACAGGCTTGATGGAGTGTTGGTCCCTTGCGAATGGAATCGGGAGGTATTCAACAGGTCCGGCGTAACCGTTCCGATACATGTTGTCCCTCATCTTTCCCAATTCGTTGGTGCAAGCCCGGTGTCGGACGCTGACAGGGCGACAATTCGGCAGCATCTCTCGAGTATTGATGATCACGCTGACCGGTTCGTGTTCTACAGCGTGGCCTACTGGTCGCACCGAAAAGCGCCCTATCTCGCCTTGCAGGCATACTGGCGCGCCTTTGGGCCTAATGATCGAACGTTGATGATCTTGAAGACCACGGCGAAGGATATCACTCGGTTTCACCGCCACTGGCGCAATGGATTTCGGCTTCGACACCCTCTAGCCAAGGAGTCTGTGAGGGAGCTGAGGATGCAAATGCCGGATCGGGCTCCAGTAGTCGTCATTGCTGATGAGTCATTATCCGATCAAGAAATGATGGCATTGCATGAGAGAGGTGATTGCTTTGTTTCGCTAACGCGCACAGAAGGTTGGGGCTTGGGGGCGTTCGAGGCGGCCCGCACAGGGAAGCCGGTGATTATGACCGGCTACGGAGGCCAGCTGGACTTTTTGGACCCGGCGCTTTCGTGCCTAGTTGATTACGAAATGGTACCTGTTTATGAGCCCAC
>JANQUV010000079.1:13721-24961 GCA_030730585.1 Haliea sp.
CCCAGTGTTAACCACGCCTCGAAACTTATGCGTGAGGTCTTCGACGACGCCGTGAGCGCAAGAGCGCGCGCGATTCAGCAAGCGCAGAACATTCAAACACGGTTTTCGCAGGAAAAGGTCGTTAGTGCGCTAATCAAGGCGCTTGAGCTCTGAACGCTGGTATAAACGCTGAAGCAACGACTCGCACCTGCAATAAACATGCAGGGTAAAATATTTACCCGGCCATTAACAGTAGATTCAACATAGAAGGTGGCAATGATACCCAATATTTTTCATTTTATTTTTGGCTTGCGGGAACAAGACGAACCATTCCACCTGATCTATTACTTGTGCCTGAAGTCCTGCATTCATGCCAATAAACCTGACGCGGTTAACTTTCATTTTGCGAACGAGCCATGGGGGCCTTGGTGGGACAGAATAAAGCCCTCTTTACAGTTGCGAAAAATAAAGCCCAATAAGTTTGTATCTGAATTTGAATATGTTGATAAAGCAATCGAGAGATACCGTTATGCGCATCATGCAGACTTTCTGCGGCTTGAGATTCTGCGAGATGAAGGTGGTATCTATGCAGATATTGATACCCTGTTTTTAGAAAATTTTCCTCAAGAGTGGCTTGCGAGGGATTTCATTCTTGGCGCTGAGAAGCCGGCCCCGGGTACTTCTGGCTCACTGTGTAATGCGTGGATTGCGGCGCAGCCAAATGCCGAGTTCTGCCGTTTGTGGCTCGATGAAATGGAGCAGGCGTTTGATGGCAGTTGGAGTAATCATTCAACGCAGTTGCCCTTTCTGCTCGCTCGTCGTCGGCCTGATCTTTTGTCGGTCGAGCCAGAGGCTTCTTTTTATGCCCTGGATTATAGCGCCGAGGGCATAAACGACTTATTCATGCGGTCTGTAAAGTTGCCTGATAACGCGTATAGCCTCCATTTGTGGAATCATCTTTGGTTTGATAAAAAACGTAAGGATTTCAGTGTTTTTCATTCGGATGCGTTGACGGTGGATTATGTTCGGCATGCCAACAGCACTTATGCTGAAAAGGCGCGTCGCTACCTTCCTGAGGATTGCCGAAGTAGTAAAATGGCCTATCATTTGCAGCGAGCAGGGCTGCAGGGCCCAGAAATAGTGAAGCAGGCTGTGCGGAGGCTATTAAAAGGCGGTTTGTAGAAACTGCGCCGCGAAGTTCTTATTTGGAAGCTCGGCTTTCGCCCATAGCGGCTACTCGCTGTTATATTTCTTCCTGCTTTGATCAACCACCAGAACGCCGTATGCAGCTCTCGCAGTATTGTTCCCTCATAGACACCACGGTCGCCGATCCCGCTTATCGCCCCAACTTGATGTTAGACCACGAAGATTTTTCATTAGCCTGGCCGCCGCGAGTGGGTAAATGATTGATATCACTCGGCCGCCGGCGCTAGATACAACACACCCACCGGCGACTGCAATGCAGGGTAAAGCCAACCACTGTCGCCCATAAACGTTTCCGGCAGCGGCCGCTGGCCGCCGCCGGGGAGTGCTAGCACAAGGACGGCATCGATAGCGCTCGTTGGCATGGACGCAAAGCTACCGCCGTGCACATAGCCTGCGTGTGGCAGCAGTGCATACTTGGCTCGCAGCAGGGTAAATTTCATATCTTCAGCCCTGCCACTAATGGCAATATTTTTTGGCGCGCTGCCCAGCAGGCGAGCCACGTCCCCTGCGAGGTTTACGACGTCTGCGTCTGTGGGTATATCTAGCGCATCTGGCTGCTCGGCCTCACGATAGTGGCTGGCGGTTGCCCAGGCTTGTTCGGCGCTCCTGGCTAGCCAACGAGCATCCATTATCAGCCAACCAATGAGCCCCACAGTGGCGAACAATGTGGCTGGGGGGTAAGGGTGTGTGCCTGCGCGCTTGGCCCCCCGTCTTGCTAGCGCGCCGAGTATGCCCCAAGTGAGGAAAAGCCAGCTCCCGGCTAGCAAGGGCAACGGCAGCAGCGGCGCACTGGCGCCAATATTGGTCTCGTTAATAGAGGCCTGCGAAAAGCGGGTAGTTTGTAGCCATTGAGACGCGACCATCTGCCACATGCGCGAGGGTGTGGCGGCGTGTAGCGTCAGCGAATGAAAACGGTTTTCTCCGCTTGCGCCTTTACGCAGCACGATGCCCAGTTCGCTTATGACCCCCTCCCAGCCCGGTGTGTTGCGTAGATCTGTAATTGTTGCGGAGGGGGGCAACTGCAGTGTAAACGTCTGAGCGGGGTTTTGCGCGCGGCGCCAGAACAGGGTGTGGCCTTGGCGGTTGTCGCTGCGAATGCGCACTTGCAGCAATGGTAAGTCATCGGCGTTAAACCCTGCACCACGAGAGGTTAAGACGGCGCCGCCGTTTTTATAGTCCGTTACCACGTGCTCCCCGTTCACCACTGAGGTGCTGCCCACAACCACCTGTAGGTTCTCGCTATCGAAGCGTTTTATGGCGGTAGGGCCGCCTGCGGCTTTACTGTTAACCCACAGCGTAGCGGCGATGGCAACCAGCAGTGCGCTAATTCCCGCCGGTAAGGCTATGGCGTGCAGCGCGGTTTTTGCGGGCGCTGCGGTTTGGTTGTCGACAGGCGCAGCGCCAGGCGATGCACTGCCGGGTAGCCGGCTGCTGCTCACTACCAGCAAAAAAATCATCACCGGCGCCACATGTAGCAATAAACGATTGATCGCGGTGCCATCGAGAGCCCAAGCGCCCGCTGCGGTGAAGCCGAACAACACCGTTTGGCTGAGCGCTATTAGCGCGCAAATGGTGAGGATAGGTGCTCTCCAAACGCCGAAGCGTTGGCTGACCATGCACCATAATGCGTTCGCCAGAACTGCGTACCATAAAACATTCCAACTCTCTGTAAGTAGCAGATGCTTAACGTAAGCGGGCGCAACGTTCTGAGTGGCCAAGGGCCACTCGCCTAGCGGCCCGAGGACTAACTGGTCGTCACGCAGTCCAATGACGCCGAAGCCAGGCAGAGTGAGGTAGCTCAGGCCGGTAAGCCACAGGGTGCAGCAAACTGCGATGGCGATTCCGGCAGCCGGGAAGCTTGCGCGCGGGTGCTTGATCAGACAACACAGCGCGATGCCGCAGGCCAGCCATATCACGGCATCGTGTTTGGCTAGCAGCCCCAGCAGCAGGAAGCAGAAACCTAGCAGGCATTGGCCAAGGTGTTGCTGAGCAAGCCCACGCAGCAAGGCAATCAGCCCCAAGCCGCTAAAACCCGCCAGCCAAAGGTCTGCATAGCCTGCCAGGCTTAAATGAGTCGCTACCAGTGGCAGTGAAAGGAGCATGAAGCACGCGGCAGCGCAGCCTCGCAGGCCTGCACCGGCGGCTCGCAGCTGCCCCCATAGTGCCAAGCAGAGCGCCACAGCACAGAGTAGCGTTGGCCAGCCGGCCCGCGTTTCAGACCACTGGCCAAACGCGGTTGCTGCCCAGTAAAACTGCGCCGACACCAACCCTGGGTAGTGGTGGCCCGGCATGTTGTAGCGGTGCTCCCCTTGGCCTGCGGCCCACAGGGCCGGTTCGTCCAATGCCACGGGGCCCCCGGCATAAAACCACGCTTTGGCTTGGTACACCCAGGTTTGCCAAGCGTCCCAGGGAAACACCGGACGATAAAGGGCTTCCACAGCAATGAGGCCCAGATGGCAGGCAGTGAGGATGAGCAGGCCAATCATCCAATAGTCTGGCCGTTCAGCGTGGGTGGAGTCGTTGTGCGCAGAGGCCGCGTTCAACCTGCTGCGGGGTATCAATCGATCCAGCAAAAGCCCTGCGGCGCCAACCGCCAGTAAGGTCAGAGCGACTGGCCAGAACGGTGCGCTGTGGGTAAAGGCCTGCCAGGCACACAGGGTCAGGTACATCAGGGCAGAGCCCAGAAAAAAGCCATAGCCCAGCAGGGCGCTGGTGCGAAAATCGAACAGTTGGCGCGCAGCATGCAAAATAACGCAGCCGATAGCCCACGGCAGGAGTATTCCTGCGATCGTGATGAGCGGGTTCACGCGTCTACTTTAGCGGCCGCTGCCTGCCGTGCGTGGTGCAGGTCAGCTTCCAGTATTGCGACACGCTGCACCAGGCGCTGATAGCGCGTTTCTACACGCGAGCGCTCGATGTCCATTAACAGGATTTTGACCACTAGCACGGCGAGCCCCAGAGTTAATGCCAAGGTGGGTGGGTAGGCCACACCCAAGTACCCTGCTAGGTTATCCAGCAGCGCGGGTAGCAGCCCGGCGGCGCCAAACACGACAGCGACGCCGATCCAACTGACCGCGTGTTGTGTGCGCAGCCTGTCTCGACGCACCAGCACTAAAATTACTGAGGCAACGCACAGCCCGATGGCTGCCGGTAGCCAAGGCGTCATTGCGCCTGCCCACACGAGTTGCGCGGGGAGTTGCCCTTTGGCCGCAGCGGGCGTTTGATCAGCCCGAGCAATAACGTATGTATCATGTAATACACCACCATCAACCAAGAATAGAACACTTTCGACGCGCCCGCTTGGCGTTCGAGCATGGTGACCGGAACGTCATGGATTTCCAGCCCTTGAGACTCCAGCAGCATGAGCACGCCAACGTCTTGATAATCCAGCACCGTCGCCTGCCACTGTGACAGTACGGTAGCCGCGGCTCTGTTGTAGGCGCGAAAGCCCGACGTGACGTCATGCTGTCGTAGGCCCGACGTCCACTTCATTAAGGCCCAAGCAATGCGGCGCATAAATGACCCGCGCTCGGTGTAGCCGCCAATGGTAACGTCGGCGTGGCCGTTCATAAGAGGGGCCAACAGAACGGGTAGCCAGCGAGGCTCGTGCTGGCCGTCTGCATCCAGGGTGAGCACAATATCAAAGCCCTGGCGCAGCGCGTAGCGTATGCCCGTCTGTGTTGCTCCCCAGGCCCCAAGCTGGTCAGCCAGCGGAAGCACTGTGGCGCCAGCCGCTTGGGCGACAGTGCGTGTGGCATCGGTGCTGCAATCGTCAATCACCACAATCGGATAGTTCACGTGGTGGCGTACGTCAGTGACTACGGAACCCACTGTCGATTCTTCGTTATGGGCCGGTATTAGAACGACGATGCGCAAGGCATCTTTTGTAGGTATCGTTTCATTCATTGTTTAGTCGAGGCCAGCGATCGGTAAATACGAATAATAGCATCAGCCGAGTGTTCAATTTGAAACAATTCGTTAAACCTCGCCTTTCCTGCGGCGCCAAGACGCAGCATCTGCATAGGGTTGGCGGCGAGCCGTGCAATGGCCTGGGCAAGGGCGTCAATGTTTTCCGGCGGCACAACTAAGCCGGTGACCTCATGCTGAACAACCCAAGGCATGCCGCTGCCCGGCACGTTAGTCGCAATGCAAGCCTTGCCACGGGCCATGGCCTCAAGCAGTACCATGCCAAAGGCTTCTGTTCGCTCAACCGACGGCAGGCACAACACGTCGGCGCGGGCTAGCAGCCTCTGCACTGCCTCATCGGCCAGTGCGCCGTGCAGCGTTACCCGGTCACCCAGCCCTGCAGCGGCGGCCAGCGCGGCCAGCACTGGCCGTTCGCTGCCGTCCCCAATAAGGTCGAGGGTGACGCCGGGGCACTGGCCTAGCGCGTGCAGCAGGTTGGCAAAGCCCTTGTAGTAGGTCAGCCTGCCAATGGCGATCAACCTAAGCGGCCGGCTGCTGGCAGTGTCGGTTTGACTGTCGCCCACCACCACAGGTGGCTGCAGGCCAAGCGGCACCACTGATACCTTATCGCGAAATAGCTGCAGTGATGGGCTGGATTTCAAGTAAGGAGGCGAAGTCGCGATAATCACCGCGGCCCGCTGCAGTAGTTGCCGTTCCAATGGGCGGTAGAGCGCTCGGTAAACCCAGCGCAAAGCCAGGCTTTGGGTGCTAAGGGGTATGTCGGCGTGCCAGTGCACAACCCAGGGCAGTTTTCGCGCAGAGGGCAGTAACAAAGCCCAAAACGCGGACAGGTTCGGCATATGTATGTGCAGCAGTTCAGGCGCCTCTTCGCGAATAAGGCGCTGCAGTTGCCAAGGGAATGCGGGGCTCAGAGGGGCAAAAAGCATCGTGAACCACACGGCGGCACGCACGATTCGGTGCGAACTGGCGTTATCCTCCACGCTGCGCGCCCCGTGTGTGGAGCGATGCACCAGCGCAATGGCTTTTACGCCGAGCGGTGCCAGTGCCTGCAAGAGGCCATGCAAATACGTTTCCATGCCACCATGGTGCGGTGGATAGTATTTTCCTAAGTGAAGAACGCGCAGTTCATCTTCCGTCACGCCTTGTAATCCTCCCCCGGCTGCCAGTAACCTGCGTCACATCATTGAAGCAAGTGATGAATAAGCGGTGAGAGTCTACCTGATCTAAGGGTTGCGATCCTCGTTTTCCTCCCCTGGAGGAAGCCTTATCCTGCAGTGTGTGGGCGTCAAGGGTTTAAATTTCGGCGGCCCGCAACGACTCTCACCCGCAACAACACACCGACGGGCTCTTGTGAAACCACTGAAAAAGCTTTTCGATCTACTCTCGCCACCTGAACGTAAGCAGGCCGGCTTGCTGTCGGCGATGATGCTTGTGGTGGCGTTATTGGATATGCTCAGTGTGGCATCCATCATGCCTTTTATGGCGGTGCTGGCTAATCCAGGCCTACTGCAAAGCAACGAATTTTTAGCATGGTTTTATCGGCACGCCAGCGCAGTGGGAATAAGTGGCCCGGAACAATTCTTGTTGGTCTTGGGTGTGCTGGTGTTTGTAGTTTTGCTGAGTTCGCTCGCTTTCAAGGCGTTGACGGCCTACGCACAGACGCGCTTTAGCCTGATGCGTGAGTACAGCATTTGTCGCCGCTTGGTGGAGGGCTACTTGCAGCAGCCCTATAGCTGGTTTTTGAGCCGCCACAGCGCCGACCTGGGCCAGACCATCCTGTCTGAAGTGAATATGGTGATGGGCCAGGCGCTCACGCCCGTCATGCAACTGGTGGCGCAAAGCGCTGTAATGGTTGCGCTGGTTGCGCTGCTGCTGCTGGTCGACCCCGCTCTGGCACTGGCGGTTGGTGTAGTGCTGGGCGCTGCTTACAGCATTGTTTTCAAGCTCATGGCTGGCTTTTTGGCACGAACCGGTGGCGAGCGCGTAGAAGCCAACCGAGGTCGGTATAGGGCGGTGAGCGAGGCGTTCGGTGCCGCCAAGGAAGTTAAAGTCGGCGGTTTGGAGAAGGTCTATGTCAAGCGTTTCGCCGCGCCCGCGCGCCGGTATGCCAAGCATCAGGCTTCGGCTCAAGTCGTTGGTCAGCTACCTGGCTTCGCACTGGAGGCGCTGGCTTTTGGCGGCATGATCTTGCTGGTGTTGGTGCTCATGACACGCAGTGGTAGTTTCGCCAGCGTGCTTCCTATCATCGCACTCTACGCGTTTGCGGGTTACCGCATGATGCCGGCGCTGCATGTTATCTACTCCGCGCTCACCCAGTTACGCTATGCCGGAGCGGCATTGGATACGTTGCACGCAGAATTTATGGGCCTGCAGGCCCCTGTGGCTGAGCAAGGCGCAGTGGCCGCCATGGCGCTGAGGCAAGCGATTACCCTAAATAGCGTGCATTACAGCTACCCCAACGCATCAGAGCCTACTCTGCGGGGTGTGAGCCTCACTATCCACGCCCATAGCGTAGTGGGCTTGGTGGGCGCTACCGGGAGCGGAAAAACCACGACGGTGGATGTTATTTTGGGCCTGTTGGAAACGCAGCACGGGATGCTTACGGTTGATGGCACCGTGATCGACGCCAGCAATCGGCGCCAATGGCAGCGGGCGATTGGCTACGTGCCACAACATATTTACCTCGCAGACGATACCGTTACCGCGAATATTGCCTTGGGCGTGGAAGACGACGCCATCGATCACGCCGCCGTGGAGCGTGCTGCCAGGATTGCCAACCTGCACAGTTTCGTGTCCACTGAGCTGCCGCTGGGATACGCGACCTGCGTAGGTGAACGCGGAGTGCGCCTGTCGGGCGGGCAGCGTCAGCGCATCGGCATTGCCCGCGCGCTCTACCGTAACCCGCAGGTATTGATTCTTGACGAAGCTACCAGCGCTTTAGACACCTTGACGGAACAGGCTGTGATGGACGCCGTGCACAATCTCGGCAATAAAATCACCATTGTTCTGATCGCACACCGCTTGAGCACCGTGCGGCAATGCGATCAGATTTTTATGCTGGACAAAGGCCAAGTGCAGGCGCAGGGCACTTATGCTGAGCTAGTCGAGCGCAGTGACATCTTTCGCGCGATGGCGTTCGAGTAAATTCAGTGGCCCAGAGGTTCGATTATGGCGTACTTTTTCATGTACAAGGCATGCCCCGCCCTCGCGATACACTCCATGCGTTGCGGGTTAGTCGCCAAAGACACGATAGCATTCGCAAAGTCATTTGCGGTCTGGGCCGCTAGATAGTCCTCATCAATACGAGCCTCTAACCCTCGTACGCCCTGTTCCGTAGAAATGACCGCGCAGTGATGTGCAAAGCCCTCTATGGTTTTTAGCTTCGTGCCACCCCCTGCAAACAGAGGTACTAAAACAATGTCCGTTTGCGCATAAAGGTCGGTTAGGTTCTCGGCGTCGTCTATGAGGTGAATGTTTCGGTGGGTCTCGGACAGAGTCCTCAGTGCAGACGAAGCATGGCGTCCTACAACGCGTAAGCACCATGGTTTGGAAAGCCGCCTCTCAAGAAGTGGGGCAACCTTGTTCACGAGGTACCTTACGGATTCTTCATTGGGAGGGTAATTCAACGTGCCAACAAAAATCAGGCCGAGCTCACGATCAAGTGTTTTTTTGGCAAAATAATATGGAACTTCGATTCGATTCGATCGAATCGCAATGCGAGATCTCAATCGCGAGGGTAAAAATTCAGCATCTTCTTGTGCAGATAAAAACACATGTTCAAACCGCCCTGCTAACTTGCGCTCTACGAGAGCGTACTGAATGGCGGTTGAAAAGCTAATCAGAGCTTTCCGGTAAAAGCCCATCCTTGCGAGGCACAGCGCAATGCTGAAACGAGTCCGCGACTCCATGTCATCGACATCAAGGTCGTACGGCGTGGCTGAAAACTCATCAGTGAACGCTTTCCCGATATCGTACAAGTAAAGTCGAAAAGTCACGATGCGTGAAACCGGTTCACCACCAATCGCGGCGTTGAAGGCTCTTATCTTCGAACCTGTGGGGCCTGAAGGTTCCCAGTGCTGCCAATCTGTGACGAAGCGGTTTGAAAGCCAGGCGAGGAAGGGGAACGCAAGGCCTAACACGCGGTAGTATCGATGCATTGCCAGCAGAGTGCTGTTATCCAAATAGCAAACGTCGTCTGCCGGGTAGTCATCTGGCGGTGCATGACACGTCTCGTTAGAGCCAACGACGAGCACATGCACGCGATAATCGTAGTTAAGCGTTTTCAACCAGTCCCAAGCTCTCAGGGCGCGTCCAGACCCACCGGCCTCAGGCAGTACAGGCGTTATGAGTAGGGCAATCGGCTTTGTTTTCATGCGTGAGGTTATGCTGACGAGCTGTTTTAATTTGTGCGGTGAGTGTAACGCTGACTGTAGCCCATAAGCTGACCGGACACCACGTGCCAGCCAGCTTTGCCTAGTCTGTTTCGCCAGGAAGCGCCAGCACTCGGTGTGGCTGTCGCTGAAGGTTGCTGCGCCGCTCTACTTCTTCGGCTACACCCGGTGCCGCCGCGGCCTGGACGCAAAGGCGTTTTGCCGCAACGCTAGCGTTTGGAATGCCCGGCCAGGCTAGCGGTGGAGCAGTTGCTGGTAAGCCTCTACGGTTGCGGAAACACAGTTTTGCCAAGAGTATTGGGCGGCGAGTAGGAGCCCCGTTGACACGCGTTTAGATACTGTGTCGTCATCATCATGCATAGAGTCCAAAGCGCGGGTGATCGACGAAGTATCTTCAGGGTCGACCAGCCAAGCGGCTTCCCCAGCCAGGTCCTCCATTGGCGTCCCCAAAGAGGTCAGCACTGCGGTTCCCGACTGCAAGGCTTCCAGAACCGGCAAGCCAAAGCCCTCATACAGCGAAGGGAAGAGCAAGGCTCGGGCACCAGCCACTACGGTGGGAAGGGTTGCCTGTTCAACATAGCCCAGCCTGATGAGATTGCCGTTGTCCGGGATTTCTGCGATCTGGTTCAGCAAGTCTTCACATTGCCATCCAGCCTCGCCTGCAAGTACCAATGGCAGGGCTTCTGCCCCCCGCGCCCGCCTATATTCCAACCATGCGTCCAACAGTCGTTGCAGGTTCTTGCGTGGCTCGAGTGTGGCTAGGGCGAGAAAATAGCGTTTGTATACCAGCTCCGGGAAGGGGCACGCCGTGTCGAAGTGATTTGAATCCATCGGGGAAAACTCAGGCGTGGCGCCGAGTGGTGTAACCCTTATCCGCTCGGCCGGGATGTGGATGTGTTCGACGAGTTGTCGTTTGACGAACTCGCTCACAGTCAGAATGGCGGAGCCGTCACCGGCTAGCCGCCTTAGGTGATGGTTGACCAGCGCTGACCGGCCTGCGGGGTGCCACTCCGGGTGCAGCCAGGTAGACAGGTCGTGGACAGTCACCATCACCCGGCCCGGGAAAGCACTGGGGAGCAGGAAGTTGGGTGCATGGAACAGGTCGGTGTTTTTGCTGCCCCGCAGCCCCCAGGCGTACAGGCCCGGGGAGAGTAGTCTGTAGGCGCGAATCAACAGGTCACTGCGAGTTGCTCGTCCATGCATTCTGGCCAATAGGGGGGGGCTGGTGCCGCCGGCATCAGGGTCAGACGGTCCGCTTGCCATTTCCAGAGCCTCTGCGGCAGGAACAAGTCTGCCATGCAGATATACCGAAACCTGGTCTATAGCTGGAGCTTGGCACAGGCCGTCCAGCAGGTGGCGAGTATACTGGCCAATCCCCGTCAGGTTGCCTAGCAGGGGTTCACCCCCGAGGATAATTCTCACGCGTTACTGCTCCCGGGATCTTTTGCCAGTCAGAGGGGATTGCATTACACTCTCTGCCGCTTGTGGCTGCCCACTTTACACTTTTGGCAGGGTAACCAGAAGCGCCGGGGTCTGACAGGACGATAACTCAGCCATGCGCGTACTGATCATTTCCTGGCACTATCCTCCCCTTCCTTCGGTCGCCTCAGAGCGTATCTGGTGCTTTGCCCGTTATCTCAGCGAAGCCGGTTACGAAGTTGATATCCTGACGGGCGAGACTGCCGTCCCTGAAGAAGACCTGCCCGGGGTTACGGTGTACCGTGTGGCCTCACCGCT
>JANQUV010000080.1 GCA_030730585.1 Haliea sp.
CACCATCGCCTGCTCGCTATCGAACAAAAACTCCGCCAGCGACTTGCACAGCTCGGTTTTGCCGACGCCAGTTGGGCCGAGGAACAAGAATGAGCCGTTGGGACGATTGGGGTCTGACAACCCCGCCCGTGACCGGCGCACCGCGTCCGATACCGATGTAACTGCCTCGTCCTGGCCAACCACCCGCTTGTGCAGGAACTCTTCCATACGCAGCAGTTTTTCACGGTCCCCCTCCAGCATCTTGGCTACGGGGATACCGGTCCAGCGCGAAACGACCTCAGCGACTTCCTCATCGGTGACCTTGTTGCGCAACAGCGTATGCTCTGCTGTCTCCGCGTCCTGTGCAGACTGCAGTTGCTTTTCCAGTTCCGGAATACGCCCATACTGCAGCTCAGACATGCGGGTTAGATCACCCGCGCGGCGCGCCGACTCAAGGTCCAACCTAACCTGCTCAAGGTCACTCCTGATCTGCGCAGCGCCTTGCAGCGATGCCTTCTCGCCCTTCCACACTTCCTCCAGATCCGAGTACTCGCGGCCCACTTTGTCGATCTGCTCGTTGAGTATCTCAAGCTGCTTGCGCGCGCCGGCGTCTGAATCTTTCTTCACCGCCTCACGCTCGATTTTGAGCTGAATCAGGCGCCGCTCCAGCCGGTCCATCACCTCAGGTTTGGAGTCGATTTCCATACGAATACGGCTCGCCGCCTCATCGATCAAGTCGATCGCCTTGTCTGGCAGCTGCCGGTCCGTGATGTAGCGGGTGGACAGTTTGGCCGCGGCAATAATGGCGCTGTCGGTGATATCGACGCCGTGGTGCACTTCGTAGCGCTCCTTGAGGCCGCGCAAAATGGCTATGGTGTCCTCTTCGTTCGGCTCCTCTACCAGTATTTTTTGGAAGCGACGCTCCAAAGCAGCATCTTTCTCAATGTACTTGCGATATTCATCCAGCGTCGTGGCGCCCACGCAGTGCAACTCACCGCGCGCCAGAGCCGGTTTCAACATGTTGCCGGCGTCCATCGACCCCTCGGCTTTACCGGCGCCCACCATTGTGTGTAGCTCGTCAATGAACAGGATCACCCGGCCTTCCTGCTTGGACAGTTCATTGAGCACCGCTTTCAGACGCTCCTCGAAATCCCCTCGGTACTTGGCGCCAGCCAGTAAGGAGCCCAAGTCCAGGGACAGAATGCGCTTGTCCTTTAAGCCTTCGGGGACTTCCCCGTTAATTACACGCTGAGCCAAGCCCTCAATAATGGCGGTTTTGCCGACGCCGGGCTCACCAATCAGCACAGGGTTGTTCTTGGTGCGGCGCTGCAATACCTGAATCGTCCGGCGAATCTCATCATCGCGGCCGATCACTGGGTCCAGCTTGCCTTGCTCGGCACGCTCGGTCAGGTCAATCGTGTATTTGTCCAGAGCCTGGCGCGACTCTTCAGCTTCAGGGTTATTCACAGCTTCGCCTCCACGCATCTGCTCAATGGCGCCTTGCAGTGCCAGCGCCGTTACGCCGTGCTGTTTTAACAAGTCCCCGGCGGCCCCTTTGTTCTCCAGCAGAGCCAATAACACCAGTTCACTGGAAATATAGGCATCCCCACCCTTCTGAGCGAGCTTGTCACTCACATTGAGCAAACGACTCAGTTCGCTAGACACATGCACGTCGCCGGCGTTGCCGCTCACTGTAGGAAGTGCGGCAATGGCCTGGTCTGTCGCCGCAGACAGGCCTGCAACGTTCGCACCCACCTTTTGCAGCAAAGGGCGCGTGGAACCGCCCTGTTGTGCAATGAGCGAAGCCAACAAGTGCAGGGGCTCAATAAAATTATGGTCCTTGCCCAAAGCCAGGGACTGCGCGTTGGCCAGTGCCAGCTGCAGTTGATTTGTCAGTTTGTCCATTCTCATACTTACTATCTCCATGCGTGCCAGCTCAGGCGCTGGCCATGCTTGATTCCTTGAGATAATAAATGGGGGAGAAAAACCCTGTTTCAAGTGTGGGAACTAACAAGACCTTACCGAGGGTTGATGTATATCAAGGTTGCCATGCGGCCGGTGACACCATCGCGGCGGTAGGAGAAAAAGCGTTCGACGTCGGTCACAGTACACCAGTGCCCGCCGTAAACGGCCGTGACACCCGCAGCCCGCAGCCGCAGCTGGGCAAGCACATAAATATCGGCAAAATAGCGCCCGGCCCGCCCGGCAGGGCGAAAGGCTGCGACCGCCGCTGGTGAGCTGTTGCCCGCGAGAAATGCGTCACGCACTTCTGCACCCACTTCAAACATCGAGGGCCCTATCGCGGGCCCCAACCATGCCATCAGGCTGCCAGATGGCACTGGCAATGCGCTGATAGTCGCCTCCAGCACACCCGCAGCCAATCCTCGCCAGCCAGCGTGGGCCGCCGCCACCACGGTTGAGGCGTGGTCACAGAACAGCACGGGCAGGCAATCTGCAGTGAGTACAGCACAGGCAATACCGGGCTCATCGGTCCAGCAGGCATCGGCAGATGGCGTGGCACTGCCGTGGCCGGCACGAACCACATCAGCACCATGAACCTGCTGTAGCCACTGCAATTCAGTGCCGCTGTGCAGCAAGCCACGCAGCAGGATGCGGTTCGCGGCAACTGCTGCAGGCTGGTCGCCCACATGGTCACCCAAGTTGAACGCCTGCCAAGGTGCATCACTGACGCCGCCCTCGCGGGTCGTCGCCAGCGCAGTAACGCCCGTGGGCTGCGCCCAGCCGGGCTTAATCTGGCCTAGGCTCAACATCTTCAGCTTCCAGCACCGCCAACAGTGCCTTCAGGTCGTCGGGCAACGGGCAATCGAACTGCATATTCTCGCCACTGGCAGGGTGTATGAGGCCCAACGCTTCTGCGTGCAAAGCCTGACGGGGAAACCCTCTGAGCGCATTGATCAGCTCCTCCGAGGCGCCTCGAGGAATACGAGGACGCCCGCCATAGACGGGGTCACCAATCAAAGGATAATGCCGAAACGCCATATGAACGCGGATCTGATGCGTGCGCCCCGTCTCCAGATTCACCGCTATGCGGGTATGGTGCGCGTAGCGCCGGGTGACGCGATAATGCGTCACGGCGGGCTTACCACCGTGAACGACCGCCATTTTCTTGCGCTGACGGGGGTGCCGGCCTATCGGCTCATCGACGGTGCCACCACCCGTCATGGCGCCAATACAAACCGCGCAGTATTGACGCTTCACCGTCCGCGCTTGCAGCTGCGCCACCAGATGATGATGCGCCCTGAGTGTTTTGGCCGCCACCATTACACCTGACGTCTCCATATCCAGCCGGTGCACGATACCCCCACGCGGCAGCTGTGCCATCGTTGGAGCGTGGCCAATCAAGGCGTTCACCAAAGTGCCATCAGCGTGGCCAGCTGCAGGGTGCACAACCAGGCCCGCCGGCTTGTTCAGCACCAGAATGCTCTCATCCTCGAAGAGAATATCCAGCGCCACAGCCTCGGGCTGCCAGCTGACCTCGTCCTCCAGCACAGCATCAATCGTCAGCAGTGAGCCCTCCCTGACCTTATCACGAGGCCTGCACACTTTGCCGTCTGCCAACAGCTCTCCACGCTTGATCCAGCTCTGCAAACGAGAGCGGGAATATTCAGAAAAAAGCTGCGCAGCGGCCTGGTCGAGTCGCTCTCCGTCGAGTGCAGCCTCCACCTCAGCGTTGCCACGGATCCTGTCTGTCATCGGAATTCCTGTTTATGCCCCGCAGGCGATGTGGTTAAATAGACAAATCTGAACCTCCTCATCCTATCACGCCAGCGGTTGCCACCTTGTTGAAATCACTGAAAATTACTCCGATCCTTCTAATCCTCGCCCTGCTCGTGGGCTGTGCGGGCAACGATGAGCTCGATGAACTGTCAGCCGACAGCGGCGAGCAGCAAATGTACGAGAACGCACAGCGCTACCTGCGCAGCCGGAATTTCGACCTTGCGGTGCGCAGCCTGCAGCTGCTGGAATCACGGTATCCGTTTGGTAAATACGCAGAACAGGCGCAACTCGAACTGATTTACGCTCACCACGGCGCCTTCGAGCACGAGGCGGCCGTTGAGGCGGCTGACCGCTTCATTCGGCTGCACCCACAGCACCCCAACGCAGACTACGCCTATTATATGAAAGGCCTTTCGGCCTACTCGGCGAGCTCCGATATCTTTGCGCGCTTCCTGCCTACGGATGAAAGCAGCCGCGATATGACCCATGCCCGGGAGGCTTTCGCCGAATTTGCCCAGCTGGTAGCGCGCTTCCCGAACAGCTCTTACGCAGCAGACGCCAAGGCACGCATGGTCCATTTGCGCAACTTACTGGCGCGCCACGAAATTCTTGTGGCCAACTACTATTTCCGCCGCGGCGCTTACCTCGCGGCCACCAATCGTGGCCGCTATGTAGTCGAGAACTTCCAGCGCACACCCGCGGTAGCAGACGGCCTTGCTGTGATGGCCCAGGGTTACATTCTGCTCGGCATGAACGACCTGGCTGAAGACGCCATTGAGGTGCTAAAACTGAACTACCCCGATTACCCAGCGCTAGACAAAAATGGCAAGTTTCGCTCAGACTATTCTCTGGATGGCCCTGAACGCTCCATCGTCAATCAAGTGACCTTTGGGCTGTTCGACCCACCCGAGGTCCCCGAGTTTGATACCCGGGAGCTCTACCGCTAGCGAGCACTAATCGCCCGGGGCCCAGGCAGAGGTGATAGGATAACGGCGGTCCCGGCCAAAACCACGGCGGCTGATGCGTACGCCAATCGGCGCCTGGCGCCGTTTATACTCGTTCAAGTCCACCAGCCGCAACACTCTGTGCACCTGTTCAGCGTCCATGCCAGTCGCAATAATAGCGGCGGCGCTAAAGTCCTGTTCCACGTATAACTCCAAAATTCTATCGAGCACTGGATAGGGCGGCAGGCTGTCTTCATCTTTTTGGTCGGGCGCTAATTCGGCCGAGGGCGGCCGATCAATCACGCGCTGGGGTATACAGGGCGCGAGGCTGTTGCGATAGCGAGACAGCTCGAACACCAAGGTCTTGGGCACATCCTTGAGAACATCAAAGCCACCAGCCATGTCGCCATAGAGCGTCGAATACCCCACCGCCAATTCGCTCTTGTTACCTGTGGTCAGCACCAACAAACCCTTCTTGTTGGACATCGACATCAGCAGCACACCCCGGCAACGCGCCTGCAGGTTCTCCTCCGTGGTGTCCGCGCGTGTACCAGCGAACTCTGGTGCAAGGCTGGACATGAAGGCTTCATAAATGGGCTCGATGGAAATGACCTTGTGCGCCACACCCAACAGCGCCGCCTGTTCCGCTGCGTCCTCCACGCTCATTTGCGCGGTATACCGGAAAGGCATCATCACTGCCTCAACACGTTCTGCACCCAGCGCCTCGACCGCGACGGCAAGGGTTAGCGCGGAATCAATGCCGCCAGAAAGGCCCAGCACCACACCACGGAAACGGTTCTTGTTGACGTAGTCACGCAAGCCCAGCACCAGCGCCTGCCAAATTGCCTCTCGTTCATCGAGCGCAGGCGCGTGCTCGGCCCCTTCCAACCGCAGGCCTTGCTCTTCGCGAGTCGCGCTCAACCAGAATTCGCCCTCAACAAAATTCGGCGCGGTCACCACGCGCTCACCCTGCGCATTGACGGCAAAAGAACCTCCGTCAAAGACCAGCTCATCCTGCCCCCCCACCTGATTGACGTAGACGATTGGGCAGCGATTGCTCTTCGCACGCTCAGCCACCAGCTCCCACCGCTCAATACGCTTGCCGCGATGATAAGGAGATGCGTTGAGATTAAAGATCAGCTCCGCGCCGGCCGCGGCAGCATCGCGCACCGGGCCAGGCTCCCAGATATCCTCACAAACAGTCAGGCCCACACGAACGCCTTCAATGCTCAGCACACAGGGGCTATCGCCTTTCTGGAAATAGCGCATTTCATCGAAAACCTGATAGTTAGGCAAACACTGCTTGCGGTATTCAGCAACCACCTCACCACGGTGCAGCACGCCGGCCACGTTATAGAGCGCTATACCCTCCCGCCGTGGATAACCAATCACCACCCAGGCATTGCCAGTCATCGCCTCATGAATAGCCTTCAATGACTGATTCACCCGCAGCTCGATACTCGGGCGTAACAGTAAATCCTCCGGTGGATAACCGCTCAACGTGAGTTCAGGGAATACCAGGACGGGCGCAGCCACCTCGGCTTCCGCGCGCCGGATCGCGTCAATGACCGCGGCACTGTTGCCCTCAAAGTCACCCACCAAAGTGTTCATCTGCACCATAACGATATCGAGGCTGGCCATCTGTAGTCCGTGCTTGCTCTGGGAAAGGGCACATTTTCCGGGAAAGCGGCGCCGGCTGCCAGACTTATGGGTGATTTCCTCACCGGCATTGGCACAAAAGCAAGACAACATTCCACCACCGGCGGGGCCTGTTACACTAGTTGCTCCACTGGACCCAGGCCCGCATGCCGCGTGATTAGACCTGCCATTTTAACTCGCCCGCCCCCCCAAGGCGTTTCCCTGCAGAACGCACTGCTGTTTCGTATTTATGTTGCCTACCGGTCCATGCTGTCGGTGGTATTGCTGATCATATTGATCAGCCCCGGCACCCGACAACTGGTCGGCATGCTCAACCCGGCGCTTTACGCCACTTTAGCCACAGCCTATCTGGCCTCCAGCGCACTGCTTCTGGCCGCATTGGCATTGCAGTGGCGGTTTAACCAACGCGCTCTATTCCTTGTGTTTCTGGTCGATATTGTTGCCATAGTGCTCATGGCTGACGCCAGCGGAGGCATGATCAGCGGCCTACCTGTATTGTTGGTGATTACGGTCGCTGCGGCCTCGGTGATGATTCCCAACCGCACGCTCGCCACTCTGATCGCCGCCATGAGCGTACTCGCTATTCTCGCCGACACCGTCTGGCTTATCGTACGCAATAATCTGGACCTTAACGGACTATTCCCCGCAGGGCTGCTCGGCCTGCTCATTTTTGGCGTGTCCCTGATGGTGCAGTTCGTTGCCATACGCCTGGGGCGGGCCGAAGAGCTGGCCCGCAGCCGAGCCAGTGACCTCTACAATTTACAGCGCTTAAACGAGCAAATCGTGCAGCATATGCAAACTGGCATTCTGCTCATCACGGAGGCCGGCGGCGTGCGTGTGATGAACAAGGCGGCCAGCGCCATGCTCTCCCCTGACCGCCCCATCACCATGGAGCAGGGCCGCATGCTGAGCCACTACAGCGATGACCTTGCGCAACAGTTTTTATACTGGCAAGAGGCCAAGCAGCATCGCGCACAGCCCTTCAAAGTTGCCGATGATGCGCCTACCGTTACCGCACACTTCCGGGAGCTGAAATCTGGCGCCGAGCGTGAAACGCTGGTGTTCATTGAAGACTATGCGCCGGTAACCCGCTACGCACAATCGCTGAAGCTCAACTCACTGGGACGCCTTACCGCCAGCATCGCACACGAAATCCGCAACCCCTTGGGTGCAATCAGTCACGCGGCACAGCTGCTGCTCGAATCGTCTGACCTATCCAAATCAGACCAAAGACTCGCCGACATCATCCAGCAGCACAGTAAGCGGGTAAATCGTACCGTAGAAAGCGTACTGCAGATTTCGCGCCGCGAACCGCCAAAGCCGGAGTACATTTTACTGTCGGAATGGCTGCCGAAATTTGTTGGCAATTACCTGGACTCGGGCCATGAAGCCGCAGAGATCACAATTGAATGCGGCTACCCCGACCTACTCGTGGAGTTCGACCAGGAAAACCTGCAGAGGGTGCTCTGCAACCTGCTGGACAACGCTCTGCGCCACAGTAAGATGGCTTCGCATAAGGAAGTTGCAGGCATTGAAGTAAACTTGGACTTTACCAAGCATCAGTGCCTGATTGACGTCATTGACCCGGGGGCCGGCGTGCCATTGCAAGAACAAAGCAAACTCTTCGAGCCATTCCACACAACCGTCACAGAAGGCAGCGGTATGGGGCTGTTCTTGTGCAAGGAGCTGTGTGAAATGAACAACGCCGACCTGTATTACCGCCCCACAGCGCGCGGAGAAAGCTGCTTCCGCGTGGCGCTAAACCAGAGAGATCTATAGCGACATGAGTTCGCAAACTATTCTGATTGTAGATGACGAGCCCGATATCCGTGAGTTGTTGGCTATCACGCTGAGCAGGATGGGGCTTAAATCATCCAGCGCCGCGACACTGGGCGAGGCGCGCCAGAAGATCGCGGAACTGCAGCCTGACCTCTGCCTGACCGATATGCGTTTACCCGATGGCAACGGCATTCACCTCGTCGAATATATCCAACAGGAATTTCCCGACATTCCCGTTGCCATGATTACCGCACACGGCAGCGTTGAAACAGCGATTGCCGCACTCAAGGCAGGGGCCTTCGATTTTATCAGCAAGCCCATTGAGCTGGAGAGGCTACGCAGTCTGGTGAGTTCAGCGTTACGCCTGAACGATGGCATCGCCACAGCGGAACCTGAGGTTGAAGAGAGCGCCCTGCGCTTGTTGGGCAGCGCACCGCAAATAGTCGCCCTGCGCAAGACCATCATCAAGCTGGCGCGCAGCCAGGCACCTGTGCATATTCAGGGTGAGTCGGGAGTGGGCAAGGAGGTCGTAGCCAGGCTCATTCACGGCAATGGGCCACGCGCAGCAAAGCCCTTCATTGCCGTTAACTGTGGTGCCATACCGCAGGAGCTCATGGAGAGCGAGTTCTTCGGGCACCTCAAAGGCAGTTTTACCGGCGCCAACCGCGACAAACTTGGCCTGTTTCAGGCGGCTGAAGGCGGCACACTATTTCTGGACGAGGTGGCTGATTTGCCGCTGGCCATGCAAGTGAAGTTGCTGCGAGCCATCCAGGAAAAAGCGGTACGGCCGGTAGGGGCAGGCGCCGAACAAACCACCGACGTGCGTCTTCTTAGCGCGACACACAAAGATCTCGCTGCCGAAGTTGCCGCTGGGCATTTCCGTAACGACCTTTACTACCGGATCAACGTCATCGACCTGCACGTGCCCAGCCTGCGTGAGAGAAGCGGCGACATACCTGAACTGGCAAACGCGCTGTTGGCACGCATATGCGTCGAGCTGGGCACTGCAGCGCCGGCGATTGACTCAAGTGCCATGGCCGCTTTGCAACGATGCCGCTTTCCAGGCAACGTGCGCGAGCTGGAAAATGTACTGGAACGCGCAGTCGCCTTGGCCGATGGCGATACAATCCGCGAAGAAGACCTGCAATTCAGCTCACGCACGGCCGCGACAGACCCGACCCAAGCGGATGAGACAAGCGCGGAAGCCATCGATATTGGCGCCGCTTTCGGTAACCTTGAAGGCTACCTGGAAGATATAGAGCGAAACATCCTGCAGGCCGCATTGGAGCAGTCCCGTTGGAACAAGACGGCAACTGCCAAGCTGCTCGGCATCAGCTTTCGGAGCTTACGCTACCGGCTGCAAAAACTGCATATCGAGGACTGATGCAGCCTACCAACACGTATCGTTTTCAGCTGAGCCGCTAGTCACCGCAACCCCCGCTGCATCGAGGCTAAACGTTCCGCAGCGCGTGTCTGCGGCCTGCGGCCCAACCGGGCGCGCCCTCACCAGAAACCGGTAGGGGTCGTCTACCGTCGCTAGCGAGAGTTCATAAAAAGCATCGGCGCTCTCACCTGCCCCGCCAGATGCGACAACAACATGCTTCGGAGCACTGAAACCCATCTCCACCAGCGTACGGGCATAGCGCCGGTGACTGAGCATAAACTGCTGTTGCCGCGCCGCCACTGACAACAGGGCGCCTGTCGCCACAACCCGACGGGCCTTGATGACCTGCTCGCCGTACAGAGGCAGCGCTACCATCAGTAGTACAGCAGTCAAGACGAGCACAAGCAGCAGCTCCAGCAGGGTGATACCGGCCGCTGGCGCCGGGCTTCCGCCAGTGCAGAGCTGCCTGATCACAGAGGATCCACACCCAGCTCACGCCAATACGTCTGAATGAGCTGCGGCGCGAGCGACCGCTGCAGAGGCTGGCCGCTCACCAGCCCGGTACCGCTCACATCCCCCTGCGGGCCTGCGCTGGGGAGCACAATGTAATCGCCAATACGCTGCATTTCGGCGGGCATCGCCATGCCGATATCAACCCCCGTGGCTTGGCCATGCAGCACGGCCCCATTGGCAAGGCTCACGGCGTACATCCTCGCCCGCCCAGGTGGCGGGCTGCAGGGTGTAGAACGCGGTGTAAAGGTGTTGAACAAGGCCCGTCCGCCATCGACCATAGGCCGACCCCAACCTTTCTCGCCCGGCGCTGCCAATGCCATTGTCCAGCCCGCACTTGCCACGAGGTCACATCCGGCATCTCGCTCATGAACGCCGCAGGCCTCAGCGCCAGCCAACGCCTCGAGGGCAACCGGCGGGCGCTGCCTGACCTGGGCGTCACCACTACGGGTGGCTCTATCGCGCAGGTAGAAAGCATAATCCTTGACGTGGGTGCTTGAGGGGTTGGCACGATCCCCGCTCACAATCAGCACGCCGTCTACCGGAAAGCCCGAGGGATCCAGCGACTGCACGAGAGCCGGTGCGTGAAAGAAACGTCGGTCGTGCTCACCCACGGTAGCCGCGCCCAGCTCCGCAAAAAGCGATACAAACCAGTGATTGGCGCGATGATCTGGATCCACCGTGGCGCCCTGAGGCAGGTCGACGCGCCAGACTCTGCCACCCGTGTCCCCGACATACAAGCGATGAATAATGCCCGCAGCATCGGTCAATGCGGTGATATCGGAGGGAATGCTGTCGCGCATTTCGGGGTGAGCGAACTCCGTGTTACTGACTGAGCCGATTGCACCGCGCACCGCCCTCCAGACCAATTCGCCGGTTCTGGCATCGACCATATAGATGGCATTACCGCGTGGATCATCGCCCGCACCGGCATCTTTACCCAAGATTTCACCCGTCGCCGGGTCACGCCCGCCGTGGTAGCCACCGCCGAAAATCAGCACATCATGCACCTGCCCACCGTAGCGCACGCGCCCGACCAACGGCGTTGAAAAACTCAGCCCAAGCGCAGCAAAATCACCGCCTGATTCTGGGCCGATGGACCACTGCATGCGGGGAGGTTGGCTGGGGTCGGCCACGTCCAGTGCATAGTAGTGAGTGCCACCGCGACGCAGCCCAACATAGACCAACGCCTCGTCGCCGTCCTGCACACGCAGATTACCGTCACCATTATGATCAACGCGCAGAGCAACCGGGCTGCCATCCACACCGTAGTTGGGGACTACCGCCCCAGCAGTGTTGCTGCGGCGCTGAGCTACGTTTCCCAGGAACTGCCGAGGCATGAAGCCATAACGCTCACGTCCGCTTTCTCGCCCTGCCGCATCAGTATTTTCCAGCACGTGCAAAATCCCATCGCTGCTGCCATAGAAGATTTGTATGTGCGGATTGGACACGCTGTAGCCAGCGCCACTTGCACCGTAATTGAGCGCCAAGGGCTGCGAGTGAAATACCGGCCCCAAAAGCCAGGACCGCGATCGCTGCGGTGCCTCATCAATATCCCACCCCAGCAACCACTGCAGCAGGCCCAAAGCTTCTACATCATCTGCCGCCTGCAAACTGGCACGCAGGCGGCTTGCGCTTGCCATTGTCGCTTCCACGCGAACAAGCGGTGCAGGGCCGATATGCTCGCCCAGCGCGTCCAGGGCTTGGGTAAACAACTGCCGCCCAGAGTGTGAAGGCCCGACCACAGTGGCGGCAGACGCTCCTGCCACAGAGCCAGGAATACGCTGCCCAGCACCACCTCGACGCACCGCGTCACCATCAAAGCCGGCGAGTATCGTGGGCGCAAGGCCCGGCAACACATCGTTTGCATTCGTCCAAAAACTCAGCGCACCCTCGCGCAAGCGCCCTCGCCGCGGGCCATCGGCCACCAATGCGGGCTCTCCAATGCTGTCCACCACCTCGGGCAGGGAGCTCGCCGCAAGCGCCTGCGCGGAGCTCACAGCTGCAGGCATCAGCAGCTTTTTCACGTTTCCCGCCCAGCCCGGTGCTGGCCCAACGTCAAAGATTGCGCGCAGCAGCACGGCACTCGTGGAAGATTCACCAGCAGGGACTAAAAAGGCGCTGCTCGCCATGCTGCCCGACCAACGCGAGGTTCCCGATAGTGCCTCCGCCAACTGTCGCTCAAACTGCACAGGATCCTTGAGCGATAGCAGCAAGGCGCCCGAGCTCGGCGCGCTGGAGAGCGCCACAAGGTAGTCACGCTGGCACCCCTGAGCATTCGGTGTGGGCGCTTCGCCGGTTGGGACCAGCGACAAGTAGACCTGGCCAGCGACGCTCACTGCCGAACCAGATGTTGGGACCGTTGTCGTCTGCGCGACGACACTCGACGGAAGCGCAACCAAGACTGTGTGCAGTATTGACAACGCCGCATCAGCCTCGGTAATCACAGCGCCTTGGTCATATAGGCTTTGCAGCCGCAGGTAGGTAGCCGCCGTAAACTGTTGCCGGCAATCCAGACCGAGCGTGCACACCGGGTTCCGCGCCAGCGTATAGAGAGCCAACTCAACCCGCAGCCGGGTTTGATCCGACGTCGACCACCACGCGTCAATATCATCAGTCAGCACCGGTAAAGCCACCGTGGCCAGCAAGGCAGCCATAAAACCGTTCAACATTCGGTTCATACGAAATCATCCCTCCTGGCGTGATACGACCGGCACCCGCAACAAAACACCCTGCGCCACCTCAGCGCGCACCGTGCCATCAACGCGATCTGCAACGCTGACGCGCACCTCATACTGCGCGTAGTGGCCGGCGACGAAGCCGGTGGCCTGCGCCTCTCGCAGGCGAACCGCAGGCGAAGAATTCCCGGCTGAACCAACGCGCCTGATGCGGTAGTGGACACGTACACCGTGTTGCGCAACCGGAGTTACAGAGGTGATGTCATCTATCCATGGAAGTGCCTTGAGGCTACAGCCATCCGGCGCCTCACAGGCTCCCAAACCCGCTCGCTGCAAGGCCACAAAAGGCTCGGGGGTGCTGGCAATCATCGCGGCAATACCCAACGCCTGCTGCAATGCATCTTCGCGAAACAGCGCATTGGTCGTCATCCGCAGTTCGAGTACGCTGCCGCGCAGCGTTGCCGCGGCCACCGTGCTCACCAGCGCGAGAAAAATCAGCGTCAGCAGCAAAATATAGCCGGCGCACTGACACCCAACACCTGGTTGATCGCGGCGTCTCACAGAGGCCACTCATTGCCCACAGCGTGCCTGTTGCGCAAGGGCACCGTGGCACTGAACACACGCCGCGCATAGCCATCATCACCTGGAGTGAATTGCCGCTGACCCAGCCGGTAAACGCGCTGCGGCGAATACCCTGATACCGGCGCAAGGCTGCGCAGCAGTAAGGTGATGCGCGCGGCTACTGCAAGCTGCAGCTGAGCAGCAGAGGGGTTCGATATATAACGCTCTGGGGCCCCGTCGGCATTTTCGTCCAACCCGAGTTCAAGATGGAAAAGCTCGACACCCTCCACCAAGCACTGGCTGAGCATGCCTGCCGGCGCCAAGGCCGCTGCACACAGCGTGGGGATGCGATCAGCAGGCACCACAGAATAACGCCGAACGTAAAATACACTGGCCTGCAGGCGCCAGTAGTCCACACCACTGCCCGGCGATTGCTCAGTGGCCGCAATCTGGCCCGCTTGCCACCACTCGGCCGTTGCACCGTGCTCAGTCACGCGCAGGTACCAGTGCCCGGGCTCAACGCCTGCAATGCCCGCAGCCCACTGGCCGTTGGCAAGTGTCGCCTCACCCGATGTACGGCGTACCGCGAGCAGGTCGCTACCGCGCTGCAGCATCGCGGCGGGCAGGCAATCCAAAAGAAGCCCACTCGCAGTTTGCGGCGCTCCCCCCCCATAGGCTGACTGGATATCTAACGCTGGGCTTGCCGCCAACGGCCAGCTCGCTGCCACACCACAGCCGGGCGCAACCGGCGGCAGCGCGATCGGCGTATGCAAAGGCAAGCCACCGAGGAACCCTGCGAGGCTCAGTTCCCTGCGCAACAAAGCGGTGGCAAAACGTCCGCTCTCCTGCAGACGCGCAAGTTCGTCTGCCACTAAAAACTGACGCCTGGCTTCGAGATAGGCCCAAACCAGCACTGCGGAGAACAGCAGCCCCAATGCCATCGAAATCAGCAGCGCAGGCAGTGATAAGCCGGCGACCCTGCGGTGGGCCTGCGGGTGAACCCGCTTCATGGCAGCACGCCTGGGCCGGGCACCCATGAACGCAACTCTACTGCGCGATGCTCGCGGTCATCCATGCCGTAACGCCCCAGCCCCACACCGCAGGCAGAGGCGGGTGGCGCAGCCTGCGCACTGAGTCCGCGCCAGGCAACAGCAACCGTCACGCTATTCCCTGCGGCATAAATACACACGCTGGGTTCTACCAAGCCCGCGACAGGCTCAGCATTGCCAGCCTGTACGGCGACTTCAGCCCACCCCCGCAGCGCGTTAAACCATTGCGCCACATCGTACGCAGCAAGCTCCTGGGCGGTACAAGAAAGATCTGACGCATGCGCAGAACATGGCTCGCCGTCAGGCTCAACAAGGGCGGTCGGTGAATAGTGGCTCAGCGCATAGTTCTGCAAGGCGCCTGGATTGCTACGCATACGGGCCAGCATGTCCCGAGCCAAAGCCGTCGCCTGGGAGGCCTGCAATGCCTCAAAGCTGTGTTGTCGCGCAATGACTTGAGCAGACAGCCAGCCCAGCACGCCGACGGCAAACAGCAGCAGCGCCACCAACACCTCGATCAAGCCGAAACCTCCCGCATGGCGACTCATGCAATCGACTCCAAGGGGCACTCCCCCCAGCCCCGAACCAGCCGCGCGCGCCCCACCACATTCATCACCACGCTCCACGGCGCAAGGTTCGGCAGTACCCGAGAGCACACCATGATCGTTCGGTTACGCCCGGCGGAACCGTTCGGTTGAAAACTGATGGCATCGGCAAAGCGCTGGCTACCCCCACGATTGTGCACGTCAAGGGACGCCGACATCGGCGCCCACGCTCGCAGCAAGTCGTTAGCGGGCAGCAATCCCGGCGTAGACTCACCACGCAGCAAGACCCAGCCGCTTCTATAGTCGCCCCCACAGCTTAAAACACCCGTGTGCGCGTAGGCAGAGGGACAGAGTGTGACGGGGTGATTGCGGCTCACAGCCTCACTACGCGCCAGGTTCAGAGCCGTAAACAGGCGCAGGGCTTCAGTGCGAACCTGCAGGCTTTGCTGTATCGACTGAAACGCAGGCACGGCCACCGTCAGCAGCACGCTGAGCAAACCCAGCACCAGCATCACTTCCATTAACGTCAACCCTGACGCCGGGCTACGGTACGACTTCCTGTCCATGCGCGCTCTCCCTGCCAGCCAAAAGCTTAACGCTGTAGCAAAAACGCGCCAGCACCCGGTCGCTTTTGACCAAAAGAGGAGGTATAGAGATGAGCGTGCCAGTGGTGAGACGGATCGGAACCCAGCCAGAGCAGCCCAGCAGCGGGCAGCAATGCCCGCCTGCCGACTCAGACGTTACGGGCCGGGATGCGCAACTCGCGGGGCAAAGAGAACGTAACATCCTCCGGGCGGCCGACCAGCTCGACCGGCGGATTGGCGCCCAGAGCCTGCAACCCCAATACAACTTCGTTCACCAGCACCTCAGGCGCCGAAGCACCGGCAGTCACGCCAATACGGGTGCGGTCTTGCAGCCACTCGGGGTGGATATCCGCCGCACTGTCGATCAAGTAAGCCACAGCGCCCATACGCTCCGCCAACTCACGCAATCGATTGGAATTGGAGCTGTTAAGCGAACCGACCACCAGCACCAAATCGCACTCAGCAGCCAGCTGCTTGACCGCGTCCTGGCGATTCTGCGTGGCATAACAGATATCGTCTTTACGCGGCCCTTGAATCGCGGGGAAACGGGCTCGCAGGGCATCAATAACCCGGGCTGTGTCGTCTACAGACAACGTTGTCTGCGTAACATAGTAGAGGCGTTCCGGGTTGCGTACCACAAGAGTCGCGACCTGCGCTTCATCTTCAACCAAATAGATATCGCCACCCGCGCTGCGGTCAAATTGCCCCATGGTGCCCTCTACCTCGGGATGGCCGCAGTGGCCGATGAGTACACACTCGCTGCCATCGTCGCTGTAGCGAGCCACCTCAATATGCACCTTGGTCACCAGCGGGCAGGTGGCGTCAAAAACGCGCAAACCGCGCACCGAGGCCTCTTTGCGAACCGCCTGAGAAACGCCATGAGCACTGAAAATGACAATGCAGTCATCCGGCACCTCCTCCAGTTCCTCCACAAAGATGGCGCCACGAGCACGCAGGTCATCCACAACAAATTTGTTGTGCACGACTTCATGGCGCACATAGATCGGTGAACCAAACCTATCCAATGCGCGATTTACAATGTCGATAGCCCGGTCGACACCGGCACAGAATCCACGCGGGTTGGCCAGCCGGATGTCCATCAGTGCACCTCTGCGGGTTCGACCCGATGTATCTGCACGTCGAACAAAATCGTGCGGCCCGCCAGAGGGTGATTGAAGTCCACCGTCACCTCATTGTCGTCAAAGGCCACAATCAGCCCCGGTAGCTCACCACCCGCGGCGTCCGCAAAAGAAAAGACCAGGCCAATTTCCAGCGCCGCATCTTCGCTGAAGTGGCTGCGCGCTACCCGCTGCATATTGTTATCGTTGGGCTGCCCAAAAGCGTCTTCCGGCATGACCGTATACACGTGACGCTCCCCGGGGCCCATTCCCATCAGCAGCTGTTCAAAACCCGGCAACAGGCTGCCATCGCCCACCAGAAAGCTGACCGGTTCGCCGCCAAAGTTGCTGTCGACCTCCGCGCCGTCTTCAAGGCTGACAGAAAAATTCAAGAACACGCGTGTGCCCTCACCTACCGCTACATCACCACTTGTCACAGGGATTGCGTACCTCCGCTTTGTTCCCGGCGCGGCGCCAGGAAACTGTCAAGAATCATTAGCGCAGCCCCAACCGTAATGGCCGAATCGGCAATGTTGAAGGCCGGGAAAAATGCACCACCATAGTGTACCGAAATAAAATCGACCACGTGCCCCAGCGCCACTCTATCCCACAGGTTGCCGATAGCACCGCCGAGAATCAATGCCAGCGACAAGGGCAGCAGGCGCTGCGTGCCAGGCAAACGGTATAGCCAAACCACCAGGACCGCACTGATAACAACGGCAATCGTACTGAAGAAATAGCGCTGCCAGCCGCCCGCGTCGCTCAGGAAACTGAACGCTGCGCCCGGATTATATTGCAGCGTAAGATTAAACCAGCTGGTTAGCGGCAGCGGGCGCGCGTAGGTCAAATACTGCTCCGCCGCGATCTTGGTGAGCTGATCAAGCACGATCACCACCAGCGCCAGTGCGTACCACCAGATGACAGGCTGCAATTTACGCAAAGTGGCGATGCTCACCCGGGCCATCCACATTTTCTATGCAGCGGCCACACAGGGCGGGGTGCTGGCTGTGACTGCCCACATCCTCACGACGATGCCAACAGCGCGCGCATTTCTCTGCCGCGCAAACGTCGACTTGCAGGCGAAGCTCGGCCAATTCTGTGACCGCCGCAGAGCCGGGTGCCGACGCCAGCGGCGCCAGAGAAGCACCCGAGGTGATGAGCACGAAGCGCAGCTCATCCTGCAGGCCCTCTAACAAGGCGTGCAACGGCGCGGCAACGTATAAAGTGACCTCGGTATCCAAAGACCCGCGCACTAGCCCTGACGCGCGCTGAACCTCGATTTCACGGTTTACTGCCGTGCGCACGGCCATTACCTGCTGCCAATAGTCTGGCCCCATCCGTTCGCTGCTATCAAGCTCGTCGAGATGCTCATACCACTGGCTCAGGAAGACCGACTCGGCACGCTCGCCCGGCAGGTTCTCCCAAATTTCTTCTGCGGTGAAACTGAGGATGGGTGCGATCCACCGCACCAACGCTTCGGCGATATGATACAGGGCCGTTTGTGCTGAACGCCGAGCGCGGCTGTCCGCTTGCGTGGTGTACTGACGGTCCTTGATCACATCCAGATAAAACCCGCCAAGGTCATTACTGCAAAAATTGTGCAGCTTCTGGTAGATCACGTGGAACTGATAGTTGTCGAAGGCTGCGCCAATTTCCACCTGCAAGCGCGCCGCACGGTCGATGGCCCAACGATCCAGCGCCAGCAGTTCGTTAAACGGCAGAGCATGAACCAGTGGGTCAAAGCCGGTCAGGTTCGACAACAGGAAGCGCGCCGTATTGCGAATACGCCGGTAGGAGTCCGCCGTGCGTTTGAAAATTTCGTCGGAGACGGTCAGCTCGCCGCGGTAGTCGGTGGCCGCAACCCACAAGCGCAGGATATCCGCACCGAGGTCGTTCATCACCGCAGTGGGCGCAATCACGTTGCCCAAGGACTTGGACATTTTGCGTCCCTGCGCATCCACCGTGAAGCCGTGTGTCAGCACCTGTTTGTAGGGCGCCTCGCCAAAGGCACCGATACCGGTGAGCAAAGAAGACTGGAACCAGCCCCGATGCTGATCGGACCCTTCCAGGTAAAGATCTGCGGGCGATTGCAGCCCTTCCCGACGGCGCAGTACGCAGGCATGCGTCACCCCGGAGTCGAACCAGACGTCCAAGGTGTCAGCCACCTTGTCATAGTCTGCAGCCTCTGCGCCCAAAAGGGTTTCTGGCTCAAGCTCGAACCAGGCTTCGATGCCGGCTTGCTCAATGCGCTGGGCTACCGCTTCGATCAGCTCAGCGGTGCGCGGGTGCAGCTCGCCCGTTTCTCGGTGCACGAAGAGCGCAATGGGGGAGCCCCAGGTACGCTGCCGTGAAATACACCAGTCAGGCCGCTGCGCCAGCATGGAGTCGATACGCGCTTTGCCCCATTCGGGCACCCACTGTACGTGCTCTACCGCGGCCAAAGCACCCGCAAGCAAGCCGTTTTGCTGCATGCTGATAAACCACTGTGGCGTGGCGCGGAAAATAATCGGCGTTTTGTGCCGCCAGCAATGGGGGTACGAATGATCATAACCCTCACTGTGCAGCAGCACGCCGCGCTCGCGCAGCAACTGCACCATCGACTCGTCAATCTTAAAGACATGCTGGCCGCCAAAGGTTTCGGTGTCGGGCAGGTACACACCGTTGCCCGCAACCGGGTTGTAGACTTCCAGGCCATAGGCCTTGCCCACCACAAAGTCATCCTGGCCGTGCGCAGGCGCCGTATGCACCGCGCCGGTACCCGCTTCGGTGGTAACATGCTCGCCAAGCACGACAGGTACCTCGCGCTGCTGATAGCAGTGCCGCAGAGGTTGCTGTTCCAATGCACGGCCCTTGCAACGCCCCAGCACGGTCACCGCATCGAGGCCATAGCGCGCCGCCACACTGGGGGCCAGCTCTTCGGCCACGACCAAGGCACGGCCGACACCTGCCAGCAACACATAGTCCAGCTCTGGATGCACACACACGGCCATATTCGCGGGCAAGGTCCACGGTGTTGTGGTCCAGATGGGCACCGCAATTTCGCCCGCGTAATCACTGCCACAGGCGGCAGCAATGGCCTCGGGGTGCACCGCCACAAACGCCACATCGACCGCAGTAGAGCGCTTGTCCTGATACTCGACTTCAGCCTCAGCCAAGGCAGAGCCGCAATCCAGGCACCAATGAACGGGCTTGAAACCCTTATGCAGGTGGCCGTTATCGATGATGCGGCCGAGGGTGCGCACAATGTCCGCTTCAAACTGGAAATCCATGGTCAGGTAGGGATTCTCCCAGTCCCCCAGCACGCCCATACGGATGAAGTCTTGCCGCTGGCGATCCACCTGGCCCGCAGCATAGTCACGGCACTTTTGGCGAAACTCCGCAGGCGACACCTTGACTCCGGGCTTCCCAACCTTTTTTTCAACGTTGAGTTCAATCGGCAGCCCGTGGCAATCCCAGCCTGGTACGTAAGGCGCATCAAAACCCGCAAGCGTGCGCGATTTAACAATGATATCTTTCAATACTTTGTTGACGGCGTGCCCCAGGTGCAGATCGCCGTTCGCATAGGGCGGGCCGTCATGCAGAATAAACACTGGGCGCCCAGCCCCTGCAGCGCGCATCTTCGCGTACAGGCCGCTGTCCTGCCATTGTCGAATCCGCTGAGGCTCGCGCGCTGCCAGGCTCGCCTTCATCGGGAACGCCGTCTGCGGCAGATTCAGCGTATCCTTGTAGTCACTCATGCAAACATTAATCCCGTATCAGTCAGTGCAATCGGCGCCACTCAGCGCCCGATCATTCATGTGGTCATGCAGCCAGCCTCTGGCCGCTTCTGCGTCGCGCTTGATCTGTGCGCGCAGTATGTCGATAGAATCAAACTTCTGCTCTTCACGTAACTTGTGTAAGAAGGTCACCTCCAGATGCCGGCCGTAGAGCTGTGGCCTGCCTTGCAAGACGTGCACCTCCAGATTGGCGCGGATGCTGTCGTCCACGGTCGGCCGCGTACCAACGTTGGCCACCGCGGGTTCGTTCACCAGCCCACCGCCGCTCACCGTTACCGCATACACGCCAGAAAGGGGCGCGCGCAGCCGGTGCAATTGCAGATTCGCTGTAGGAAAACCCAGCTCGCGGCCTAGTTGGCGACCATAAATCACCTTGCCGCTAATGCGGTAAGGGCGGCTTAGCAAACGCTCAGCAAGGCTAAAATCGCCATCAGCAAGCGCCTTGCGGATACGCGTGCTGCTCACCCGCTCACCCTCAAACTCGCAGGTTTCCGTGGCACTGGCTTCATAGCCGTACCGCTGGCCCTGTGCCTTGATAAAGGCGAAATCCCCCTTGCGATCGTTACCAAAACGAAAATCGTCACCGAGTATGACCCGTTGCACGCCCAGGCCCGCGACAAAAATATCGTCAACAAACGCCTGCGGCGACATTTTGCGAAAGCTCGGTGTGAAGCGAATGCGCAGCACGCGATCCACCCCCAAACGCTCCAAAGCACGGAACTTGTCGCGAAAACTCATGATGCGCGCCGGTGCTTCAAGCGGCGCAAAATACTCGCGAGGCAGTGGCTCAAACAAAATGACAGTCGTCGGAAAGGCCCGTTCAGCCGCCTTGGCCTGCAGCTTGCGAATAACCGCCTGATGCCCAAGATGGACCCCATCAAAAGCGCCAATCGTGGCCACGCAAGGGCGATGTTGCGGCCGCAGGTTGTGCAGGCCTCTGATCAGCTCCATGAGGTCGGGCTTACTCTGTTAAACCGAGCTTTAGAGTATAGCGAAAACTCCCGCCCTAGCCTATGGCGGAAGCCCTCAGTTACCGCCCGGAGGGGTGCGCACATGCTGCAGACGAGTACCCAGGATCGCGTGCACAAGCAAATACACCGCTCCGCCGAGCGCACAGACCAAAGCAAGACGCCCAATTCGCACAGGCAGCGCCCAGTCCAGCCAAATCTCAACCCCTGGGCTAAGCCACAGTACCACCGCCACCATACTGGCCGTCGCCAGCGACAGACGCACCGCATAGGCTACCCAGCCCGCTTGTGGCTGCATCACCCCATCGCGCAGCAGGCCACGCAGCAGCAAGCCGGCATTCAGGTAGGCGGCCGCACTGGTCGCCAGCGCGAGACCCACGTGCCCCGCCCCAAACCAAAACAGTAGCGGCAGCACAAACAACAGGTTCATCACCATGTTGGCAGCCATCGAAATAATACCGAAGCGCACCGGCGTCGCAATGTCCTGCCGCGCATAATAGCCCGGGGCCAGCACCTTGATCAGCATAAACGCCGCCAACCCCAGGCTATAAGCCTGCAGGCTTAACGCGGACATGGCCACATCGCGCGGTTTGAACTCCCCGTACTGGAAAAGTGTCACCAGAATCGGCTGTGCCAGCACGGCCAAGGCCACTGCCGCCGGCACCGCCACCCACAGCACGGAACGCACTGCCCAATCCAGCGTTAAGCCGAACTGACGCATGCGCGCCGCCGCTCGGTGCGCCGACAGGCTGGGCAAAATCACCGTGGCAATAGCAATGCCAAACACGCCCAGTGGCAACTCCATCAAGCGGTCGGAATAATACAACCAGGACACGCTCCCGGTGGGCAGGAAAGAAGCGAGCACGGTATCCAGCAGCAAATTAATCTGGCTGACCGACACGCCAAACAATGCCGGCACCATAAGCTTGAGAATGCGCCGCACGCCGGGGTGACGTGTGTCCCACCGTGGACGGGGCACCAAGTCCAGCCGGTACAAAAACGGCAGCTGGAACAGCAGCTGCACCACACCCGCCAGTGCTACGCCCCAAGCCAGCGCGAACACCGGCTCCTCCAACTGCGGCGCCGCGACAAGCGCCGCGCCTATCAGCGACAGATTGAGAAATATCGGGGTTAACGCGGGCACGGCAAAGCGGCCATAGCTGTTCAGGATCGCCCCGCAAAACCCGGTCATCGAAATCAGCAACAAGTAGGGGAAGGTGATGCGAATCATCTGTGCGGTGAGCTCAAACTTCACCGGGTCCGCCACGAACCCCGGCGCAAACAGCATGGCAACCAGCGGCGCCGCCAAAATGGCCAGCACCGTCACCACCAGCAGTGTGCCACCCAACACCCCGGCAACGCGGTCCACCAGCGCGCGCACTGCTACCACACTGCCATCCTCCCGGTAGTCCGCCAACACAGGCACAAAGGCCTGAGCAAACGCGCCTTCGGCAAACAGTCGACGCAGGAAATTGGGGATTTTAAAAGCAACGAAGAACGCATCGGCATTGCCACTGGCACCCACCACCGAGGCCATCGCTACGTCGCGTACCAGCCCAAGAACGCGCGACAGCAGTGTCATGCTGCCCACCACTGCACTTGAACGAAGCAGCTCGGGAGACGCCGGCTCCGGTGTGCCGGGGTTGAGCGGTGGGGGAGCGTGAATCACCGGCAGCGGGCCATCAACCGGACCAGCGTTGCCGCAATGCATCACCCTGCAGTTGCAACCACTGCAAGGCGATCAGCGTATGGCCATTGGGTATGCGGTTCGCGGCCACCATGGCAAAAGCCTCCAGGCGTGGCACGCGATGCACCAGGATGTCCTCATTTTCATTGGTGGCGCCATGTACCGCGCCAACACCCGCTTGCGTGACGCGGCCACAAAACAACCGTACCTGCTCAGAGCAAGCGCCGGCGCTGGGGTAATAAGAGGCTATCGGCAATAGCTCCGACAACTCACAGGCCGCTTCCTCTGCGGCCTCCCGGTGTGCTACCTCTACATCCGTTTCGCCAGCCTCAACCACACCCGCAATCAACTCCAGCATCCACGGGCTGCGCGCATCACGCAGCGCGCCGGGGCGAAATTGCTCAATAAGAATCACGCTGTCCGTTTCAGGCTCATAGGGCAGCACGCCAACAGCGTGGCCCCGCTCGAACACCTCACGCACCAAAGGCTCACTCCAGCCGCCGCCAAACAGGCGATGCTGCAGGGTAAGCTTGCGCATCTGGAAGTACCCTGCGTAGGCCGTGTCGTCCTTCAACACGCGCACAGCATCGCCGGTAAAGGTCAGCTCAAACGGCATCGAAACGGCCACCGGTGTACCAGTTAACGTCGCGAGCGTGCTGATCGACCTGGTCTACCACCCCCAACACCAGTGCGAAAAGGGCCATGCGTACCAACATACCGTTGTCGGTCTGACGGAAGATCGCCAGGTTGGGGTTGTCATTCAGATCATCATCCAACTCGCGGGCCGTGACCCTGGAGTCGCGCGGCAATGGATGCATGATCACCGTGTTGGGCTCACAGTGCTCCGTGTAAATGCTCTGGTTCAAACGAAACCGGCCACGGTACAGATCCGCCTCTTGCTGGGAGCTGAAACGCTCCTCTTGGATGCGCGTCGAATATACGATATCGACATGACGAATGCTCGACTCCAATGCCTCGGACTCCAGCACTTCGTGGCCTGCTGCACGCAACTGTTCGATAATGGCCTCAGGCATACGCAACTCCACCGGCGACACCAACACCACCTGCACACCCTTGAACAGGCACAACAGCTTGCACAGTGAATGGACCGTGCGCCCAAAGCGCAGGTCGCCGACCATGGCAATACGCAGCCGGTCAACGTCGCGGCCGCGCGCTGCCAACTCTTTGCGAATGGTGTAAAGATCCAACAAGGCCTGGGTCGGGTGCTCATTGCTACCATCACCACCGTTGAGCACCGGTACTCGGCTGGCGGCCGCAAACTCCGCGACCGAGCCCTCCTGTGGATGGCGCATAACAATGACATCCGAGTACCCGCTCAGCACCCGCGCCGTGTCATACAGTGACTCACCCTTGGCGATGGCGGACTGCTCAAAACCTGTTGTTTCGCGCACCTCACCGCCAAGCAGGTTGAAGGCGCTGCCAAAGCTAACCCGGGTACGAGTGCTAGGCTCAAAAAACATGGCACCAAGGATAGCCCCGTCCAGCACTTTGGTGACACGCCGCCGGTGCGCGTAGGGCTGCATACTGTCCGCCACGGCAAACACACGTTCTACGTCAGGGCGTTCAAACTGGGCGATGGACAAGATATGACTACCAGCAAACTGCACGCGAAAACTCCCCGGCCTTAGGAACCGCAGTGACTGCGCACTGCACGGAGGCATTATACGGCCTGTTTTGGCTGCTTGCCCATGGGCGTTTGTGGGGCGGCGTGGTGGTTGAGCTTCTGGATGGCTGTTTTGCGGGGTTGTAGTTCCGCTTGGCCGGCGGCCCGTTGGGCCGCTGCGTCGCTTCGCGCGGTGGGTGGTTTTATGCTCCATTGCGGAAACAGGTGACTTATTGGGGCGTGGACTTGTGTGGGATGGTGGCTTTGCTTGGTCGGCGGCCCGTTGGGCCGCTGCGTCGCTTCGCGCGG
>JANQUV010000081.1:0-21056 GCA_030730585.1 Haliea sp.
GATTTAGGTTCCAGTGCCGCAAGGCGTGAGAGTTCGAGTCTCTCCTTCCGCACCAACTGACAGCGATCCTGGCCCCGGGGGCAGGATCGTTCTGATGACGGGGCGCACCGGCGCCCACTACCGACTGGATTGTGAGGAATAACCATGCAGGTGTCCATTGAAACGACTTCAGGCCTGGAGCGCCGCTTGACGGTTGGCGTCCCCGCCGCGCGGGTTGACAGTGAGGTCGATTCCCGGCTGCAGAAAGCCGCTCAAAACGTTCGCTTGCCCGGCTTTCGCCCCGGCAAAGTGCCGATGAAGGTGATGCGCCAACGCTACGGTGCAGGCGTGCGCCAGGAAGTGCTCGGCGAAGTCATGAGCCGGTCTTTTCAGGAAGCGGTAGTGCAAGAGAAGCTGCGGCCTGCGGGCCAGCCGAGCATTGAGCCACGTAGCCTCGAACCCGGCAGAGATCTTGAGTATGTCGCCACTTTCGAGGTGTTTCCAGAGGTGGAAGTGGTTGCGATGTCTGGCTTTGCAGTGAGCCGCCCGGTGGCAGAAGTCACCGATGCGGACGTCGACAATATTATTGAAGTGTTCCGCAAGCAGCAGGGTACGCGCAATGTAGTGGAGCGTCCCGCGGCAACGGGCGACATCGCCAACATCGACTACGCAGGCACTCGCGATGGCGAGGCCTTTGAGGGCGGCAGCGCAGAAGGTACTGACCTCGAGTTGGGTTCAGGGCGCATGATCCCCGGGTTTGAGGACGGCGTTGTAGGCTTGGCGGCCGGTGACGAAAAGACACTGGAATTGACTTTCCCCGAGGATTACCACAACGAGGAACTGCGTGGTGCCGCTGTGCAGTTCGCTGTTACGGTCAACGAAGTCAAAGCCCTTGAACTGGCGCCTTTGGACGAAGAACTCTTTAAGCTCTACGGGGTGGAAGAGGGCGGCGAGCAGCAATTTCGCAAGGAAGTTGCAGAAAATATGACCCGCGAGCTGAAAAATGCCGTAACTAACCGGGTCAAGCAACAGGTAATGGATGCCGTTGTGGATGCGCACAAAGGGATGGATGTGCCCCGCGCCCTCATTGGGCAAGAAATTCAGGCGCTGCGTAAGCAAATGTTCCAGCAGTTTGGCGGCGCAGCGCCGGAGGGCCTGGACCTGCAGTCGTTGTTGCCTGACGATATGTTTCGCGAAAATGCGGAGCGGCGTGTGAAGCTGGGTTTGGTGCTGTCGGAAATGATTGGCAAGTTCGAGCTCAAAGCAGACCCGGCGAAGGTGCGTCAAACCATTGAAGAACTCGCGGCAACCTATCAAGACGCCGAGGAAGTGGTCAATTGGTACTATGGCAACCCGGAGCAGCTGTCGTCTGTCGAGTCCAAGGTGCTGGAGGACAGCGTAGTGGACAAGCTGTTGGAGCAGGCGGCTGTGACTGATGAGCCGTGCAGCTATCAGGAAGCGATAGCGAAGGCGCAAAGCCAGGGTTAATCACCCAGGGGAGTAATATCGAGCACCGCGGTGGCGGTGCTTGTTCATTTTTTACCGAGGATCAGATCGCATGTCGAACCTGTCAGACGGGCGTAACAATATGAGTGTCAACAACTTGGGCTTGGTCCCGATGGTCGTTGAGCAAACCGCCCGTGGCGAGCGCTCTTACGACATTTACTCGCGGCTGTTAAAAGAGCGCGTCATTTTTGTGGTGGGCCCGGTAGAAGACTACATGGCAAACCTGGTGGTCGCGCAGCTGCTGTTTCTTGAGTCCGAGAATCCTGACAAAGACATTCATGTGTATATCAACTCACCTGGCGGGTCGGTTACGGCGGGCTTGTCGATTTATGACACCATGCAGTTTATCAAGCCGGATGTCAGCACGATGTGCATTGGCCAGGCAGCTTCGATGGGCGCCTTTTTGCTCGCTGGCGGCGCAGCCGGTAAGCGGTTCATGCTTCCCAACGCGCGTACCATGATTCACCAGCCCAGCGGTGGCGCCCAGGGCCAGGCTTCGGACATCGATATTCAGGCGCGGGAAATCCTTATCATCCGCCGTCGTCTGAACGAGCTGATGGCCGAGCACACTGGCCAGAGCCTGGAGACAATTGAGCGCGATACAGAGCGCGATCGCTTTATGAATGCCGAGCAAAGCAAGGAGTACGGGCTGGTTGATGAGGTTGTGAGCCGTCGTTCCGTGGCTGCGCAATAATTCGGCCGCAGGCTTGGGGGTATCCGTCGAGCTTGCAAATGGCGGCAAAAAACATCATCTTTAAAAAAAGGTGAGAATGAGAACTAACAGGCCACAGGGCACAGCATGACTAAAGAAACCTCAAAATCAGGCGACGACGGCGGAAAGCTGCTGTACTGCTCATTTTGCGGCAAGAGCCAACACGAAGTCCGTAAGCTGATCGCTGGTCCCTCGGTGTTCATTTGCGACGAGTGTGTTGAACTATGTAACGACATCATTCGCGAAGAAGTGCAGGAAGGGAATAACGAGGCAAAGCGCGATAATTTGCCGACGCCGCACGAAATCAAAACGATTCTCGACGAGTACGTGATTGGCCAGCAGCGTGCGAAGAAAGTGCTCTCGGTTGCCGTATACAATCACTACAAGCGCTTGCGCCACAGCCAAGCGAGCACGCGTGGCGAAGAAGTGGAGTTGGGCAAGAGCAACATATTGCTGGTGGGTCCTACGGGTAGCGGTAAAACTCTGCTCGCAGAGACCTTGGCACGCTTGTTGGACGTGCCGTTTACCATCGCGGATGCCACCACGCTCACCGAAGCCGGCTACGTAGGCGAGGATGTGGAAAACATCATCCAGAAGCTCTTGCAGAAATGCGATTACGATGTGGAGAAGGCGCAGGTCGGTATTGTGTATATCGACGAAATCGACAAGATTTCACGCAAGTCTGATAATCCATCGATCACCCGTGACGTGTCAGGCGAGGGCGTGCAGCAAGCACTGCTCAAGCTGATTGAAGGAACGGTGGCCTCTGTGCCCCCACAGGGTGGTCGCAAGCATCCCCAGCAGGAGTTCCTGCAGGTCGACACCTCGAATATTTTGTTTATTTGTGGCGGTGCCTTTGCCGGCCTGGAAAAAGTGATTCGCAATCGCTCTGAGAAAGGCGGGATCGGTTTCAACGCTGAGGTCAAGAGCAAGGACGAGCGCCGTAACGTGGGTGAATTGTTGTTTGATCTGGAGCCAGAGGATCTTGTGCAGTACGGGCTTATCCCTGAATTTGTGGGTCGTTTGCCCGTCATCGCGACGCTCGAGGAACTTGATGTCCCTGCTTTGGTGCAGATTCTCACCGAGCCCCGCAATGCGTTGACCAAGCAATACAGCAAGTTGTTCGAGATGGAGGGTGTAGAGGTCGACTTCCGTGAGGATGGCTTGCGCGCAGTGGCGGAGCGCGCGATGGAGCGCAAGACCGGTGCACGTGGCCTGCGTTCGATTCTTGAGGGTGTGCTGCTCGAGTCCATGTACAACATTCCCTCCCGCAGTGATGTTAGCAAGGTGGTGATCGACGAATCGGTGATTCGCGGCGACTCCGAGCCTCTGCTCGTCTACCAGAGTCCCGAGCCAACCGCACGAGCGGCGTCCACCGACGAGTAGGCGGGGTTAAAACGGAGCGAGTTCTGTGTTGCAGGGCTCACTTCGAAACCCTCGCGCTTTGTGGTGGGGGTTGTGTTCCGCAACATGGCCCCCATCTAGAGTTCAGCATTGACCATTCACAACCCGGAGATTTTTATGGGTTCTTCCTCGGTTATCGACCTTCCTCTGCTGCCCCTGCGCGATGTTGTGGTGTATCCGCATATGGTGTTGCCACTCTTTGTGGGCCGGGAAAAGTCGGTTGAGGCACTCGAAGATGCGATGGCGGGCAGCAAGCAGGTGTTGCTTGTGGCCCAGCGAAATGCCGCTGACGACAATCCAGGTGTGGATGATATTTATCAGGTTGGCACGGTATCCAACATCCTACAGCTGCTCAAATTGCCCGATGGCACCATCAAGGTGTTGGTAGAGGGCAGCTTTCGTGCGGCCATTGATAACGTGGACGACGAAGGGCCCTTTACGGTCGCCGGTGTGCGCGAAATCGAGAGCGACGATGTGCCGGATGACGAGGCGGAAGGTTTGTTGCGATCTACAGTCACCCAGTTCGAAAAGTACGTCAACCTGAGTAAAAAGGTCCCCGCTGAAGTTCTGACGTCCTTGTCTGGCATTGATGAACCCGGCCGCCTCGCCGATACCATCGCGGCACACATGAGCGTGGACCTGCAGGAAAAGCAGGCGATTCTTGAGATCTCGGACATTCGCGCGCGCCTGGAACACTTGATGGGGCTGATGGAGGCCGAGATCGATCTGTTCCAGGTAGAGAAACGCATTCGCGGGCGCGTCAAGAAGCAGATGGAGAAGAGCCAGCGCGAGTACTACCTGAACGAGCAAATGAAAGCTATTCAGAAAGAGCTTGGTGATCTGGATGAGGCGCCCAGTGAGTTGGACGATTTGCAGTCGCGCATCGATGACGCGCGCATGCCCGACGAAGCGCGCAGCAAGGCGGTAGGGGAGCTTAACAAGCTCAAGATGATGTCGCCGATGTCAGCGGAAGCGTCGGTGGTTCGCAGCTATATCGACTGGATGGTGAGTGTTCCGTGGTCGCATCGCAGCAAGGTAAAGCATGACCTGAAGCGTGCGTCCGGAATTCTCAACGAAGATCATTTCGGCCTGGAAGAGGTGAAGGAGAGAATTCTCGAGTACCTCGCGGTGCAGAAGCGCGTACGCAAGGTAAAAGGCCCGGTGCTCTGCCTGGTTGGGCCCCCGGGCGTCGGTAAGACGTCACTTGGCGAATCATTGGCGCGAGCCACTAATCGCAAGTTCGTGCGTATGGCCCTTGGGGGTGTGCGGGATGAGGCTGAAATTCGCGGACATCGGCGCACCTATATAGGCTCAATGCCCGGCAAACTGTTGCAAAAAATGGCCAAGGCTGGCGTGCGTAATCCCCTGTTTTTGCTCGATGAGATCGACAAAATGGGCATGGATCACCGCGGTGATCCGGCCTCTGCCATGCTTGAGGTGCTAGACCCCGAGCAGAACCATGCCTTCAACGATCATTATCTGGAGGTCGATTACGACCTCTCCGACGTGATGTTTGTGTGCACCTCAAACACCATGAATATCCCCGGCCCTTTGCTGGACCGGATGGAAGTTATTCGCATTCCTGGCTACACCGAAGACGAAAAGGTAAGCATTGCGGCCCGTTACCTGGTGCCCAAGCAGATCCGGCAGAACGGCTTGGCCAAAGAAGAAATTGCGATTGGCGAAGACACTGTTACCGACCTCATTCGTTACTATACGCGGGAAGCGGGGGTGCGTGCCTTAGAGCGCGAGATTGCTAAAATTTGCCGCAAAATGGTCAAGCTTATCGCTTTGAAAGAAAGCGATATCGAAGCTCAGGTGACGCCTGAAATGCTTCCCGATCTGCTTGGAGTGCGCAAATACAATTACGGGATTGCTGAAGAGCAGAACAAGGTTGGCCAGGTAACCGGGCTAGCATGGACCTCTGTCGGTGGTGAGCTATTGACCATCGAAGCGGCAGCGGTGGCGGGCAAAGGCCGCTATGTCAAAACAGGCTCCCTGGGCGACGTGATGCAGGAGTCGATACAAGCGGCGACCACTGTTGTGCGCAGTCGTTCGCAGATGCTGGGTATTCCTGCCTCATGGCACGATAAGCACGATGTTCACATCCACGTGCCGGAAGGGGCCACACCGAAAGATGGGCCCAGTGCAGGCGTGGCGATGTGTACGGCGCTGGTGTCAATCAGCACGAATATTGCTGTGCGTGCCGACGTTGCGATGACCGGCGAGATCACCCTGCGCGGTGAGGTTTTGCCAATCGGCGGGTTAAAAGAGAAATTGCTTGCGGCACGCCGTGGTGGCATTAAAACCGTTATCATCCCTAAAGAGAATGAACGCGACCTCAAAGAAGTGCCAGACAATATCAAGCAGGACCTGCAGATACGCCCGGTGAAGTGGATCGATGAAGTATTGGCGATCGCTCTGGAGCACATGCCAGAACCACTGACAGATGAAGAGTACCTTGCGCCTGCTCCTGGCAGTGCCCAAGAGGGCGAGTCCGGCGAGAAAAATCGCATAAATACACATTGATAGGCGGGTGTTGGTTGACCGCTAACTCGGCTCTGGTATACAGTCACTGCCCTGGATTCAGCGCGTTTCCTCTAGGCTCGGGTGCCCACAGGTGCTTGCCGGTGGTAGCTGGAATCACGCCTTGATGCAGGCTTGCTGCATTACGAAACCCCGCACTATACTGCGGAACAAAACACCAAATCTAAGCCAGATAACAACCCAAGGGGATACCTGTGAATAAGACTGAACTCATTGATGCCATCGCTGCCGCTGCCGACCTGCCAAAAGCTTCCGCTGGTCGGGCTCTTGACGCCGTTGTGGAAAGTATTACGCAAACCCTGAAAAAAGGCGATCAGGTCACTCTGGTTGGCTTTGGCACGTTCGCAGTGAAAGACCGCGCTGCTCGTGAAGGTCGCAACCCGCAAACCGGGCAGACCATCCAGATAAAAGCATCTAAAGTACCTGGCTTCAAGCCTGGTAAAGCACTCAAAGATGCCGTTAACGTATAACTTGCAGGTTGCAGGGCGGTTTTGATGCCCGGGGCGTACGCTCGCGTTGCGCCCTTGATTCTGCCGGATAACCGGTAGCGGTTCAGGGAAAAGCGCACTCATGAGTGCGCTTTTTTGGTGATAAGGAACGAAAAAAATGCTTCAGAATATTCGCAAAAGTACCCAGGGAACGGCGGCGAAAGTTGTCGTTGGCTTGATCGTCATCTCCTTTGCGTTGTTTGGCATTGAATCCATTTTGCTGGGCGGCAGCGGCAACACGGTAGCCGAGGTCAATGGTGAAACGGTCAGCCCGCTGGAATTACAGCAGGCCGTCGACACTCAGCGGCGCCAGTTGATTGCGATGATGGGCGATAACCTGGACCCCGCTATGCTCGACGAGCAGCGCCTTAGTGCGCAGGCCTTGGAAGGGATTGTGTCTCGCAAGTTGTTGATGCAGTCTGCCTTGAGCATGGGCCTTACCGTATCAGAAGCTGAGTTGGGCGCCGTTATTGGGGGCATGGAGCAGTTCCAGCTGGATGGCGAGTTCTCCGCAGAGATGTACAAGAGCCTGCTGGCTTCTGCGGGCTATACGCCGGCCTCTTTCAAGAGCGCCCTGCGCGATGATCTCGTGCTGGGGCAGGTGCGTGCAGGGCTGGCTGGTAGCGATTTTGCCACACCGGCGGAACTCGCTCTAACTGCGCGGATCGTTGCCGAGCAGCGGGATGTTCGTTACCTCACTATGCCGCTCACACCCTTTCTGGAATCCGTTGTGGTTACGGACGACGAGTTGGCAAGCTACTACGGGGCTAATGAAGCGCAGTTTATGACGCCTGAGTCTGTGGTGCTTGATTACATCGAACTGGGCCTGGATGATTTCCGCCAGCCGGTGCAAGACGCGGCCATTGAGGAAGAGTACAAAATCCAGCTGGATAACTACCAGTATCAGACTGAAAACCGCGTGTCTCACATATTACTCGAGCGCCGCAGTGGCGAATCCGATACCGATTTCGCCGCTCGCGTTGCGGCAGCTGAGGAAGCGTTGGCAGCAGGGCAAGCTTTCGCTGATGTGGCCGCGGAGCGTTCTGATGACGTAGGCTCTGCAAGTAATGGTGGCGACTTGGGCTTTTCTGCGGGCGATGCATTCCCACCGGAAATGGAGGAAGCTGTCGCCGCATTGGAAGTGGACGTTGTTTCAGCGCCGGTGACCACCGACGCCGGCACGCATATTCTGGTCGTAACAGAGCGTCGCGACGCACAAGCACCGAGCATTGAGGAGTTACGCCCAGAGTTGGAGGCGCGTTTGCAGGAAGCAGACGCCCGTGTAGCACTGCTGCTGGCAGTGGAGAAGCTGCGTGATATCGCGTTCACCGCCGACAGCTTGCGCTCCCCTGCGCAAGAGCTGGGCCTTGAGGTGCAGCGCGCGGCCCCGGTGACTCGTGAACAGCGTGAGGGGCCGCTGGCGGACCCCGCAGTGCTGCGTGCTGCCTTTTCCGAAGACGTACTGGAGCTGGGGCACAATAGCGAAGTGTTGGAGCTGGGTGGCGATCGATTTATTGCCGTGCACCTGCACGAGCACAATCAGCCCGCCTTGCAGCCACTGGAAGATGTGCGGGACGACATTACCCGTACGCTGACGCGTGAGCGCGCGCGCGAAGCGTTGGAGATTGCAGCGGCGCAGGCTGTGGCCGAGCTCTCCTCGGGTGGTCAAAGCGTTGAAGCCTTGGCTACGCGTGAAAATCTGGAGTGGCAGGTGGAGCTGGGCGCGTTGCGTGATAGCCGCGTGCTGCCCCCGGCAGTATTACAGCGGGCCTTTAGCCTACCGGAACCCGCAGGGGCACCGATTGCTGACTACGTCATCGACTCCTCAGGAGATGCACGTGTGCTTCAGCTGGTGCGGGTGCAGGCTGGAACGCTTGCCAGCCTGGCCGATGGCGAGCAGCGTGTGCTAAGCCAGCGCATTGGCAGTGAATACGGTGCTGTGCTGCAGGTAGAGCACCAGCAAGGCCTGCGTGCAGAAGCCGATATTTCGGTACTGTGATGCTCAGCTTGCGATTCTTCTGACTCATTCTGGCTATGCGCAGGCTCTCCAGAGAACCTGCGCATAGCGATACTCTTCAAGGACAGCATCCTCATTATGGCCAGACGCATTCTCACGCTTAACCAAATCTCCCTGAAGGGGTTGGAACGCCTACCGCGCGAAGGCTATGAAGTTGCCAGTGAGTTCGCTCACCCCGACGCCATTTTACTGCGCAGTCATAAGCTACAGGCGGCAGATATCGCTGAGAGCGTGTTGGCGATCGGCCGCGCCGGTGCGGGTGTCAACAATATCCCCGTCGCCGACTGCACTCAGCGTGGTATCCCGGTGTTTAACTCTCCCGGCGCCAACGCCAATGCGGTGAAAGAGTTGGTGGCCGCCGGGCTCTTGTTGGGCTCGCGAGGCGTTGTGGACGGGCTGGAGTATGTTCAAGGTTTGGCGCAAATCACCGATGCAGCTGAGCTCAACAAAACGCTGGAGGCCAATAAAAAGCACTTCAAGGGTAACGAGTTGCGTGGCAAAACTCTGGGTGTTGTCGGTCTCGGCGCGATTGGCTCGCTGGTTGCTGACATGGCCCTCACTCTGGGTATGGAGGTGATTGGGTACGACCCGGCACTTTCCGTGGATGCGGCGTGGCGTTTGTCCAGCCAGGTGCGCAAGGCAGACTCTCTGGCGGTGCTGTTTGCCCGTAGTGACTACGTCACTTTGCACCTGCCGGCGCTGGAATCAACCCGTGGGCTAATCAACGCCGAACTGCTGGGTGCCATGCCAGCACATGCCTGCCTGCTGAATTTTGCCCGGCAGGAGATCGTTGATGAAGCGGCGCTGCTGGTGGCGCTGGAAAATAAGCAACTGCGCAAGTACATTGCAGACTTCCCCAGCCCTGCGCTTATCGGCTGCAAGAATGCTTTGCTGATGCCGCACATCGGTGCCAGCACGGACGAGGCCGAAGATAACTGCGCCATTATGGCGGCAGACCAACTGCGTGATTTTCTTGAGAACGGGAATATCCGCAACGCCGTCAACTTCCCTTCGCTACAGCTGGAAAGGGCAGGGGGCTGCCGCCTTGCTGTCACCAATCATAACGTGCCGAAAATTCTCGGCAGCGTGCTCTCCATTCTTGCCGAACTGGATATCAACGTGATTGATATGCTGAACAAGAGCCGGGACAACATCGCCTACAACCTTATCGATATGGATATTTGCCCGGCTGAGGCAAGCCTCTCTTCCATGCGTGCTCTGGAAGGGGTCATCAACGTCAGGGTCATTCCCTGATTCACATACGAGGGCAGCATTATGGCTGATCCACTCGAGTTCCTTGCGGGGCAAGTCCCCGCAGTAAAGGCCAAGCAAGGCCCCCCGCTTGAGCGCTGGCATCCACCGCTTTCCGGTGATATTGACATCCGCGTTGCCGCCGACGGCAGGTGGTATCACGAGGGTGGCCAGATCAAACGCGAAACGCTGGTAGCCTTGTTTGCCAGCATCCTGCGCCGTGAAGAGGATGGGGAATACTACCTTGTGACGCCCGTTGAAAAATGGCGTATCCAGGTGGAACTGCACCCTCTGGTAGTGACTGACATGAATCGCGAGGGCGACACGTTGGTCGCTCGCCTCAATACCGGGCGTGAGGTCGCCATCGACAGTGCTCACGCACTGTTTCTTGAGCCTGAGGTTGGTGATGTGGCGGGGGTTCGCCTGGCGCATGGGCTCAGTGCGTTGCTCACACGGCCTGCCTGGTATCGCCTGGTAGAGAGCGCTGAGGAGCGGGACAGCATACTGCAGGTTTGCAGTGCGGGGACCTGGTTCCCTCTGCAGTAGGCGCGCTACTGCAGAGGGCGGTTCGTGTTACATGTTCGGGTAGGTGGGCCCGCCAAAGCCTTCCGGTGTCACCCAAATAATGTTTTGCGCAGGGTCTTTGATGTCACAGGTTTTGCAGTGCACGCAGTTTTGCGCATTGATCTGGAAGCGCTGCCCCTGTGCATCCTCAACGACTTCATACACGCCCGCCGGGCAGTAGCGCTGCGCTGGCTCGTCGTACATCGGCAGGTTTTTATCCAACGGAATACTGGGGTCGATCAGTGTTAAGTGGCAGGGCTGATCTTCCTCGTGATTGGTGTTGGAGAGAAACACAGACGACAGCCGGTCGAAGGTGACCTTGTTGTCGGGCTTGGGGTAGGCCGGTTTCTTGCAGTCTTTCGCCGGCTTCAGGGTGGCGTAGTCAGGCACCGAATCGCTGAGGGTGAAAGGCAGTTTGCCACCAAACAGCGTTTGGTCGACCCACACCATCGCTGAACCCAGCATAAAGCCGAACTTGTGCATGAAGCCACTGAAATTGCGCGTTGTGTAGAGTTCCTCGTGTAGCCAGGAGTTCTTCACGCGATCAGCAAAGGTCGCGAGATCGGCCGGGGCGGCGTCACCCTGCAACAGGGCCTCAACCACAGATTCCGCCGCCAGCATGCCGCTCTTCATCGCCGTATGATTGCCTTTGATTTTTACCGCGTTGAGAGTGCCCGCATCGCAGCCGATCAGGAGCCCGCCGGGGAAATGCATTTTCGGCAGGGAGTTATAGCCGCCCTTGGCGATAGCGCGCGCGCCGTAGCTGATGCGTGAGCCACCCTGAATGTATTTCAGCGTCTCGGGGTGCTGCTTCCAGCGCTGAAACTCCTCAAAGGGGCTCAAGTGCGGGTTGCTGTAATTCAGGTCCGTGATGAGGCCCAAGTAAACCTGATTGTTCTCGGCGTGATAGAGGAACGCGCCGCCACTGGCACCACTTTCCTGCAGCGGCCAGCCCAAGCCATGGACCACCAGGCCCTCTTCGTGCTGTTCAGCTGGAATTTCCCAGATTTCCTTGATGCCGAGCCCGTAATGCTGGGGGTCTTTGCCTTCATCCAGGCCGAAGCGGCTGATCAACTGCTTGCCCAGGTGGCCTCGGCAACCCTCTGCAAACAAGGTGTAGCGCGCGTGAAGCTCCATGCCCGGGGTGTAGCTGCCTTTCTGCTCGCCGTCTGCACCTATACCCATGTCGCCGGTGGCAATGCCCTTGACGCGCCCGTCGCCGTGGAACAGTACCTCGGCGGCCGCAAAGCCCGGGTAAACTTCCACACCCAGGTTCTCCGCCTGCTCTGCCAGCCAGCGGCAGACGTTGGCCATTGACACAATATAGTTGCCTTCATTGTGCGTAGGCTTGGGGATAAGAAAATTGGGCAGTTTGATGGCTTTTTTGGCGCCGGTGTAGAAAAAGAAATTATCGTGAGTGACCGCGGTGTTAAGCGGTGCGCCCATGTTTGCCCAGTCGGGGAAAAGCTCGGCCAAAGCGCGCGGCTCCAGAACCGCCCCGGACAGAATGTGGGCGCCCACCTCTGAGCCCTTTTCGACGACACACACAGTCACTTCGCGCTCTTGCGCCTGTGCAAGTTGCATAATGTGGCAGGCGGCAGACAAGCCCGCAGGCCCCGCGCCAACGATCACTACGTCAAATTCCATTGATTCACGTTCCACGGTAGGCTCCTCTAGTTGCGCGGGGGATTCCTTGGCCTGCTGTGGGCCTGTACGACTAAATCGACGGCCAGCCAAAAAAGCCGCGCAAGTATATAATTTTTAAAGGTTAAAAACCACAAGGCTGGCACCTTGCCGTGCTCGGGTTCTGTCCAGTAACGTATATCTGTCGTCCTTGTAACACGCTTGACCTGTAGGGTCTTTGGCGGCAACATAGCGGCCCGAGCTCAGGCCAGTGCCCCCGAAAGCGTGCTCTGGCCCTTTCAAACCCACCTGAAACTAGCGTTGGAAATCCTTATGAAGGTTCTTGTTGCCGTTAAGCGCGTCGTTGACTATAACGTCAAAGTCCGTGCCAAGGGTGATGGCAGTGACGTTGAATTGAACAACGTCAAAATGGCTATCAACCCATTCTGTGAGATCGCCGTGGAAGAAGCGGTGCGCCTTAAAGAAGCTGGAGTTGCGACTGAAGTGATCGCTGTGTCGGTCGGAGAAAAGCCCTGCCAGGAACAAATCCGCACCGCACTCGCCTTGGGCGCAGACCGTGGCATCCACGTGGAAACCGAAGGGCGCATTGAGCCGCTGGTCATCGCCAAGTTACTGAAGGGCGTGGTGGACAAGGAGCAGCCGCAGTTGGTCATTCTGGGTAAACAGTCCATTGATGGCGACAACAACCAAACCGGCCAGATGCTGGGCGCGTTGGCGAACATGCCACAAGGTACTTTTGCCTCAGAAATCAAGGTAGAAGGCGACAAACTTAATGTTATTCGTGAAGTTGATGGCGGGCTGCAGACGGTTAGCTTGAGCCTGCCGGCGATTGTCACCACTGACCTGCGCCTGAACGAGCCACGCTACGCGTCCCTGCCCAACATCATGAAGGCGAAAAAGAAGCAGCTGGATGTTTACAGCCCTGCTGACCTTGGCGTTGAGGTGTCACACCACATTACGCAGCTGAAGGTTGAGCCACCAGCCGAGCGCCAAGCGGGCATCAAGGTGAGCGACATTGCACAGCTGGTTGACAAACTGAAGAACGAGGCGAAGGTGATCTCATGAGTACATTGGTCATAGCAGAACACGACAACAGCAGCCTGAAACCGGCAACGCTGAATGCGGTAGCTGCCGCACAGGCGCTCGGCGCAGGCATCGACATCCTGGTGGCGGGCGCCGGTTGTGCCGCTGTGGGTGAAGAGGCGGCCAAGGTCGCGGGCGTGAGCAAAGTATTGGTTGCCGACAACGCAGCGTATGAGCATCAGCTGGCGGAAAATGTAAGCTTGCTGATCGCAGAAGTCGCCACGGGGTATGACAATATCATTGCTCCCTCCACCTCCAACGGCAAGAACATCATGCCGCGCGTGGCTGCTTTGCTGGATGTTGCGCAGATCTCCGATGTCACGGGCATCGAATCGGCAGATACGTTCAAGCGGCCCATCTACGCTGGTAACGTGATCGCCACGGTACAGAGCAGCGATGCCCGCAAGGTCATCACCGTGCGCATCACCGCGTTTGACGCAGCCGCTGCAGAGGGCGGGTCGGCCAGCATTGAGGCGCTCACAGCAGTGCATGACGCTGGGCTCTCCACCTTTATCAGCGAGGAAGTTGCGGTATCAGACCGTCCGGAGCTCACGGCGGCACCGGTGGTTATCTCGGGTGGCCGCGGCATGCAAAACGGCGACAACTTCAAGTTGCTTGAAGGTATTGCCGACAAACTGGGCGCTGCTATTGGCGCGTCACGTGCGGCGGTTGACGCAGGCTTTGTACCCAACGATATGCAGGTTGGCCAGACCGGCAAAATTGTGGCCCCCGACTTGTACATTGCTGTCGGCATTTCCGGCGCTATTCAGCACTTGGCCGGTATGAAAGATTCCAAGGTTATCGTGGCGATTAATAAAGACGAGGACGCACCGATCTTTCAAGTGGCCGATTACGGTTTGGTGGCAGATCTGTTCGACGCGCTGCCTGAGCTGGAGTCTGCGCTCTAAACCAGAGCGTTTTACTTGGACACAAAAAAGCCGGCTTAGCGCCGGCTTTTTTGTGTCTGTTGTTGGTGCCTGGCCAGGCTTACTGTTCCTGTTTAGGTATTCGGCCCCTGGCATTGTCGGAGGCATCCGGGCCCGCCGGAGCGGGCTGCGAACGCCGTGCGGTGACTCAGGCGACGACCGTATCGATCTGTACTGCAGAGATGCGTTTGCCTTCTTCGGCGCTTTTTTGAAACTCAACGATCTTGTCGAAGTTCATATAGCGATAGATCTCTGAGGACATGGCGTCCAGGCTGCGGGTGTATTCCAAATATTCCTCGGGCGTGGGCAGCCTGCCCAGAATGGCGCCCACCGCTGCCAGCTCCGCTGACGTGAGATAGACGTTGGCGCCGTCTCCCAGGCGGTTCGGAAAGTTACGCGTGGAGGTGGAGAGTACCGTGCTGTTCGGGGCCACGCGCGCCTGGTTGCCCATGCACAGAGAGCAGCCGGGCATTTCGGTACGAGCACCCGCACGGCCGAAGATGTTGTAGTAGCCTTCCTCCATCAGCAGGTGTTCATCCATGCGCGTTGGTGGAGAAATCCACAGGCGCGTGGAGAGGTCGCCCTTGTGTTGATCCAGTAGTTTGCCAGCGGCGCGGAAATGGCCGATGTTGGTCATGCAGCTGCCGATGAACACTTCGTCAACTTTATCGCCGGCAACGGCAGACAGCAGGCGTGCATCGTCCGGGTCGTTAGGGGCACACACGATAGGCTCGAGAACCTCGGCCAGGTCGATCTCAATCACCGCGGCGTACTCGGCGTCGGCATCGGCAGCCATCAGGCTCGGATTAGCCAGCCACTCTTCCATTTTCACCGCGCGGCGTTCCAGTGTGCGGCTGTCACCGTAACCTTCGGCGATCATGGAGCGCAGCAGTACGACGTTGGAGCGCAGGTATTCGGCAATGGTTTCCTCGTCCAGTGCAATGGTGCAGCCTGCGGCAGAGCGCTCCGCAGAGGCATCTGACAACTCGAAGGCTTGCTCTACTGTCAGGCCTTTGAGCCCCTCAATTTCCAGAATGCGGCCGGAGAAGATGTTCTTCTTGCCTTTTTTCTCTACCGTTAACAGACCCTGCTGAATGCCGTAGTAGGGAATGGCGTGTACCAGGTCGCGCAGTGTAATGCCGGGCTGCATTTCGCCCTTGAAGCGCACCAGCACGGATTCCGGCATATCCAGTGGCATAACGCCGGTTGCCGCGGCAAATGCCACCAGGCCCGAACCCGCGGGGAACGAAATGCCCATGGGGAAGCGGGTGTGGCTGTCGCCGCCGGTGCCGACGGTGTCGGGCAGCAGCATGCGGTTCAGCCAGCTGTGGATAATGCCGTCGCCCGGCCGCAGCGACACACCGCCACGGGTCATGATGAAGTCGGGCAGGGTGTGCTGGGTATCAATGTCTACCGGCTTGGGGTAAGCCGCCGTGTGGCAAAAGGACTGCATCACCAGGTCGGCAGAGAAGCCGAGGCAGGCGAGGTCTTTCAGCTCATCGCGCGTCATAGGCCCGGTGGTATCCTGTGAGCCGACTGTGGTCATGCGTGGCTCGCAGTAGGTGCCAGGGCGCATACCCTGCATGCCGCAGGCCTTGCCGACCATTTTTTGTGCGAGCGTGAAGCCTTTGCCGCTATCCACAGGCTGCTCGGGGGTGCGGAACAGGTCGGTCAGGGGCAGGCCCAGTGCTTCGCGGGCACGGGTGGTCAGCCCACGGCCAATGATCAGGTTGATGCGGCCGCCGGCGCGCACTTCATCCAGCAGTACCTCCGACTTGAGTTCGAATTCTGACAGCACGGCACCGCTTTCGGAGAGTATCTTGCCGTCATAGGGGCGAACTTCGATGATGTCGCCCATATGCAAATCGTCTACCGGTGCTTCAAACACCAGCGCGCCGGCATCTTCCATGGTGTTGTAGAAAATGGGGGCAACCTTGTTGCCGATGCAGATGCCGCCGCCCTTTTTGTTGGGCACGCCGGGCATGTTGTCCCCGAAAAACCACAACACCGAGTTGGTAGCAGATTTACGCGATGAGCCAGTGCCCACCACGTCGCCCACAAACGCCACCGGCAGGCCCATATCCTGCAGCTTGGCCACCTGGCCCATGGGGCCGGTTACGCCGTGCTCTTCCGGCGTGAGGCCGTCGCGGGTCATTTTGTACATAGACAGCGCGTGCAGTGGGATGTCTGGACGCGACCAGGCATCGGGAGCAGGGGACAGGTCGTCCGTGTTGGTTTCGCCCGTCACTTTGAATACCGAGACTTTAATGGACTCGGGTACCGCGGGGCGATTGGTAAACCATTCCCCGGCGGCCCAGGCTTCCAGTACGCCCTGCGCGTGCGCGTTACCTGCTTTGGCCAGTTCTTCTACATCGTGGAATGAGTCAAATACCAGCAAGGTGTGCTTTAACTCAGCAGCTGCCAGAGCGCTCAAGCGGTCGTCTTTCAAAAGGCTGACTAGTGTTTCGATGTTGTAGCCGCCGTGCATATTGCCCAGCAGCACAACTGCTGCTTCTGGCGTGATGACAGGGCTGCTCGCTTCTCCGCGCACCAGCGCGGACAAAAAACCAGCTTTGACGTAGGCGGCTTCGTCGACACCCGGCGGTACCCGGTGTGTAATAAGGTCGAGAAGAAAGGCTTCTTCGCCGGCGGGCGGGTTCTTAAGGAGCTCCACCAGCGCAGCAACCTGTTCGGGGTTCAGCGGCTTTGGCGGGATATTCATGGCGGCCCTTTCGGCCACGTGGTCGCGGTAGGCGTCTAGCACAGTAAAACTCCTTATAACGAGGGCGGGGTGGCGCGGCGCACAGCCAATTGAGCTGCGCCCGCTGCCGTGTAATTCGCCGCTGAAGTATATCCCAGCAGCGGTTTAAGATAAATAAATCAAACGCTTATACCGTGCATTCAGCGCAGTGATGACGTACAATTTTTGCCTGTTTTTCGTGCATCACAACACTCCAACTATGCTTAAACCTGCCATAAAGACCCCGTGCATTGGCGTCTGCTCTACGGGCATCGGTGATGCCGTCTGTCGAGGCTGCAAGCGCTTTAGTCATGAAGTGATTCACTGGAATAGCTATTCAGCAGAGCAAAAGCAGGCGATTGATGGTCGCTTATCAGGTTTTCTGTCACAGTGCGTGAGCAACATGCTCACTGTGCTGGATAAACCGCTGCTGGCGTGGCAGTTGCAGGTACAACAACTGCGCTTTAATCCCGAACACGACGAGTATTGTTGGGTGTTTAGCTTGTTGAAGGCCGGCGCAGCCCAGATTGAGCGGCCTGCCGACTTTGGTTTTGAGGTGCACGCGGGGTTCTCGCGGCTACCCTTGCCGGAGCTGCGTGATCAAATTGACCGCGAATTCTATACTCTCTCCGAGGCGCACTATGAACGGTATATGCGCACTCCCGACCTCTTTGGCGGTGTTCAGTTATGACCGAGGCTTTGCTAGCGCCGTTGCGCGCATTTCTGCCCTGCGCAACCCCTGACGCCTGGGTGCATTGGGCACTGGAAAACCAGCACACCTTACTGGTCGATCACGCCAACTGCGAAAAGAAGGCGGCGTCCACGGCGCTTAACCTGATGTATCGTTACGTTGATCATCCGCGCCTGCTTAACAAACTGTCGCGGCTGGCGCGCGAGGAGTTACGCCATTTTGAGCAGGTGTTCGCGATTATGCAGCGGCGCAATATTGCTTATCCGCAGCTGTCGGCATCGCGTTATGCGGCGGGTTTGCGTGCTGAAGTGCGAGGCAAGGAACCAGGCCGACTGGTGGACACCTTGCTAGTAGGCGCGCTGATTGAAGCGCGCTCCTGCGAGCGTTTCGCCGCGCTCATTCCTCATCTTGATGATGAGCTGGCGGCCTTTTACGGCTCACTGCTGAAGTCTGAGGCGCGTCACTTTCAGGACTATATTGGGCTGGCCAGCGGTTTGGCTGCGCCTGAGGATATTACCCAGAGGCTGCAGCATTTAAAGCAGGTAGAGGCCCAGCTGGTTACGGGTACCGACGCCGAGTTTCGCTTTCATAGTGGCGTGCCAGCGGCTGCATAACTTCTATTTTTACTTTAGGTTAATTTCTTAAACTACTGTTTTATATCAAAACTTTTAAGGTCAACTCCTTCGGGAGATATCTTTAAATACCAACCTTTCTGGTCCCAGTCCCCTAGCACCCAGCGCACACCGGCGACATGTTCATGGCGTGCCGGTCGGTGTGTGTGGCCGTGCACCATGCGCTGCACTGCGTGGTCCAGCAGGGCGCGCTCCACCTCACTCGGGGTCACATCCATAATGTCCTCCGCTTTGTTGCTGGTCGCTTCGCGACTGCGTTGGCGCAGCTCCCGCGCCAGTGCCCGGCGGTCCTCCAATGAGCGTGCGAGCAACTCTGTTTGCCAGGCGCTGGAGCGGGTCGTTTTGCGGAACGCCTGATACTCGGTGTCCTGGGTGCAGAGGCTGTCGCCGTGCATAAGCAGGGTGGGCGTACCGTAAAGGCTGACCACGCGGGGGTCTCGCAGTAATTTGCCGCCTACTGCGGCGCAAAAATCGCGCCCAAGTAAGAAGTCACGGTTTCCCGGCAGCAGATACAAAGCAGGCCCCGCGGCGGTGAAACGACGCAGCATCTCGGTGACTTCACGAGCCAACGGTGTGTCGTCGTCATCGCCAATCCAGACTTCAAACAGGTCCCCCAGGATATACAGGGCATCGCAGTCCTGATGATCGAGCAGGAAACGACGCAGTGCCCGTACCGTCGCAGGCCGGGTAGATTCCAGATGTAGATCTGAAATCAAATAGGTTGCAGTCACTGCGGTCTTTACCTGTCAGTCTTCGATGATCTCAACCGTTTCGATGATGACCGGGTCAACGGGTACATCCTGATGGCCACCGCGGCTGGTGGTTGGCAGTACGCGAATCTTGTTCAGAACCTCTTCGCCGCCGGTCACCTTACCGAACACCGCATAGCCCCAGCCCTGCATGTTTTTGCCGCTATGGTTGAGGAAGTCGTTGTCCTTCACGTTAATAAAGAACTGCGCGGTGGCAGAGTGCGGGTCCATTGTGCGCGCCATGGCAACGGTGCCGAAATTGTTCTTCAAGCCGTTGTCTGCTTCGTTCTCAATCGGCTCACCGGCGGGCTTCTGGCGCATATCGGTGTCAAAGCCGCCCCCCTGAATCATGAAATTGTCGATGACGCGATGAAAAATGGTGCCATCGTAAGACCCGTCGCGCGCATGCTTCAAGAAATTGGCCACCGTAATGGGTGCCTTGTCTGCGTCCAGAGTCAGGGTGATGTCACCAAAGGTTGTTTTAATGATAACCATTGCAGATACGCCGCCTTTATTAGTCAATGAAAAGTCTGAGGGTTGAATCAAAATGAGAGCGTAATGATACGGACTTTTGCCGGCGTATAAAACATCAGACGTGCGATTGGCACTAGCGCACACTTATTGCCCTGCAAGTATGCAGGGCAGCCGCTGTGCCGGTAACCTGAGGCCTGCGCCATATAGGGGCTGTGCCTGATATCCGGCGCAGGGCCGAGTAGAGCTGTATGCTGCGCGCGTCTGGGGCTATAATCCCAGCCTTTTGGGAACTCACAGGCTCCATGGATAACAAGCCCGGTAACAACTTTCTTCAAAGCGTGATTGCGGATGATCTCGCGGCTGGCCGCGTAGCGGCGGTCGTCACCCGCTTCCCCCCCGAGCCCAACGGCTATTTGCATGTGGGCCACGCCAAGTCGATTTGCCTGAACTTCGGCCTTGCCGAGCGCTTCGCAGGCCACTGTCACCTGCGCTTTGACGATACCAACCCGGAGAAAGAGAGCCAGGAGTTTATCGACGCCATCCAGGAAGACGTGCGTTGGCTGGGGTATCAGTGGGCCGGCGAGGTGCGTTTTGCCTCCAGCTATTTCCAGCAGTTTTACGATTGGGCCCTGCATTTGGTGCGCACTGGCCATGCCTACGTGTGCGACCTGAATGCCGAGCAGGCACGGGAGTATCGCGGCACGCTCACCGAGCCCGGCCGCAACAGCCCGCATCGGGAGCGCTCAGTGGAGGAAAACCTCGACCTGCTCGAGCGCATGCGGGCCGGCGAACTCGACGAAGGGAGCTGTGTGCTTCGGGCGCGCATCGATATGGCGTCGCCGAACATGAACCTGCGCGACCCGATTCTCTACCGCATTCGCAAGGTTGCACACCACCAAACCGGCAGCGACTGGGTGATTTATCCCACCTACGATTTTGCGCATGGGCAAGAGGACGCCATTGAAGGCGTGACCCACTCCATTTGCACGCTGGAGTTTGAAGACCATCGCCCCTTGTATGATTGGCTGTTGGAGCACCTGCCGGTGCCTGCGCGGCCCCGGCAATACGAATTCGGCCGGCTGAACCTGAACTACACGGTCACCAGCAAACGCAAACTCAAAGCTCTGGTGGATGACGGTATCGTGACCGGTTGGGATGACCCGCGCATGCCGACGATCGCTGGCATGCGCCGGCGCGGCTTCACCCCGGGGTCAATCCGCGCTTTCTGCGACATGATCGGTGTTACCCGCAGCGACGGCGTGGTTGATGTGGCGATGCTCGAACACGCCATTCGCGACGACCTGAACAACAATGCCCCGCGCGCCATGTGCGTGCTAAACCCGCTCAAAGTGATCCTGACCGACCTCGCAGAAACCCATGAACAGGCAATCACCGCGCCGGCTCACCCCAGCCGGGAGGAACTGGGCAGCCGTCAGCTGACGCTAACGCGCGAGGTGTATATCGACGCGGATGACTTCCGCGAAGAGGCTAACAAAAAGTACAAGCGGTTGGTGCTCGGTAAGCGTGTTCGCCTGCGCAATGCTTACGTTATTGAAGCCACTGATGTGGTTAAGGATGATGCCGGCAACATCATTGCCGTGCACGCGCGCACCATCGCCGACACACTGGGCGAGGATCCGGCCGATGGC